>NZ_LIPQ01000001.1 GCF_001418135.1 Streptomyces aureus
ATCGGTGTACGCGGTGACGGCACCCCCCAGTGGAAGTCCGGCACGGGCAACGTCTACGCCGACGAGGGCAACCACGAGAGTCGAGCAGGGGTCTGAGTGTGGACGGTGTGGTCGGGCCGGCCACCTGGGGTGCCACGTTCCCCTGACGTGATCACTCGGTTCGGTATCCGACGTACGCGGAGGCGGGTTTCGTGCCGGGCATGTGCTTCGAGCAGGGAAGGCGCATGTCCGGCCACCCGCCCCTCGGCCGGTCCGGCCGAGGGGCGGAAGCGACACCTCTGCCTGCGTGGGCCCGGATCCCCGCCGTCAGCCGCTCCAGGCCTCTGCACCTCGCACGTAACAGGCGATACATTTGGGGCACGGCAATGCGTCGTCTGTACGTCCAGATTCTTTGACACAGCTGGGATGTGCGCCGCGGCACCACCGAAGACAGAGACGGACGGCAGCGACCTGTCCGCCGCAGAGAGGAAGATCATGAGTCTCACGCTGGCCGATGAGATCCGCAACCGGCTGGGAGATCTCAGCCCGGCCGAACGCAAGGTCGCGCGGGTCTTGCTGGCCGGGTATCCGGCAGCGGTCTTCGAGACGGTGGCCACGATCGCGGAGCGTGCCTCGGTCTCCGCTCCCACGGTGCTGCGCTGCGCGTCCCGTCTGGGTTACAAGGGATTCCCCGACCTCCAGGCCGCTCTGCGGTCCGAACTCGACGCGCGTACCGCTTCCCCCATCACCTTGTACGAGACCGCCGAATCGTCTCAGCGGCGCAGCGTGCCGGAACGTTCGGAAGAGGTGTCCGGCCCACGGCTCGAAGAGCGCTCGGCGCTCCTCCAGCAGGCCGTGTCCCAGACCTTCAAGGAGGTCGCTCCGCAGGAGTTCAGCGACGCGGTGCGCCTCCTGAGCGATCCGCGGCGCCGGGTTCACGTGGCGGGCGGCAGGTTCACGCATCTGCTGGCCCAGTACCTGGGTCTGCATCTCACGCAGTTCCGTGATCAAGTGGACTTCCTGCCCGAAAGGGATGTGGAGCGGGCTTCTTTCCTCACCCAGCTCACTCGTCGCGACGTCACCGTGCTTTTCGACTACCGGCGTTACGAGGCGGACAAGACGGTCATCGCCGAGTTGGCCCGCGAACGTGGTGGGAAGGTCATCGTGTTCACGGACCCGTGGCTCTCGCCGGCCGCCGCTCATGCCGACGTCGTTCTCATCACCCAGGTGACGTCCGACTCCCCGTACGACAGTCTCACGCCGGCGCTGGCTCTCATCGAGTCGTTGGTCGCCGCCGTGCTCGACCAGGTCGGAAACGAGGGGCACGAGAGGATGAAGCGCGCTGAGAGCGTGGCGCGCCGCGCCGGCCTGCTCTGATCGGACGGCGCCGCCCGGGCACGTCTGCCTGCCGGTGCTGTGCGGCCGACGGCCTGCTGCCGGACGTCACACGAGACCTGTGCGGCAGGCGGTCTCCTCGCTCTGTTTCATGTGCCGGTGGGCGTCGTCGCCGAGAGTGGCGACGACACCGGCGACCACGGTCTCCACCACGGCGAGCGTGGGGACGAGGCTGTCGTAGGGAGAGGGAGTGTCGACACGGCTGGGAAGCACGACTTCCGCGTGAGCGCTGGTCGGTGACAGCCACACGTCGGTGAAGACGATCACCTTGCCGCCGCGTTCCTGAGTGAGTTGCGCCATGGCTTGCTTGTCGTCCTCGTAGCGCCGGTAGTCGAAGACGACCAGGACGTCACGCCTGCCGAACGCGTTGAGTGCCGCGGTGCGCTCGACGTCCCGATCGGGCAGGAAGCGGACGTCGCCCCGGAGCTGCATCAGGTGCAGCCCGAGGTACTGGGCCAGGACGTGGGTGAACCGGCCTCCGGCGAGGACGACGCGGCGCTTGCGGTCGGAGAGAAGCGAGACGGCGGTCTGGAGATCGTGGGGCGCCAGCTCGGTGAGCGTCTGAGCCAGGGCGTTGCCGAACAGTTTCGCACTGCGGGCCATCAGGCCGTCCGGGGACTGCCGGAGGGCCGCATCGTCCGCCGTCTCGTAGAGATGGATCGGGGAGGCGTTGCGTTCGTCGAGCTCGTCGCGCAGAGCTGCCTGGAAGTCCGGAAATCCGTGGTATCCCAGGCGGCCCACAAAGCGCAGGACGGTGGGAGCACTGACGCCCGCCCGTTCGGCGACGGTGGCGACGGTCTCGAATCCCGCCGAGGGATAGGCGACGAGCAGGACGCGGGCGACCTTGCGTTCTGCCGGGGTGAGCGTGCCGAGTCTGTGACGGATGTCGTCGGCGAGGAGGCTGGTCGTCATGGGGGTCCCTCCCTGTGAGCCGAGGTCCTCAAGACCGGGTGGCAGAGCCGAGGCAGGGCCGGCACGTGGAGGCCGGCCCTGCCGGGGTGGTCATCGTGGTGCGATGTCGATCTGCAGATCGACGAGCGTCTGCGGGGTGGCGCCGTCTGCGGTCCAGGCACTGAAGCCGCCGGCCTTGGTGAAGGTGACGGTGAAGCGGGGGTCGGTCCCGAAGGTGGTGGCGGTCGCGGTCCTCTGTGCCCGGGTCGATGCGAGGGCACGCGCGGTGGTGCGGAACGAGTAGGGCATGCCGTCGGGATTGGACGCGGAGAAGAAGACGTCGTCGTTGGCGGGGACAGGGGTCGCGCCGACGGGGCGCAGGCGCCGCTTGTCCGCAGCGGGGTAGGCCGTCCAGGTGTGCGGGTGGTACCGGTCCGACTGGGTGAGGTAGGTGTAGCGGGCCTTGCGCATGCTCCAGCCGGCGGCTCCCGTGCGGGTACGGGCGGCACGCAGGTCCAGGACGGCGACGCCGTTGGGGCCGAGGACCGTCATCCGCTCGCGCCGGCTGCCGGGGTCGTCGACGATCAGGGCGGTGTTCTCCTCGAGCGCGTAGACGCGGTCGTGGCCGGTGTCGGCGGCCAGGCGGTACGCCCTGCCCTCCCGTCCGTAGGCTCCGGTGTGGGTGTCGACGAGTCCGGAGGCGAGGAATCCGAAGCCGCCCCGGGGGATGTATCCGAGCCGGGTGGGGTCCTCGAAGTAGCCGGGGGCGCTGCCGTCCCGCAGGCCCTCGTAGGACTCGCCGCCGCTGACCATGTCGGGACCGGAGACGATCTGGGCGCCGGCGGAGGAACCGGAGATCACGGCTCCTTGGGCGAGCTTGGCACGGATGGCGGCAAGGACCTTGGAGTCGGTGTGCTCGTCGCCGCGCAGCAGGGTGGTGATGTAGCGGTACTGGTCACCGCCGCCGAAGAAGAAGCCGGTCATGGAGTTGACCTGGGCGACGACGGCGTCGGAGTCGGCGTTCGCCACGTGGTCGATGTCGAGCGGCACCCACTCGGCCTCGGCGGCGCCGTGCCGCTTGAACAGGTCGGCGTAGTAGGCGCCGTTGCACGCGGAGTTGCTGCACCGTTCCGGGTCGCTGGCGTCGGGGTCCTGGCTCTCGGGCACGGAGGCCGCGGTGATGACCCCGATGCGGGCGGCGGCGCCGCCGGCGCGCCGGATGATCTCGCCGTAGACCGGGGAGTTGCTCTCCTTCAGCCCTCCGCCGATCAGGACGAGTGAGCCTGCCTTGTGGCCGGGCCGTTCGGGATCGGCCTGGGCGACGGGAGCCGTGGCGAGGAGGGTGAGGGTGACGCCGCACATGAGAACGGTGCGGCGTGCGGAACCTGAGGATGCGCGCATGGATGTCTCCGTGGATCGGATGGCGGACGGACCGAGCCCCTCGCCCGCGTATCGGTGCCGGTTCTGCGCGGGCAGGTGCGGCACAGTTCTGCGGGGCGGGTGAAGAGGCACGGGCGGGGCGTTCGAGACGCCTCCGGGGTTCGTCCGACCGGAACGTGGTTCAGGGATTTCGGGCGTCGCCGAGGGATGCGACGAGCGCGGCGAGCACGGCGACGCGCTGGGGGACGCTGGAGATGTCGAGCCATTCCTGGGGGGTGTGGTCGGCGCCCCCGATGGGCCCGAGCCCGTCCAGGACCGGCACTCCCGCTCCGGCGATGAGGTTGGCGTCCCCGACTCCGCCCGTGGCCGTGGCGCCGAGTTCCACGCCGACCGTGCGTGCCGCCTGCCGGGCCTTGTCGAGCATGCGGCGCGAGGCGGCGGTGTCCTCCATGGGCGGGCAGAGATCGAGCTGCTCGACGACGACGCCGGTGCCGGGCACAGCGGGGTGGTCCGCGGCTTCCTGGATGGCCCGCCTGACGCGCTGGACGTCGGCCGTGGTAGCCGCTCGCACCTCGACGCGCAGTTCGGCTTCCGGGCAGACGATGTTGGCGCGCGTACCGGCCCGGACCACACCCACGTTGAGGGTGACGTCGTCCCAGTGGCCGTTGAGAGCGTGCAGGGCGACGATCAGGTGCGCGGCGGCGAGAGCGGCGTTGGCTCCGCGCTCGGGTTCGATGCCGGCGTGCGCCGCTCTCCCGGTGACGGTGAGGCGGAAGTCGGCGACGCCTTTGCGGGCGATGACGAGGTCGCCGTTCTCCCGGGCGCATTCGAGGCCGAGACCGTAGTGCATGCCCTGGGCGGTGCGCTCGATGAGGCCCCGGCTGGCCGGTGAACCGATCTCCTCGTCGGGCGTGGCGAGGAAGACCAGCTCGTCGTACGCCTCGGTGCCGTACTCGGCGAGGACCTCCAGGGCGGTGAGGCCTGCCAGCAGGCCTCCCTTGTCGTCGCTCACCCCGGGCCCGTGGGCGAGGGAGCCGACCGTCCGGAAGGGGCGCGCGGCGGCGGTTCCGTCCTCGAAGACGGTGTCCATGTGGCCCGCGAGGATGATCCTGCGTCCGCCTTCGGATTCGGGGAGCGTGCCGCGCTTGCGGCCGATCAGCGCGTCGCCGGACCGGTGTCCTGCTTCGGACGGGAAGCTGACGCGTTCGGCGTCGAATCCCAGACGGTCCAGGCGCCGCTGCACCCAGTCGGCGACCTTGTTGACCCCTGCGGCGCTGTAGGACCCCGAATCGATGGAGACGAGCGTCTCGAGATCGCGCAGGTACTGGGCGCGGTGGGCGCGGGCCAGGCCGAGGAGTTCGGTGGCCGGCGCCTGCCGGCGGACCGGGGCGCTCACAGGACCTTGGACAGGAAGGCGCGGGTGCGGTCCTGCTCCGGGTCGACGAGTACCCGACGGGGGTCGCCCGCCTCGACGACGATGCCTTCGTCCATGAAGACGGCGGTGTCGCCGACCTCGCGGGCGAAGCCGATCTCGTGGGTGACGACGACCATGGTCATGCCGTCCGCGGCGAGCTGCCGCATGACGTCCAGGACATCGCCCACGAGCTCGGGGTCCAGCGCGGAGGTCGGCTCGTCGAAGAGCATCAGCTTGGGCTTCATCGCGAGGGCGCGGGCGATGGCGACGCGCTGCTGCTGTCCGCCGGACAGCTGGGCGGGATAGTGGCGGGCCCTGTCCGCCAGGCCGACCTGTTCGAGGAGGCTCTGGGCGTGCTCGCGGGCGGTGCTCCTGGCGACGGCGCCGACCCTGACGGGGGCTTCCATGACGTTCTCCAGGGCCGTCATGTGCGGGAAGAGGTTGAACCGTTGGAAGACCATGCCGATGTCCCGGCGGTGTTCGGCGACCTCCCGCTCGCGCAGCTCGTGCAGCCTGTTGCCGTGCTGCCGGTATCCGACCGGTTCCCCGTCGACGGCCAGCTTGCCGCCGTCGACCTTCTCCAGGTGGTTGATGCAGCGCAGGAAGGTGGACTTGCCGGAACCGGAGGGTCCCAGAAGACAGCAGACCTGGCCGCGTTCGACGGTGAGGTCGATGCCCTTGAGCACCTCCAGCCTGCCGAAGTGCTTGCGCACGCCTTGGGCGCGCACCATGGGAGTGCTCATCGGCTCTCCTCCTTGCTGTTCTTGCCGATCCGCTCCACGGCTCCGCCGAGCATGCGCCGGAACGGGGAGACGTACCCCGCCCTGGTGGTGCCGCGCCCGTACCGGCGTTCCAGCCAAGCCTGGGGAACGCTGAGCAGGGTGACGAGGGCGAGGTACCAGAGGCTGGCGACGACCAGCATGGGGATGACCTGGTAGTTCTGGGCGTAGACGTCCTGGATGTTCGACATGAGGTCGTGTGCGGAGATGACCGAGACGAGGGCGGTCATCTTGAGCATGTTGATGGTCTCGTTGCCCATCGGCGGGATGATGACGCGCATGGCCTGAGGCAGGACGATCCGCCGCATGGTGAGTGCGGGGCGCATGCCGAGCGAGTGCGCGGCTTCGGTCTGGCCCGGGTCGACGGACTGGATGCCGGCGCGCACGATCTCCGAGGCGTAGGCGGCCTCGTTGAGGCCCAGAGCCAGCAGGGCCGCGATCGCGGGGGTGAGGAGGGAGTTGGTCTCTGCCTGGAAGAACGTGATGTCGGTGAACGGGACGCCGACCTTCACGTACTGGTAGAGGGCGGCCGCGTAACCCCAGAAGATGATCTGCACGAGCAGTGGGGTGCCGCGGAAGAACCAGACGAACACGGTGGCCAGTCCGTAGAGGACGGGACTGGAGGACAGTCTCATGACGGCGATCAGCGTTCCGAGGCCCAGGCCCAGGGCCATGGCGGCCGCGGTCAGCCAGAGGGTGGTGGCGAGTCCGTCGAAGATGAGGTCGGCGAAGAGGTAGTGGCCGACGACGTCCCAGTGCAGGTTGTCGTTCTTGGCAAGGGAGCCGATCAGCCCGACCAGGGCCAGCAGCGCCGCGGCCGCGGCGATCCAGCGCCCGTAGTTGCGGAGGGGGACGACTTCGAGGTCCTGGGCGTGCGGATCACTCTTGGGGACGGTCACGGCGGGTGCCTTGGTGTCGCTCATCTCTAGTCCACCGCCGCGTTCTTGGTGGCCTTGGGCACGGCGATCGACGCGACGCCGTACTCGTTGTAGATCGCCGCGACGGTGCCGTCGTCGAGGAGGGCCTGGAGGGCCTGGAGGATCGCGTCGGTCAACTCGGGCAGCTCTTTGCTGACGGCTATGCCGTTGGGCGAGGCGTTGTAGCCGCCGGGCGCCTTGGGGTCGTTGACGAGGTCGAAGGCCTTGCCGTCGTCGGCGGTCTTGGCGACCCAGCCGGCAGCGGGCTTGGTGAGGACCTGGGCGACGGCCTTGCCTGAGCGCAGGGCGAGCTGTGCGTCGGAGTCCTTGGGGAAGGTCTGGATGTCGATCTTCCCCTTGCCCGCCTTCGCGCAGACCGTCTGATGGCCCTTCAACAGGTCGAGCTGGTTGGTCGCGGCCTGCACCGCGACCTTCTGTCCGCACAGCGTGTCCAGCGTGGTGATCTTTGCCGGGTTGCCCTCCGGGACGAGGATGCCCGATCCGGACTGCGAGTAGTCGACGAAGTCCACGACCTTCTGGCGGTCCCTGTTGTCGGTGATGGCCGACATCGCTATGTCGAACTTCCCGGCCTGGATGGCCGGGACGATGCCGTCGAACTTCTGAGGCGTGAAGACGAAGGCCACACCGAGCTTGCCGCCCAGCGCCTGTCCCAGGTCGTGGTCCAGACCGGTCAGCTCGCTCCCGCCCTCTTTCACGAACATCTCGAAGGGCGGGTAGGGGACATCGGTGGCCACCCTGACCCGGCCGGCCTTCTTGATCTCCTCGGGCAGCATGTCGTGCAGGGCCTGGTCCCTCTCGATCTCCACACCGGCGACGGAGACCTTGCCGGCTGCCTTGGGGGCGGAGTCGTCGCCCCCGCATGCGGAGAGGGACATGAGCGCTGTGGTCGCCACAGCGGCGGCCGCTGCCCGGTGGGCGAGACGCGTGTTCATCAGGGTGGATCCTCTCGAGGATTCTTCGCCGGCGAGTTCTGGCCGCCGGCCACAGCAGAGAAGTTACATATCGATCAGGATTCTGACTAGATGTATCTCACGTTACGTTCACGTAACGCGGCATCCTGATAGTCACTCGGGGGGTTTGACGGCAGTTTGACCGCATATTCCGGGACCTTTTCGAGGCGCGAGGAGTTCCTGCGGCCTTACATCTTTCCGTTCTGACGAATGGCTTGTAAGTTCCGCTACCAACCCGATGAGCCGCAACGGGCGCCGTCACCTGACAGCGTCCGTCTGCGGCCTGCCCGCATCCCTCTCCTTGGAGTCCCGATGGCCTCACGTCTCTCACGTCAGACCGCACCGCTCGCCGTCACCCTGATCGCGGTGACCGCAGCCATGACGATCCAGCAGCCCGCCCACGCGGCCGCGGAAAGGATCAGGCTGGGCGGCACCTCCGACGTGAGTCGCACCTCGTGGAACGGTCCCGCGTTCACGATGAACGGCGCCGGCGGCGTCGTCGCGGCCTCCATGACCCGGGCCATCGACGACATCCGCGGGGGCACCGGCAGCATCGATGTCGTCGTTCTCTCCGGATCGGCACCCACTTCGGGGAGCAGGACCCCCGAGTGCGACACCGTCATGGGTCTGACCGGCGTGAACTCGTGTACGACGTGGACGCTCACCGCAGCCACCGACGGCAACAACAGCCAGGTCAACACCGACGTCCGCAACGCCGAGTTCGTCTACTTCGCCGGCGGCGACCAGTGCAGGTACACGGCCTGGAAGGGAACGGCGCTCGAGGCGTCCGTCGAATCCGTCGTCGCCAAGGGCGGCGGCTCCGGCGGCGGAAGCGCCGGCCACCACATCAACAGCCCCGTCGTCTACGACGCCTGCAACGGCAGCGTCACCAGCGCCGAAGCACTCGCCAACCCCTACGACCGCTACATCAGCTTCACCACCGGCATGTTCCAGTGGGCCAACTACGGCGGGGTCGTCAACGACTCCCACTTCGTGACGCGCGACCGCATGGGCCGCACCATGGCGTTCCTCGCCCGCTCGGTGAAGGACGGCCTCACGACGGGAGGCGCCGCCTGGGCCGTCGGCGTCGAGGAGGGCGGCGGGTCGCTGTTCATCGACCGCAACGGCATGGCGACCGAGTACGGCAAGGACGCCTACGTCGTCCTCGCCGACCACCAGCCCGAGCAGGCCGTGGACCGCAAGCCCCTGACGTACTCCGGCTTCAAGATCTGGCGCCTGACGCCGGGCGGCACGTTCGACTTCAAGAACCGGCCCACCTGCGGCTACTACCTGCGCAGCGTCACCAACGGGGTGACCGACGCCAACCTCTACAACGGCACTCCGGTGACCGACTGCGGAGGCCAGAGCGGCGCCGCACTCACCGAGAGCGAGCCGAACGACACCCGTGACACGGCCGACGACGCCACCGCCCTGTCCTCCCCCGGCACCCTGACCGGAAGCATGAAGTCCACCAGCGACCGCGACTACTTCAAGGTCGGTCTGGCCGGCGGCCAGACCGCCACCCTGAACTGCGCCGTCCCTGCCGCGTACGACGCCGACGTCCACCTCCTCGATTCGGCCGGCAGCACCCTGGAACGCTCCGTCAACGACGGCGCCGGCACCGACGAAACCCTCACCTTCACCCGAACCGCCTCCGGGACCGGCACGTACTACATCGACGTGGAGGCTTACAGCGGCAGCGGGACCGCCACGTACACCTGCACCCTGACGAAGAGCTGACGAGAGCGCCGGATCTTCGACCGATGTCCGGTGTGAAGACCCGGCCGCCCCCGCTCGCGGCCCCGGCCCGGCACCGCCGGGCCGGCACCTTCTCGGCCTATTGCGGATGGGCGAGCTTCCAGGGGTCGAGTCGCGCGTCCAGCTCCTCCTCCGTGAGCAGTCCGCCCCTGGCCGCCAGCGTGCGCACGGACAGCCCCGTGTCCATGCATTGGCGCGCCAGCTCGGTCGCACGCTGATAACCGATGACCGGATTCAGCGCCGTGGCGAGGCCCGCCGACCTGTCCACCGACTCGCGGAGACGGTCCTCGTTCGCTTCGATCCCCTGTACGCACCGCTCGGCCAGGACGCGGCAGGCCGCCTCCAGACGGTTCATCGAGTTCAGGAGGTGGTGGGCCATCAAAGGCTCGAAGGCGTTCAGCTGGAGCTGCCCCGCCTGGGCCGCCGCCGACACCGCGGCGTCAGCCCCGACGACATCGAAGCACACCTGGTTGACCGCCTCAGGAACGACGGGGTTCACCTTGCCCGGCATGATGCTCGACCCTGCCTGCAGCGCCGGCAGGCGAAGCTCCCCCAGGCCGGCCCTCGGCCCGGAGCACAACAGCCTGAGGTCGTTGCAGATCTTCGACAGGCGCAGGGCGAACTGCTTCAGGGAGCTGGAGAGCTGAATGAATCCCCCCACCCCCTGGGTGCTCTCGACGGGCTGGCGGGCCGAGCGGACCGGGGCCGACGTGATGGTCGCCAGATGCGCCACGGCACGCTGCGCGAACCCGGCGTCGGCATTCAGGCCGGTTCCGATGGCGGTTCCGCCGAGATTGACTTCGAGCAGCGCGGAAGAGGCCCGCGTGACGAGCGACGCGTCATCGCGCACCGTGAGGGCGAACGCGTCGAACTCCTGGCCCAGAGTCATCGGTACGGCGTCCTGAAGTTGCGTCCTGCCGAGCTTCACGATCTTGGCGAACGCACCCCCGCGTTCGGTGAAGGCATGGGCGAGGGCGCTCATCGCGTCCAACAGACGTCCTGCGGCGGCGTACATCGCGAGCTTGGCCGCTGTCGGGTACACGTCGTTGGTGCTCTGGGAGCGGTTGACGTCGTCGTTGGGGTGCAGATGGGCGTAGGCGCCGCGCTCGTGACCGAGCAGCTCCAGCGCCCGGTTCGCGATCACCTCGTTGGCGTTCATGTTCGACGAGGTGCCCGCACCGCCCTGGAACACATCCACCACGAAGTGGTCGTGCAGACGCCCTTCGCGGACTTCTCCGCACGCCGCGACGATCGCTTCGACCCGCTCACGCGGCAGGGTGCCGAGCTCACCGTGGGCGAGAGCGGCGGCCTCCTTCACCTCGGCGAGGGCGATCACGAGCTCAGGATGGGCGGACAGCGCCACGCCGGTGAGCGGGAAGTTCTCAACGGCCCGAAGAGTGTGCACGCCGTAGTAGACGTGTCCCGGAACGCATCTCTCGCCGATCAGATCGTGCTCCTTGCGTACGGAATCCACATTCGCCCCTTCGCACAAGCCCCAACAGGAGGACACCACAGCGGCACCCGCGCCTGCAGTATCAGGCATTACAGATGCACATTTCAATAGACAATCTGAATCCTGCGTTACGTGGCGCCGCTGCGCAGCGTAGGCTCGTCGTCGGCGTCACGGGCAGCGCAGCGGCCAACTCAGGGGTGAGACCGGCATCGCGGGCCAGGAGCGCGGCTTGGACCCGGTTGGTGACGTCCAGGGTGGCCAGGATGCGGCTGACGTGGGCGCCGGTTGCCGATCCACAGGCCCCCTGTGACGGCCAGTAGCAGAAACAGGCTGGCACCGTACTGCTGCGGCCGCCACAGGGAGACCGTCGGATGAAAGAGTGCGTTGCCGGTCAGCGCGGCGGCGGTACAGGTCACGGCTGCCGGGGTGTGCCGGTCGGCGGCGAGGTCGAACAGGGCGAGAAGCAACAGCGGGAGCATGGGCCACCCCCACACTCCCGCCGCTGCCGTCGTCGCAGCGGGGGCGAGCAGCCAGTGGCCACGCCGGCTGCACCGCACCCGGGCCCTCCTTCGTCTTCCCGGGGAGTGTTTTCGCCTCTTCGCGCATCCACACCCGTGCCGGCGACCGAAACAACGCATACATCCATCGCTTCACAGGAGGCCATCGTGCTCGTTCTGATCGGAGTGATCGTCGTAGCCGTGCTGATCGGCGCGTTCGTCCTCGGGACCAAGGTCCGCGATGAGGAGGCCCCGCCGCCGGACCCCGCCTCGCATCCGCTGCGACCCCCCACCGACCGTCTGCCGGGCGAGATGTCCGCGTACCGAAGGCCCTTCGACGTTCCCCGTACCGACTGGGCACATCGGCTTCGGCCGTATCAGCTCGGAGCCAGTACGGAGACGTCGCCTGTGCCCCCGCGGGAGTAGTCGGCACACGTCGGCAGCGGCTCCGGCGCCGACCGGACGGATCCCGGTTCGCGCAGCGTCTTCAGGTTACGCAGCGTTTCTGCACCGTAAGGTGGATCGCATGGCCGAGACCAGTCTGGGAATCACCACAGGGGCCTTGGCCCAACGCCTGGGGGTGTCGCCGACCACCGTTCGTTCCTGGGAGCAGCGCTACGGCATCGGGCCGGCGATCCGCGCGAACGGCAAGCACAGGCGCTGGTCCCCCTCCGATGTCGCGATGCTTGAGGAGATGTGCCGTCTCACCGCTTCGGGCATTCCCCCTGCGGAAGCCGCTCGTGCTGCCCGGAGCGACCGCCGGGTGCCGGCCGGAACCGGCAAGGAACTCGCTGCTCCGGCCTCGTCCGACTCCGATCCCTCCCCGGGCCGCAGGCCGGCCGGGGGAGGTGGATTGCCCCTTGGTGACGTACGGCAGGAGTGCCGCGGTCTGGCCCGGGCGGCGGTCCGGTTGGACGCCCCGGCGATGGAGACCCTGTTGGAGCAGGTGATCTCGAACCACGGCCTCGTGACGGCCTGGGAAGAGGTGATGGTGCCCACGCTCCATGCCGTCGGCCGCAAATGGGAGTCCTCGGACGACCGTTACGTCGAGGTCGAGCACTTGCTGTCCTGGCAGGTCTCGACCGCCCTTCGCCGCGCCGCCCTTGCTTCCGTGGGGAAGCCGAGGGCTCCCGTGCTGCTTGCGTGCGTGCCGTCAGAGCCCCATACGCTGCCGCTCGAGGCGCTTGCCGCAGGTCTCTCCGAGCGGGGCATCGCGACTCTCATGTTCGGCGGCGCCGTCCCGGCGGAGGCACTGGATGCCGCGGTGCGCAGGTGCGGTCCTGCCGCAGTGGTGCTGTGGTCTCAGGCGCGTTCGACGGCGAGCCACGCGCTGGCACGCCATGTAGCGGGCATGACGTTCGGTCTGCGCGGTGCCCGGACAGCGCCAGTGGTACTGCTGGCGGGCCCCGGCTGGGCGGGCCGGACGCCCGACTCGGGCATGTTGCGCCCCCGGGGTCTACGGGAGGCGCTCGACTCCGTTTCCCGCATCTACGGCGAGCCCGCGCCGGAATCGTGACGCCGGTCCGTACGCGCGGTTCGCTGCACTGACGGCACTTCGAGAGAAGGCCGCAAGACGTTGCCGCGTGCGGGTCTTCCGAGTGTCCGACACGGCTCTCAGCGTACGCATGGAGCAGGTTTCCGAAGCAGCGAGCGGTCAGCCTGTTCCCGGAACGGGAACCGCCGTGACAACGAGGTTACGCAGATAACCGCCTCTGTCCGGGTCGTACGGGGTCGCACAGGTGATCAATCTGAGGACAGGTGGCCCCGTTCTGGCGAAGGTGGACGCGGGCAGGTCACTCTTGCCGACCGTCACGCGGGCGGCGATGCGGTAGGAGACAGGAGGAGCACCGTGGCGTCGCACCAGGACGACGTCACCCGCGCGGACGTCGCGGAGGGCGGCGAATTCGCCCAGGTCTCCCGAGCGGGAGTCGACATGCCCGATCAGTACAGCCGAGCCGGAGGTCTGTCCCGGAGCGGTGCCGAAACGGTACCAACCGGCCACTCCGGGGTCGGCGGGAACCTCAGCACCGCCCTGCTTGTCGACTCCGACCGGTACGACCGGGGCATGCAGACCGACGCGTGTGATCTCGATGCTCTGGGGGCGTGCTGGTTGACCGAGCGGTCTCTCGGCCCGGGCGGGTGCGTGAGGGAGGGGAGCGGAGCCTGGGATCGGCTCCGCCCAGGGCCCTGACGCGGCGGGAGACGTCCGGGCGTGGAAATCGGGGGCATCCCGGGCGGACGACTGAAACGTTGCTCCGACGGCGAGGGCCACTGATCCGGCGGCGGCCAGCACGGCGACCGCGATGGCGCCGCCCGGGCTCGTTCGGGATGGCGTGTCCCTGCGTGCTTCAGGCACGAGATCGTGCCACCACGCGGCGAGCGGTGAGGGCGCCGGCGAGCGCGAGCAGTCCGGCACCGGCCGAGAGGGCGATCCATGCCTCGGAGTCGTTGGGCTGTCCGAGCCCGGCGGCCACGCCTGAGGGTGCGGCGTGCATGCCGGTCAGGGTCTGCACCTTGAGGGCGAGATTCTTGTCCGCCGCGCTGCCCCAGGCGTAGACGATGTTCGTCGCGCCTTCCTTCAGATCGAGGTCGGCGGGACCGATGACGACGTCGTCGCTGCCGGCGAGGACGACATCGGCAGAGACGGTCCCTGCGGGGAGCTCAGCGGTGTCCTCCTTGGGGTTCTCCAGTGCCTTGAAGACGGGCTGGCCCCCTGCCCTGACGTCCACGGCGGGTGCTGCGGCAACGTGGCGTACGGTCAGCCGGGTCTGCCCTGCGGGGATCTTGGCGGTGTCGTTGACGAAGGCGTCGAGCTGGGGCTTGCCATCGGCCGACAGGTGCGCCACGACGGTCGCGTTCGCACCCGCGGGGACGTCCACGGTCTTCTGGATGGCGGGCGTCCCCTTGGGGTCGGCGCCGGCGGGGAAGACCTTGAGGTCGTAACTCCCCGAAGGGAGCTCCTGTGGCTCGGTAAGCGTGCCCGGCTTGAAGTCCGGGAGGAGTTCGTCACCATTGGCGTACACGTCGACAGTGAGTCCGGGTACGGCGTGCAGGACGGACACCGTGGCCTTGTCCTCGTCGGCGGCGGAGGCAGGCAGAGCGGCGCTCAAGGCAAGTGCGCACGTTCCGAGGGTGGCTGCCACTGCGGCGGTGGTCCGGGGATTCATCTCTGATTCCTTTCGAACCGTTCACTCCGTGCGAGTGAGCGGATACCTGTGCTTCGCCGCGCTCCGACAGCCGGGATGCAGGTTTCACTCCCCCATTTCGATGCAACATCAATGCGTCTTGCTGTGGTGCATCGATTTAGCGACGGTGTGAGGGACGGTGCATCCCCGTGCCTTAGGAGAAAGCCATGGTCTCCGCTCAGTCCTCCTCGCCTGCTCGAAGCAGCCCGCAGGCGCTCTACGCGGCCCCCACCCGGGCAGCGCACCCGTCTACCCGCTCAACGACGCTCGACGAGTCGGAAGCAGAGCTTGCGCGGCGGTTCGTGTGCGGCGATCCAGCCGCGTTGGCCGCTCTGTACGAGGAGCACGCCGCTCTGGTGTATTCGCTGGCTCGCCGCGCACTCGGCAATGCTCAGGACGCGGAGGACGTCACACAGCAGGTGTTCATCGCCGCCTGGCGCGGCCGCGCCGGATACCGGCCGGAGCGAGGCGTTCTCGGCGGCTGGCTCGTCGGCATCGCACGTCACGTCATCCTGGACGCGCGTACGGCACGGACGCGGAGGACCGACCTCGAGCGTGTGCTGACGGGTCAGCACGCGCAGGTGGTCCGCAACTACAGCAGGGACGAGTGCGAGCAGGCTCTGAACAGAGTGATCGTCCTGCAGAAGCTCGGCCTCCTCTCTCCCGTCCAACGACGTCTGGTCGGAATGGCGATCTACGGCGACATGACCCAGGCGCAGATCTCGGAGGAGACCGGACTCCCCCTCGGCACGGTCAAGAGCCACATCAGGCGCGCCTTGCACTCCCTTCGCCGTTGCATGGAACCGCCTGTCTGAGACGCCCACGCGTTCGCGCAACGTCAGTCCCCATGACCGGTACCACCGCTGCCGAAGCCCCCGCTGGAGATACCGCGCCACTTGCGCTTCTCCTCGCTCGGCGTTTGCGTGTCGGCCTGACCGGAACTGCTCAGGTTGTACGGCATGAGCCGGTGCTCGCCGTCCGTCCTGGGAACCTCGGACGGCTTGCGGTACTCAGAGACCTCACCGGGCAGTTGGCCGGTGTCGGGGCGGTGCGGCTGGGATGCGGGGTCGGGCGGTGGAAGCTCCCTGTTCATGACCCGGATACCCCACACGAACGCTCCGATGAGGACCACTACGACGACGAGCCCGCCCAGTACCTGGGCGAGACCTGATTGCCAGACACCCGCCGCGAGCACCGGCGTGCCGAGGAGATCTGTGTGCATGGTGCGTTCCCTTCGTCGACCCCCTCCGCCGAAGACGGCGAGACGTCTCGCGATCGCCCACGCCGTCATCATCCGGACTTTCGGACGTCGGGTCGACGACGGATGCACGCGCGGGTGAAGGACGGGCCCTCGCTCGTCACCGCGCCTAGAGCCTGCCGATGACCGCGCAGGGCCATACGGGTCAAGGCTGCATCCGAAGGTCCCGAAGTCGTCGCAATCCAGGACGACATACTCCCGCACGCTCACAAGGAGAGCCCATGGCCATCGTCCAGACGCATACGCCCGGCGCGTACACCCCGGGGGCAGGCCTCTACGAATGCGACTGCGCAGGGGGGCATCTCTGGCGGATCGACCTGGCCGGCCATCTCTTCCCTCCGTTCCCACCTGGCTGTTCCGCGGACCACTGGCGGGCGGCGGAGGCCATCGCACCGCCCTCCGCTGCTCCGGAGGGCAGCCCGCGGCCATGAAGGAGGGGAGCCCGGTGACGACAGCGAAGGCTTCCGAGCGGTCGCCGTACGACGGACAGACCGTCGCGCGGCAGCTCGTCCCGCATGGGGGGCGATGCATCCAGAAGCGCGCACCCGCCGCCGGGCTCCCCCGGACTCCGGGCGCGCGTGCTCGGAGAGCAGTCACTAACGGACGGGACACGGCCGCGACACGCGGCGGAAACGGGCCGTCCCTAATTTCTGTCAACCGACAGGAATTCGCAGGGACGACTCACCTCCGCGACAGGGGACCGCCATGACCGTGACCACCGATCCCGCACCGCCGACACCCCCTCCGCCCGGCGGCGGGGACGCTCTCGCCCCGTTCGGCTATCCCCAGGAGCTGCGGAGGCGGATGGGCGGATACGCCTCCTTCGCCGCCGGGTTCTCCTTCATCTCCGTGCTGACCACCGTCTTCCAGTTCTTCTCCCTGGGCTACTCGTTCGGAGGGCCGCTCTTCTTCTGGACCTGGCCCGCGGTCCTCGTCGGACAGCTCCTCGTCGCCGCCTGCTTCGCCGAACTCGCCGCCCGGCTGCCCATCGCCGGGGCGATCTACCAGTGGGCGAGCCGGCTCGGCAGCCCCGCCTTCGGGTGGTACGCGGGCTGGATCATGGTCACCGGACGGATCGTGGTGGTGGCGGCCGCCGCGCTCGCCCTCCAGGTCGTCCTGCCCGCCGTCTGGACCGGCTTCCAGATCGTCGGCGGCGACCCGTCGCCCACGACGACCAGCGGAGCCGCCAACGCCGCCCTCCTCGGCCTGGTCCTGCTGGCACTCACCACCCTGCTCAACGTCCTGGACAACCGCGCGCTGTCGGCCGTCAACACGATCGGGGTCACCGCCGAGATCGCCGGTGTCGCGCTGATCGTCACCCTCCTGGCCACCCACGCGGAGCGCGATCCCGGGATCACCCTGCACACGGGCGGTCACGGCGGCCTGATCACGGCGCTTCTGGTGGGCTCGTTCACCGCGGCGTACGTCCTGATCGGTTTCGAGAGCGCGAGCGAGATGAGCGAGGAGACCGTCAACCCCCGGCGCACCGCGCCGCGTACGACGCTCACCGCCCTCACCACCTCCGGCGTCTGCGGCGGGCTGCTGCTCCTCGGCGGCCTGCTCGCCGCGCCCAGCCTCACCGACGGACGCCTGGCCGCGGAGGGCCTCGGCTACGTGCTCACCAGCACCCTCGGCGACGGCCTCGGCAGGGTCCTGCTCGCCGACGTGGCCGTGGCGATCTGCGCGGCGACCCTCGCGATCCAGACCTCCGCGACCCGCATGCTCTTCTCCATGGCCCGGGACGGCGTCCTCCCCCGGTCGGCGGCGTTGGCGCGGGTGCCCCGGAGGACCGGAATGCCCGGCACGGCGGCGGTGGTGGTCGGCGTCGGCGCGGGACTGCTGCTCCTGCTCAACCTCGCCTCCCCGCAGGCTTTCCTCGCCATCGGCACCACCTGTATCGCCATGGTCTACCTGGCCTACGCCATGGTCACCGGTCCGATGCTGGTCCGGCGGCTGCGGGGCGAGTGGCGGCCGGACGACGGTGGGCGCGACGAACTCGGGCGTCCGCTGTTCTCCCTCGGCCGCTGGGGACTTCCGGTCAACGCGCTCGCGGTCGCCTACGGCCTCTTCATGACGGTCAACCTCGCCTGGCCGCGTGCCGAGGTGTACGACCCCGAGGGCGGCCACTGGTACTTCCGGTGGTTCACCGTCCTGGTCCTCGCGGCCACGGTCGCGTCGGGTGCGACGTACCGCTGGTACCGCGGCCGGGAGGGCTCCGGGGGGCGGCCGGACGGGACGGGACACGGAGGCCCCGCGGCGCCGGAGCCGGAGGCCGTACGCGCCTGAGGCGGGACGGCGTCCGGAAGCCGTGGGTCAGACCTGTGCCGCGAGGAGCTCCCGCCCCTCGCGGCGCAGTCGTGTCAGGGAGCGCTGCGGCACGCCGGCCACCCGCAGCGCGGCGTCGGCCGTCGCCGCCGCGAGGGCCGCGGGATCGCGGGCGGGGTCGGCGCGCCGGATGAGGATCACGCTCTCGGTGAGACCGAAGAGGAGGTCGGCGCGGAGCGCGCGCTCCTCGGGGCCGAGGGCCGCACCGGGCTCCGTGGCGGCGAGCAACCCCGCGTAGGAGTCCTTGAGTTCGGCCCTGAGCCGATGGAAGACGGCGAAGCGCTCCGTCTGCACCTCGGGCAGCAGGTAGAGCGCGCCGAGGTTGTACGGACCTGCGCACAGCAGCGCCGCGTCGGAGTGGCACAGCGCCCACAGGCGCGCCTCCGGGGACGCCTCCGCGCGGGAGACGAGCCGGGCCGCCACCTCCAGGGAGGGGCGCACGGTCCCTTCCAGCAGCTCCGCGAGGATCGCTTCCTTGCCGTCGACGTAGTGGTAGAGGGACGCCTGCCGCAGCCCGGCGCGCTCGGCGATGGACCGGGTGGAGGTCGCGGTGTAGCCGCGGGTGGTGAACAACTCGGCCGCCACGGCGATGACTTCGTCGCGCGGCTCCGGGCCGCCGGCCGGGCGCTCCTGGGCCCGCGGGCGGCCGACTCTCCTGCCGGTGGGCGTGTTCGGCGTGCTCACTCCGTGATCCTCGCACAGCGCCCGCGGTTCCTCCGGACGGAGCGGTCGGGGTGAGTTTCCGGTAACCGACCGGAAACGCGCGGGCAATGGGAAGGAAGCGGCCGCTGCCTAATTTCTGTCGAGCGACAGAAATTAGATCCGAGATGAGCCCCGGACCGGAGGTCGAGCCATGGGGACACCCTCAGCGCCACCGTCAGCGACCGCGTCGACGCACGGCGCACGCGAGCACGCCCGTGCCCAGGAGGGCACGACGACCGACGCCATGCCGGTCGTCCCCGCGAGCGACTGGCCGGAGCCTCCCGAGGGCGTGGCCGCCGGGGACGTCGTGTGGGCCGAGACCGTGGCGGGCGGCGGCTACACCCACAAGGTCCTCGCCCGCGGCACCGAACTGCGGCTGACCGACCTCACCGGCGACGCCTGCGCGCACCTCCTCCTCCACAGCGCCGACCGCCCCTGGGAGCGGCTGAACACGGCCGACACGGTCAAGGTGCTGTGGAACGCGTACCTCGGCGAGGGGCATCTGCTCCTCTCCGACCAGGGCCGGGTGCTCGCCTCCGTCGTCGAGGACACCTCCGGTCGGCACGACGCCCTGACCGGCACGTCCACCCTCGCGCGCAACACCGCCCGGTACGGCGACGGCACTCCGCAGTCCGCCTCGCCGGCGGGGCGCGAACTGTTCAAACTCGCCGCCCTCAAGAACGGCCTCTCCCCGCGCGACCTCCCGCCGTCCGTCTCCTTCTTCCAGGGCGTACGGATCTCGGAGGACGGCACCACCGAGTTCACCGGATCGGCCGGTCCCGGCACGTCCGTCACGCTGCGCGCCGAACAGGACGTCACCGTCCTCCTCGCCAACGTTCCGCACCCGCTGGACCCGCGTCCGGAGTACACCTGCGCAAACCTCCAGGTGCTGGCGTACCGATCCCGCCCGACCTCCCCCGGCGACGCCCTGTGGGAGGCCACCCCCGAAGGCCGCCGTGCCTTCCTGAACACCGTCGACCACCTCACCGCCCGGGGGCTCGTATGACCGTCACCGCCCTTCCCGGCCGCGTCGTCTCCGACGACACCGTCCCCGCCCGCGCCGCCTGGTCCGGGTTCGTCCGCAGGGGACAGCTGCTGACCGTCACCGACCTGTACGGCAACCAGGCCGCCGACTTCCTCGTCTACGACGCGCACGACACCTCCGTGCGCTACAGCGCCCCCGACACCGTCCAGGCCCAGGGCAACGTCTTCCTGACCACCGGCTCGGTCCTGCTCTCCAACGAGCACACCCCGCTGATGACCGTCGTCGAGGACACCTGCGGACGGCACGACACCCTCGGCGGCGCCTGCTCCAAGGAGTCCAACACCCTCCGCTACGGCCACCACACCTGGTCGCAGCACGCCTGCGTGGAGAACTTCCTCGCCGAGGGCGCCCGGCACGGCCTCGGCAAGCGCGACCTCGTCTCCAACATCAACTGGTTCATGAACGTGCCGGTCGAGAAGGACGGCACGCTCGGCATCGTCGACGGCATCTCGGCCCCCGGCCTGAAGGTCGTGCTCCGCGCCGAGACCGACGTCCTCGCGCTGCTCTCCAACTGCCCCCAGATCAACAACCCCTGCAACGGGTTCGACCCGACGGCCGTCCGGATGACGATCACCGACGCGGCCGGAAGCGAAGAGGACGGCACCCGATGACGTTCGACACCCTGCTGGTCGCCAACCGCGGCGAGATCGCGGCCCGCGTCATCCGCACCGCCCGGACACTCGGGCTGCGGACCGTCGCGGTGTACTCAGACGCCGACCGGGGCACCGAGCACGTCCGGCTGGCCGACGAAGCCGTCCGGCTCGGCCCCGCGCCCGCCAAGGAGTCCTACCTCGACGCCGACCTGGTCCTGAAGGCCGCCAAGGACACCGGCGCGGGGGCCGTTCACCCGGGCTACGGCTTCCTCTCGGAGGATGCCGACTTCGCACGCCGCTGCGCCGACGCCGGCATCGTCTTCGTCGGCCCCACCCCCGAACAGCTGGAGCTCTTCGGGGCCAAACACACCGCCCGGGCCGCCGCCGAGGAGGCGGGCGTCCCGCTCGCCCCCGGCACCGGCCTCCTCCCGGACGTGGCCGCGGCCCTCACCGCCGCCGACGAGATCGGGTACCCGGTGATGCTCAAGGCGACCGGCGGCGGGGGCGGCATCGGCATGCGGGCCTGCCACGGCCCCGCCGAACTCGCCGACGCCTGGGACCGGGTGCAGCGGGTGGCCGCGGCCTCCTTCTCCTCCGCCGGAGTCTTCCTGGAACGCCTGGTGGAACGCGCCCGCCACGTCGAGGTGCAGGTCTTCGGCGACGGGCAGGGCAAGGTCGTCACCTTCGGCGACCGGGACTGCTCGCTCCAGCGCCGCAACCAGAAGGTCCTGGAGGAGGCTCCGGCCCCCGGCCTCCCCGAGCACGTCCGGCGTCGGCTCGCCGAGGCCGCCCGCGACCTGTGCGCGTCGGTGGACTACCGCTCCGCCGGCACGGTCGAGTTCGTGTACGACGCCGCCCGCGAGGAGGCGTACTTCCTTGAGGTCAACACCCGCCTCCAGGTCGAGCACCCGGTCACCGAGGCGATCTACGGCGTCGACCTCGTCGCCTGGATGCTGCGCCTCGCCCAGGGCGACACCGCCGTCGTCACCGAGCCCCCGACGCCCCGGGGACACGCCGTCGAGGCCCGCCTCTACGCGGAGGACCCCTCCCGCGACCACCGCCCCAGCGCCGGCCTGCTGACCCGGGTCGCCTTCCCGGAGGACGTCCGCGTGGACGCCTGGGTGGAGACCGGCACCGAGGTCACCACCGCCTACGACCCGATGCTCGCCAAGGTGGTCGCGCACGGTGCCGACCGCGCCGGGGCGCTCGACCGGCTGGACGCGGCGCTCGCCGCGACCCGCGTCGACGGCATCGAGACCAACCTCGGCCTGGTGCGCGCGGCCCTCCGGGACGTCGACGTCCGGGCGGCCGCCCACTCCACCGCGACCCTCGCCGGAGTCACCGATCCGACCCCGCGCGTCGAGGTCGTCGCGGCGGGCACCCTGACCACCGTGCAGGACTGGCCGGGACGCACCGGCTACTGGCAGGTCGGCGTCCCGCCGGGCGGACCGATGGACGACCTCTCCTTCCGATTGGGCAACACCGCCCTCGGCAACGACGAGGGCGCCCCCGGCCTGGAGTGCACCCTCCAGGGCCCCTCCCTGCGGTTCACCCGTCCCACGACGGTCTGTGTCACCGGCGCCCCGGCCCGCGTGACGATCGACGGCACCGCCGTGCCGCAGTGGGAACCGGTGACCGTCGACGCCGGACAGACCCTCGCCGTCGACGCGCCCGCCGAACACGGCCTGCGCACCTACGTCCTCTTCGCGGGCGGCCTCGACGTGCCGGAGTTCCTGGGCAGCGCCGCCACCTTCACCCTCGGCCGGTTCGGCGGGCACGGTGGCCGCGCCCTGCGCTCCGGTGACGTCCTGCACGGCGGCGAGGTCCGTACGGACACCCCCGTCGTCCCCCTCGACGAACGTCCGGCCTTCGGCTCCTCGTGGCAGGTCGGCGCCGTGGAGGGTCCGCACGCGGCACCCGAGTTCTTCACCGAGGACGACATGCGCGACTTCTACGCCGCGGACTGGAAGGTGCACTTCAACTCGGCCCGCACCGGGGTCCGCCTCGTCGGCCCCAAGCCGCGCTGGGCACGGACCGACGGCGGCGAGGCGGGGCTGCACCCGTCCAACATCCACGACACGCCGTACTCCGTCGGCGCCGTCGACTACACCGGCGACATGCCGGTCCTCCTGGGTCCCGACGGGCCCTCGCTCGGCGGCTTCGTCTGCCCGGCGACGGTCGTCACCGGGCAGCGCTGGAAGCTGGGCCAGCTCCGGCCCGGCGACAGCGTCCGCTTCGTGCCGGTGACCGCCGGGGCGGCCGCCGCACTGCGCCGCGCACCGGCCGCCGAGCCGCGCGCCGACCGCCCGCCGCTCGTCGACGGGGGCGTCCTCGCCCGCCTGGCGGAGACCGGCGACCGGCCGTCGGTCACGTACCGGCGCAGCGGCGACGACAACCTCCTCGTCGAGTACGGGCCGATGCAGCTGGACCTGGCGCTCCGCATGCGCGTGCACGCGCTCGCGGAGGCGCTGGCCGCACGCGGGCTCCCCGGCGTCCTCGACCTCACCCCGGGGATCCGCTCGCTCCAGATCCAGACCGACCCGGACGTGCTGCCCCAGCGCGACCTGCTCGACGCCGTCCTGCGCGTGGAGGAGGAACTGCCACCCACCGACGACCTGGTGGTGCCCAGCCGGGTCGTGCACCTGCCGCTGTCCTGGGACGACCCGGCGACCCGCGAGGCCATCGACCGCTACGTCGCGGGTGTGCGCGACGACGCCCCCTGGTGCCCGTCGAACATCGAGTTCATCCGCCGCGTCAACGGCCTGGACACGGTCGCCGACGTGTACCGCACGGTCTTCGACGCCGAGTACCTGGTCCTCGGCCTCGGTGACGTCTACCTCGGCGCGCCCGTCGCCACTCCGCTGGACCCCCGGCACCGCCTCGTCACCACCAAGTACAACCCGGCCCGCACCTGGACGGCGGAGAACTCGGTCGGCATCGGCGGAGCGTACCTGTGCGTCTACGGCATGGAGGGCCCCGGCGGCTACCAGTTCGTCGGCCGCACGACCCAGGTGTGGTCGCCCTGGCGGCAGCGCGGCGCATTCGAACCGGGGAAGCCCTGGCTCATGCGCTTCTTCGACCGGATCAAGTGGTACCCGGTCGGGGCCGAGGAGCTCCTGGAACTGCGCGCCGACATCGTCTCGGGCCGGTTCGTCCCGAGGACCGAGGAAGGCACCTTCTCACTCGCCGCGTATCAGGACTTCCTTCAGGCGAATGCCGCGTCGATCGCCGCCTTCCGGGCCCGGCAGAGCGCGGCCTTCGGGGCCGAGCGCGACGCCTGGGAGGCGGCCGGCGAGTTCGCCCGCGCCGAGGCGGCGGCGGAGACCGTGCCGCCGGTCACCGACATCGAGGTGCCCGAGGGCGGCCGACTCGTCGAGGCCGACTTCACCGCCTGCGTCTGGCAGGTCAACGTCGAGGTCGGCGACCGGGTCTCGGCGGGTCAGCAGCTGGTCGCCCTGGAGGCGATGAAGATGGAGTCACCCGTGACGGCCCCCGCCGAAGGCGTCGTCGCGGAGATCCTGATCAGGCCGGGAAGCCAGGTCGAGGCGGGAACCGCCCTCGTCGTCCTCGCTCCCGTCGAGACCGCGGAGGCGGCCGTATGAGCACCGCGCTGGAACGGGTGCGCGCCGCGTACGCCCGCATCGCCCGGGTGGACCGGCCCGAGGTGTGGATCGACCTCCGTCCGCGGGAGGACACGGAGGCCGAGGCCGCCGCGATCGACGCACGGACCGCCGCCGGTGAACGGCTGCCCCTGGCCGGAACGGTCTTCGCCGTCAAGGGGAACATCGACGTCGCCGGGCTCCCGACCACCGCCGGCTGCCCCTCGTACGCGTACCGGCCCGAGGCCGACGCTCCGGCGGTGGCGCGCCTGCGGGCGGCCGGGTCCGTGGTCCTCGGCACGACCAACCTGGACCAGTTCGCGACCGGCCTGGTCGGCACGCGCAGTCCGTACGGAGCGGTCCGGAACGCGGTCGACCCGGCGTACGTCTCCGGCGGTTCCTCGTCCGGCTCGGCGGTCGCGGTCGCCCTCGGCCTCGTGGACCTCGCCCTCGGCACGGACACCGCGGGCTCCGGCCGGGTGCCCGCCGCCTTCAACGGCGTCGTCGGACTCAAGCCGACCCCCGGCCTGGTGCCGACCGAAGGCGTCGTCCCCGCCTGCGCGTCGCTCGACTGCGTGACGGTCTTCGCCCGCACGCTCCCCGAGGCCGAGCAGGCGCTGTCCGTCATGGCGGCACCGGCGGGACGCGTGCTCCAGCCTCTGGAACAGCGCCGCCCCGGCCCGTGGCGGATCGCGGTCCCCGACGCCGCGCGGCTCGGCGAGCTGGACGAGGGGTGGGCGGAGGCGCTCGCAGCCGCGGCGGCCCGACTCGCCGACGCGGGCGCCGAACTCCTGCCCGTGGACCTGGAGCCGTTCACCGAGGCGGCCGCGATGCTGTACGAGGGGGCGTTCGTCGCCGAGCGCTACACGGCCGTCGGCGCCTTCGTCGACAAGCACGCCGACTCACCGGACCTCGACCCGACGGTGGCCGGAATCATCTCCGGGGCACGCGACCTCCCGGCCCACCGCCTCTACGCGGACCGGGAGAAGCTGGCCGCCCTCCGCACCCGTGCCCTGGCCTCCCTCGGCGACGCGGACGCCCTGCTCCTGCCGACCACACCGGGGCACCCGACCCTCGCGGAGGTCGCGGCCGACCCCCTGGGCGCGAACGCCCGGCTCGGCCGGTTCACCAACTCCACGAACCTGTTCGGCCTCGCGGCGGTCGCCGTACCGGCGGGCGCGGTGGCCGGGCGGCCCTTCGGCGTCATGCTGATCGGTCCGGCCTTCACCGACGACCGGCTCGCCCGCGTCGCCGCCCTGCTCACCTGCCCGCCGCTGCACGTCGCGGTGGTCGGCGCGCACCTGTCCGGGCAGCCGCTCAATGGACAGCTGCTCGCCCTCGGCGGCCGGTTCGTCCGCACGACCACGACGACGCCCGTCTACCGGCTCTACGCACTGGACACGACGCCCCCGAAACCCGGTCTGGTCCGGGCCCGCGCGGGCGGTGCGGCGATCGAGGCCGAGGTGTGGCGGCTCCCCGCCGAAGGGCTGGGCGCGCTGGTGGCCGCCCTCCCCCGCCCGATGGCCCTCGGGAGCGTGGAACTCGCGGACGGCAGCTCCGTCCCCGGCTTCCTCTGCGAGCCCGAGGCCCTCGACGGCGCCCGCGAGATCACCGCGTACGGCGGCTGGCGCGCCGCCCTGCCCACGCTCGCCGGCCCTGATGCGCCCTCGTGATGCTCCTCGCCGCCCGGGCCGTCCGGTGCCGGGACGGACGAACAACCCGCTGTTCCTGTTCGCGCACCCCTTCAGCTGAAGCGCTCCCAGGCGCGGGACGATGGCGGAAGCCCGCTCGGGGGTCTCATGGCGAAGCCGCCGGGAGCGCTTCGCAGAACCGTCATTGCCCCTTAACGCCGGATCGTTGACCGGCCCCCTCGCGCTTGCGAGCATCGGGGCATCAGGTCGTCGACCCGTCCCCCGCATCCCTCGCCCCTCGGTTGCCCGGGCCGCCGTGCCACCGTACGACCGACTCCCGGACCGAGGATTCCCGATGCGACCAGCGCTCATCGCGACGCCGGGCGGAAAGCCCGCCGTCGACCAGCCCGACGCCGCCGCCGTCCTGCGGGCCATCCTCCGCGGAGGCCCGCTGGCCCGCACCGCGATCATCCGGGAGACGGGCCTGAGCGCGGCCGTCGTGTCACGGCACGCGGCCGAACTGCTCGCGATGGGACTGGTCTGGGAGCCGCCCGAACCGCACCGGCCGCCCCGGCCCGGACGCCCCCGCATCCCGCTGGACATCGAGACCGCGCACCATGTCGCGGCGGGCGTGCACATCGCCGTCCCGCGGCTCACGCTCTCGCTCACCGACCTGCGCGGCAACGTCATCGCGTACGAGCACGTGCCACGGCAGCCGCAGCACGGGGCGGTCCTCCAGGACGTCGCCGCACGACTGCCCGGCTTCCTGCGCAGACATCTCGGCGGGCGCTCCGTCCTCGGTCTCGGCGTGGCCACCGGCGGCTGGGTCGATCCCGACGCCGGGGTCCTCGTCGAGAACTCCGCGCTCGGCTGGCGCGACATCCCGCTGCGGCGCTCGCTGCAGCGCGCGGTGGGACTGCCGGTCCATGTGGAAGGCCACGCCCGGGCGCTGGCCCAGGCCGAGCTGCTGTTCGGCGCGAACCGCGGCGGCGACCTGGTGCACCTGTTCGTCGGCAACGCCGTGGACGCGGCGATCGCCACCGGCGGCGTCCTGCTTCAGGGCCGGCGGTACGGCGCCGGCGGCATCGCCCACCTGCCCGTACCGGGGTCGGCGGAGCCGTGCCCCTGCGGCCGCACCGGCTGCCTCCAGGCGACCGTCTCCGACCGTGCCGTCGCGCGGCGCGCCGTCGCCGAGGGCGTCATCCCGCACCCCGATCTGCGGCTGCTCGTGCGTGCCGCCCGCGCGGGCGACGTCCGGGCGCTCGACCTGTGCCGCACCCGCCTGCGGCTGATCGCGCACGCGGTGCGGCCGCTGCTCGACCTGATCCGCCCGGACGACCTGGTGCTGACCGAGTTCGCCACCCTCCGTCTGCCCCGGCTGCTCGACGAGCTGACCCGCGAGCTGGCGAGCGGCGGCGACCAGGTGCGGACCGGCTCCTTCGGCGCGGACACGCTCGCGGTGGCGGCGACCGCGCCGGTGCTCGCGGCCGTCTACCGGAACCCGTTCGGGCTGCGTACCAGCGGCGGCGCCCGATGACCGGGGCGGGGCGGGTTTCTTCCGCGCCGCCAGAAAATATTGTCCGTACCGGCACGGGGCAGCACACTCTTCCCATGGACGCAGAGCAGAGGGCCACGATCCGGGCAGCCGCAGACCGGCACCCCGTGAACGCCTTCCGCGCGCACCACTTCGCCGGACTGGGCTGTCGCGCCCACTGACCGGCTCTCCGCCGACGCGCGACGCGCCGGGGGCACGGGGCACTGACCCCGGCGTACGCATCCGCCGAACTCCGGCCTGAATCAGGCACGTTCACCGGCTGAAGCACGGCCGGAGCGCGGCTGAGCCCCGGCTGGAGCGTTGCCTGGGGCACCAGGCTGGAGCTCTGGCCGAAGCACGGCTGAGCACCGCGTGGAGCTCTGGCCGAAGCACGGCTGAGCACCGCATGGAGCTCTGGCCGAAGTGCCGGCTGGAGCACCGGCGCCGTCCCCTTTTCCCGCCTCGCCGCGTACCGACACCGGCCGGGCGCCCTTCACACCCGTGAGCCCGCGCCCGGCGGGTGACCCCGCGGCCCCGACGCCGTCCCGACACCCGGTCGCCCTTCTCACCCGCCCTCGTTCGTCATGCCCGAAAGGACTCCCCCATGAGCACGCTCACCGTCCGTCCCGTCGCCGGTCACATCGGCGCCGACATCGACGGCGTGGACCTCGCCGGCCCGCTGGCCGTCGAGACCGTCGACGAGATCAAGCAGGCCCTCCACCGTCACAAGGTCGTCTTCTTCCGGGGGCAGCGGCTCGACCACGCCTCGCAGATCGCCTTCGCCCGCCACTTCGGCGAGCTCACCTACGCCCACCCGCACGACGACGCCCCGCCGGAGGGCCACCCGGAGATCTTCACCATCGACCCGCGCCGCTTCGAGGAGCGCTACGGGAAGAACTTCCGGGCGGAGTACCGCAAGCGCCAGTACAGCTACTTCGACGGCTGGCACACCGACGTCACCGCCGCGGTGAACCCTCCCGCCGGGTCCATCCTGCGCGCCGAGACGGTCCCGGAGTTCGGCGGCGACACGCAGTGGACCAACCTCGTCGCCGCGTACGAGGGGCTGTCCGCCCCCGTCAGGGCGTTCGTGGACACACTGCGCGCCGAGCACCGGTACGGCGGCGACCGGCCGGTCGCCGCCGTACCGGTGCTCGGCGCNNGCGGCGACCGGCCGGTCGGCGAGGACGGCGCGTACGCCCGCCGGATCAACGACAACCTGCTCGTGTCCGTACACCCCGTGGTGCGGGTGCACCCGGAGACCGGGGAGCGCGCGCTGTTCGTCAACCCGGGGTTCACCAGCCACATCGTGGGCGTCACCGCCGCGGAGAGCCGACGGATCCTGGACCTGCTGTACGCCGAGATCACCCGGCCCGAGTACACGGTGCGCTTCCGCTGGGAGCCGGGGCACGTGGCGTTCTGGGACAACCGGGCCACCGCGCACCTCGCC
>NZ_LIPQ01000010.1 GCF_001418135.1 Streptomyces aureus
CCGATGGCCCCGCCCGCCCCGGTCACCCTCCGACCGGCAGCAGGCGGGACGGGGGGCGCGGGGTCAGGAGCAGCGGGTTCAGGTACCGGGCGCCTCTGAGCAGGCCCCAGTGGAGGCAGGTCTCCGGACAGTGCGTGCCGGGGGCGACCCGGGCGATCGGGGTGCCGGCCGCGACCCGCGTGCCGGGCGCCACCAGCGGAGTCACCGGGGTGAAGGTGGTCCGCAGCGGGGGAGTGCCCGACCGCGGCAGGGTCAGGGTGAGGACTCCGCGCCCGCCGACCGGGCCCGCGAAGGTGACCGTGCCCGCGGTGGGGGCCAGGACCGGGCTGCCCGGTGGTGCGGCCAGGTCGACGCCGCGATGCCCGGCCGCGTAGGGGCCCGGCGGTGGCTGCCAGCCGCGGAGGATCTCCGGGAGCGGCGGGCCCACCGGCCACAGGAGGCCGAGGGTCAGGATCAGTGCCGTGAGGTGCATGGGAGAACGCTCCCCCGCACGGCCGGCTCGCAGGGGCCGCGGACGGTTTCTGTGGACTGCCCGCCGGTTGTGGACAGCGCCGTCACCCGCTGCTCCCGGGGTCCCGTACACTTCCTATGGCGACCCGGGTCACCGGGTCGACTTCGCACGCCCCGCCACTACCCTCACCGGCCGTGGCAGCGCCTTTCGGTCCCTCGCGGGCATGGCGCGTCGGGGCGTCAGGAACATAACCGAGAAACTCAAGGAGATACGGCCATGGCCGTCGTCACGATGCGGGAGCTGCTGGAGAGCGGCGTCCACTTCGGTCACCAGACCCGTCGCTGGAACCCGAAGATGAAGCGCTTCATCTTCACCGAGCGCAACGGCATCTACATCATCGACCTGCTCCAGTCGCTGTCGTACATCGACCGCGCCTACGAGTTCGTCAAGGAGACTGTCGCGCACGGCGGCTCCATCATGTTCGTCGGTACGAAGAAGCAGGCCCAGGAGGCCATCGCCGAGCAGGCGACGCGTGTCGGCATGCCGTACGTCAACCAGCGTTGGCTCGGTGGCATGCTCACCAACTTCTCCACCGTCTACAAGCGTCTGCAGCGCCTCAAGGAGCTTGAGCAGATCGACTTCGAGGATGTGGCCGCGTCCGGCCTCACCAAGAAGGAGCTCCTGGTCCTCTCCCGCGAGAAGGCCAAGCTGGAGAAGACCCTTGGTGGTATCCGCGAGATGCAGAAGGTGCCGAGCGCCGTCTGGATCGTCGACACCAAGAAGGAGCACATCGCCGTCGGTGAGGCGCGCAAGCTCCACATCCCGGTCGTCGCGATCCTCGACACCAACTGCGACCCCGACGAGGTCGACTACAAGATCCCGGGCAACGACGACGCGATCCGCTCCGTCACCCTGCTCACCCGCGTGATCGCCGACGCCGTCGCCGAGGGCCTCATCGCCCGCTCCGGCGCCGCGACCGGCGACTCGAAGCCGGGCGAGAAGGCCGCCGGCGAGCCCCTCGCCGAGTGGGAGCGCGACCTGCTCGAGGGCGAGAAGAAGGCCGACGACGCCGAGGTCCAGACCTCCGCCGAGACCGAGAAGGTCGCCGACGCCGAGGCCGCCGAGGCCCCGGCCGAGGTTGCCGCCGAGGCTCCGGCCGCGGACGCCGAGCAGGCCTGACCCTTCAGGACCTTCGGGTGACGACGGCGGGGGCCCACGAAGCCCCCGCCGTCCACCCGTGGACCCGCCCGATCTTTCAGACTTCGAGAGAGAAACAGACTCATGGCGAACTACACCGCCGCTGACGTCAAGAAGCTCCGCGAGCTCACCGGCGCCGGCATGATGGACTGCAAGAAGGCCCTCGACGAGGCCGACGGCAACGTCGACAAGGCCGTCGAGGCCCTGCGCATCAAGGGCCAGAAGGGTGTCGCCAAGCGCGAGGGCCGCTCCGCCGAGAACGGCGCCGTGGTCTCCCTCATCGCCGACGACAACACCTCCGGCGTCCTCGTCGAGCTGAAGTGCGAGACGGACTTCGTCGCCAAGGGTGACAAGTTCCAGGCCGTCGCCGACAAGCTCGCCGCCCACGTCGCCGCCACCTCCCCGGCCGACCTGGACGCGCTGCTCGCCTCCGAGATCGAGGCCGGCAAGACCGTGCAGGCGTTCGTCGACGAGGCCAACGCCAACCTCGGCGAGAAGATCGTCCTGGACCGCTTCGCGCAGTACGCCGACGGCTTCGTCTTCGCGTACATGCACCGCACGATGCCGGACCTCCCGCCGCAGATCGGTGTCCTCGTCGAGTTCGACAAGGCCGACGCCGCCGTCGCCAAGGGTGTCGCCCAGCACATCGCCGCCTTCGCGCCGAAGTACCTCACCCGTGAGGACGTTCCGGCCGAGGTCGTCGAGACCGAGCGTCGCGTCGCCGAGGAGACCACCCGTGCCGAGGGCAAGCCCGAGGCCGCGCTCCCGAAGATCGTCGAGGGTCGCGTGAACGGCTTCTTCAAGGACGCGACGCTGCTCGGTCAGCCGTACGCCCTTGACAACAAGAAGTCCGTCCAGCAGATCCTGGACGAGGCCGGTGTCACCCTGAAGCGCTTCACCCGCATCAAGGTCGGCATCTGAGTCCGTACGCGAACGCGACGGACACCGGACCCCGGTAGGGTCTGAGGCAGTCGTCCGCGCACGCGCAGGACGACCGCAGATCTGACGAGGAGGCCATTGCCGTACGGGAAACCGCGAGGACCCAAGGCAATGGCCTCCTTCGTATGTGCACGAGGAGATCTCCATGAACCAGGACGCCGTACAGGGCGACGACAACAACGGCAAGCAGGCCGGCCGCTACATGCTGAAGCTGTCCGGAGAAGCCTTCTCCGGCGGTACGGGCCTGGGCGTCGACCCCAATGTCGTGCACGCCATCGCGCGTGAGATCGCGGCCGTCGTCCGCGACGGCGCGGAGATCGCGGTGGTGATCGGCGGTGGCAACTTCTTCCGTGGCGCCGAGCTCCAGCAGCGCGGCATGGACAGGGCCCGCTCCGACTACATGGGCATGCTCGGCACCGTGATGAACTGCCTCGCCCTCCAGGACTTCCTGGAGAAGGAGGGCATCGACTCCCGCGTCCAGACCGCCATCACCATGGGCCAGGTCGCCGAGCCGTACATCCCGCTGCGCGCCGTGCGTCACCTGGAGAAGGGCCGTGTGGTCATCTTCGGTGCGGGCATGGGCATGCCGTACTTCTCCACGGACACCACCGCCGCGCAGCGCGCCCTGGAGATCGACGCCGAGGCGCTCCTCATGGGCAAGAACGGCGTGGACGGCGTCTACGACTCCGACCCGAAGGCCAACCCCGACGCGGTCAAGTTCGACGCACTGGAGTACGGCGAGGTGCTCTCCCGCGACCTCAAGGTCGCCGACGCCACCGCCATCACCCTGTGCCGGGACAACAACCTCCCGATCCTCGTCTTCGAACTGCTCACCGAGGGCAATATCGCTCGCGCGGTGAAGGGTGAGAAGATCGGCACGCTCGTGAGCGACCAGGGCACCCGGGCCTGACCCGAACCGGGGAACCGCCCCGCAAGGGGATGGACAGAGCCCTGCCGGTCGTACACCGTGCAGGACACAACGCGACGACACGCAGGAGCATGTGGTGATCGAAGAGACCCTCCTCGAGGCCGAGGAGAAGATGGAGAAGGCCGTCGTGGTCGCCAAGGAGGACTTCGCCGCGATCCGCACCGGCCGTGCGCACCCGGCGATGTTCAACAAGATCGTGGCGGACTACTACGGTGCCATCACCCCCATCAACCAGCTGGCGTCCTTCTCCGTCCCGGAGCCGCGGATGGCCGTGGTGACCCCGTTCGACAAGAGCGCGCTGCGCAACATCGAGCAGGCGATCCGGGACTCGGACCTCGGCGTCAACCCGAGCAACGACGGCAACATCATCCGGGTGGTGTTCCCCGAGCTGACGGAGGAGCGCCGCCGGGAGTACATCAAGGTCGCCAAGAGCAAGGCCGAGGACTCGAAGATCTCGATCCGCTCGGTCCGCCGCAAGGCCAAGGAGACCATCGACAAGCTCGTCAAGGACGGCGAGGTCGGCGAGGACGAGGGCCGCCGCGCCGAGAAGGAGCTCGACGACACCACCGCGAAGTACGTCTCGCAGGTGGACGAGCTGCTCAAGCACAAGGAAGCCGAGCTGCTCGAGGTCTGATGAACGACTCTTCCTGGGGGGCCCCGGCCGGTTCCGGCCGTGGGGGACCCGACCAGGGGCCCGTCCCGGCGGGTCCCGCATACGATCGGCAGCAGGCGGCGCAGACTCGGCCCATGCCCATCGTGCCCGACGTTCCCGCCGGCGGATTCCAGGACGGTCACGGCCGGGGGGCCGCTCACCAGAGCGGTCCCCTGTTCCGTGACGAGACGCCGCACGAGCACCCGCAGGAGCCCATGCCCAGCCCCACCCCGCCTCCGCCGCCCGCGCCGTCGGCGCCACGGCAGAAGAAGAGCGCGGGGCGCAATCTGGGCGCGGCCATAGGGGTCGGGGTGGGCCTCGGGGCCGTCATCATCGCCTCGCTGTACATCTGGCCGCCGGCGTTCGTCGGGGTGATAGCGGTCGCCGTGGTGGTCGGGCTGTGGGAGCTGACCTCCCGCCTCCAGGAGCGCAAGGGGATCAAGGCTCCGTTGGTGCCGCTCGCGGTCGGCGGCGCGGCGATGGTCGTCGCCGGTTACGTCCGGGGGCCCGAGGGCGCCTGGGTGGCGATGGCGCTCACGGCGCTCGCGGTACTCGTCTGGCGGATGACGGAACCTCCCGAGGGCTATCTGAAGGACGTCACGGCGGGTGTGTTCGCGGCGTTCTACGTGCCGTTCCTGGCGACGTTCGTGGCGTTGATGCTCACCGCCGACGACGGCCCGCAGCGGGTGCTGACGTTCCTGGTGCTGACGGTGGTCAGCGACACGGGTGCGTACGCGGTCGGCTGGCGCTTCGGCAAGCGCAAGCTGGCGCCGAGGATCAGTCCCGGAAAGACCCGTGAGGGTCTGTTCGGGGCGGTGGCCTTCGCGATGGCGGCGGGCGCGCTGTGCATGCAGTTCATGATCGACGACGGTGTCTGGTGGCAGGGTCTGCTGCTGGGTCTCGCGGTGGCGACGAGCGCGACGCTCGGCGACCTCGGCGAGTCGATGATCAAGCGGGACCTGGGCATCAAGGACATGGGCACCCTGCTGCCGGGGCACGGCGGGATCATGGACCGGCTGGACTCGCTGCTGCCGACGGCTCCGGTCGTGTGGCTGCTGTTCGTGATCTTCGTCGGTTCGGCCTGATCCGTACGCGTGTGCCGTCAGGGCCCGTCACCCTCCGGGGTGACGGGCCCTGACGCATGGGGGCGGCATGTGGGTGCAGCCGCCGAGCCGGAACCGTGCCGCATGAGGACAATGCGGACATGGCATCCAAGGCAGGCGCCGACGGCGCACCCGCGGGGGCACGGCTCGTCCTGCTGACCCTCGCGGCGGGCCAGTTCCTGATGGCCCTCGACAGCTCCGTCATGAACGTGGCGATCGCGACCGTGGCCGAGGACGTGGGCACCACGGTGACCGGGATCCAGGGCGCCATCACCGCGTACACGCTGGTGATGGCGATGTTCATGATCCCCGGGGGCAAGGTCGGGGTGCTGATCGGCCGTCGGCGCGCGTTCATGATCGGCTGCGTGATCTACGGCTGCGGCTCGCTGACCACGGCGCTCGCTCCGAACCTGCCCGTTCTGCTGATCGGCTGGTCGTTCCTCGAAGGCATCGGGGCGGCGCTCATCCTGCCGTCGATCGTGGCGCTGGTGGCCGGCAACTTCCCCACCGAGGGCCGGGCCGCGGCGTACGGCATCGTGGCGGCGGCGGGCGCCGTGGCCATCGGGCTCGGACCGCTCATCGGCGGTATCGCCACGACCTACTTCTCCTGGCGCTGGGTCTTCGCCGGCGAGGTCCTGGTCGTGCTCGTCATCCTGGTGTTCGCCCGCCGCATCGCCGACGCCGGCGACGAGGAACACCCTCGCATCGATCTCGTCGGCGCCGTCCTGTCCGCCGCCGGGCTCGGGATCTTCGTCTACGGCGTCCTGCGCTCGGACGAATGGGGCTGGGTCCAGCCGAAGACCGACGCTCCCGCATGGCTCGGGGTGTCGATGACCGTGTGGCTGATGCTGGCGGGGCTGCTCCTGGTGTATCTGTTCCTCCGCTGGGAGGCCCGCCTCGTCGAGCGGGGCCGGGATCCGCTCGTCGACCCGGCCATGCTGCGGAACAAGCAGCTGACCGGCGGACTGACGATGTTCTTCTTCCAGTACCTCGTGCAGATGGGCGTCTTCTTCGTCGTCCCGCTCTATCTGTCCGTGGCCCTCGGTCTGTCCGCGCTGCAGACGGGCGCCCGGATCCTGCCGCTCTCCCTGACGCTGCTGGCCGCCGCCGTCCTCATCCCGCGCTTCCTCCCCGACGTCTCGCCGCGGCGGGTGGTACGGATCGGGGTGGCGGCGCTCCTCGCCGGTGCGGTCGCCCTGATGGCCGCGCTGGACACGGACGCCGGAGCGGAGATCGTCACCGTCCCGCTGCTGCTGATCGGCTTCGGGATGGGGGCCCTGGCCTCCCAGCTCGGATCGGTCACGGTGTCCGCGGTCTCCGACCGACAGAGCGCGGAGGTCGGAGGCATCCAGAACGCCGTCACCAACCTCGGCTCCTCGATGGGCACGGCGCTCGCGGGCTCCCTGATGATCGCCGCGCTCACGTCGTCGTTCCTGGGCGCCGTGGAGCGGAACGAGGCGATCCCGGACGAGGTGAAGAACCAGGCCGTCGTCGAGCTCCAGAGCGGCGTCCCGTTCCTCTCGGACGCCCAGCTGACGACCGCCCTCGACGAGGCGGGCACCAGCGAGGAGGTCGCCGCGGCCGCCCTGGAGGCGAACGAGGCAGCCCGCCTGGACGGCCTGAAGGCAGCCCTGGCGATCCTGGCCGGCGCGTCCGTCATGGCACTCTTCTTCACCCAGCGAATCCCACGCACCCAGCCCCGGTCACCCGCACCCTGAAGCGGCGAACCGGGCCACGGGCGCGCGTCTGCGACACTGGTACCACCATGCCCAAGCCCGGAGAACTCACCGGGATACGGGCCGCACAGGGCACCTGACCTGCACATTTGGTCCAGATCAGGGGCCCTGTTCAGCTCGTGGGGCCGTCTCTGGGAGTCGACGTCGTGAGTGCCTCTACGGATATGCGGTTGGAGGAGTAGATCGACTCGATCGTGATCCCCGCCTTGTCCTGGACATGCTGTCGGGGCTCACCAGCGGTTGCTGCTCTACCCGGAGCGGGGTTTCACGATCGCTCAGGGCGTCCCGGAGGACGTGACCGCGGCCTACGGGCGGCTGCGCAGCGCGGGGTTCGTCAGCCGACTCATGGCGGAGTGAGCCTACTACTTGCAGCCGAGGTCTGGCCTCACCCAACCGGGGCCCTCTGTGCCCGGCTGCTGATGCTGGCCCGTGCGAGTGATGGTTTCCGCGGGTCGGGGCGTGTCTGTTCGCGATGTGGCAGCGACAACCGCTTTCCGCCGATGCGCGAGACATGTGTACCCATTTTCAGCCACCGTTTGTAGTTTCGGCGTTGCTCATGGTTTCGACTTGTCATCCTGCATCCGCGACACGAGGTGCCTACGTGTTGAGGCCAACGGGAGGGGCGAAAACGTGAGTGACCAAGCGCAATTGGCTGCTGTGGCTGGGTCTGCTGCTGCGGCCCTTGTTGCCGAGATGGTCCGGGACAGCTGGTCCTCGGCGCGGGCTGTGGCCGTCCGCATTTTCCGTCGTGGCGGGGAAGCTGAGGCGGAGCGGCAGCTGAGTCGACTCGACGAGGACCAAGCACAGGCCAACGCTACGGACGCAGCCGTACTGCGAGACCGCTGGCAGCGGCGTTTCCTCACGCTGCTGGAGGACTACCCCGAAGCGGCCGAAGATCTGGCAGCCCTTGTTAGCCGGCACTCCGACCAACCAGCTGGCGTCGTAAGCCAGAGTGCGACTGGAAACAGCGGCCCGGTGATCCAAGTAGGGAGGGACAACTTCGGCGGCCTCAACACAGGGGGCAGCTGATCATGGATCACGAGTCTCCATACACTCCTGCATCGGGTCAGCTGGCTTCGCAGAACAGCGCACCGGTTGTCCAAGTAGCAGGATCGATAACGGGCAACATCACGATTCTGCGGCGCCCGAAGCTGCCCGTCTCCCCGATTCCGCGAGGAGACCATGCTGCTGCCACAGAGCCCCTCTGGGCGTACACCCCCACTCCTCAGCGGGCCGTCGGTCATCTTGCAACCTACGGTCTTGCCGTCATTTTGGGAGAGCAGGGCACCGGTCGTCGAATCTCCGCTGTTCGGGCCCTTCTAGGCCACATATCTGCTGTGGGAAGCCCGCCGCAACTTTTCAACCTCGCTGCCGACTGGGACGACGACGAGGTCCCTGACGCGGAGATTCTTCCGGAACCCGCACCAGGCCATGGCTACCTGATTGATGCCTCGTCACGGCCGCTTACCTCCGCCGCGGCACTTGCTCTTACTGGTTGGGCAGAGACGCTTCATGCGCGGGGGGCATGTGTTGTCATCACAGGGAGCTACCGAGACTGGTCCGGAGATGAGCGCTTCACCGTTCAATCGGTGCGGCCCGATGCAGGGCAGGTCGCGCGCAATTTCCTAACGGAGGAGCTCTCGAGTCCGATACAAGCCAGCTGGCTAGAGGAGGGAGAAGGGCGGACGGTTGCTCGAGGGGCGATGCGTGGCTACGCAGATGTCACGGGTGTCCTTGCCGACTTGGTGCCCCGCAGTGTCAGTCCATCTAACGCGATTGCCATTGCTTCGCGCCTTCATCGCATCAAGTCAGAGCGTGTGACCAACGCCGTCGCCCTGAGGCAGGATGGTCAGCCATCGGAGAGCCGCGAGAAAGGAATCGAAGAGCTTGCGAGGATCAGGGATGAGGTCCTACTTTGGACTGATTTTCTGGAGAAAAAGCTCACTGAAGGCGGAACGAGGGGGCAAGACCGAGTCATGCTCTTGGCTGCCGCCTACTTGGAAAAGGCGCCCCTCGAACTATGCATCAAAGCTGCTGGGGAATTCGGCCCGCGAGACGAGGCCAGCAAGCGGCGCTTTCGTGAGGGTCGTAGCCCTAGGCGTCGTATGCGGGATGTTGGCGTAGATGTGACCGCGGACGATAGGGCTGCCTTTGATAGTCGGCCGGGACTCGCCATGTCTGCAATCCAAATGGACTGGCACCACTGGGCTGATGAGCGGGTTGAAACCAGGAATTGGATCGAGCGGATCACGTCACCTGGTGGCGTGGCAGAACCTTGGGCCAAACAGATCGGTGAGCGTCTACTCGAGCTGTCTCGTAGGGCTGTCGATGCACCGTTCTTCCCAGTGCTGGATACATGGACGGCTACGGCGGACGATGACGCCAAGCGCATCAGCATCGTGGCTCAGCTTTTCACGCGGGCGGCCATCCGGGACGAGCTTGCCCGTGAAACGCACAAGAAGCTATTGGACTGGGCTAAGCGGGGAAATTCCATGCAACGCCGCGTGGTTGCCGAAGTCTGTAGGGGGCCTTATGGCCACAGGTGGCCAGGTACGGCTCTAGTACGGCTGCGACACGTTCTGGCAATAGATGATGCGGCATCCGAAGTTGCGGCAGATGCGCTAGTGGAATACGCGGCAATTGGGTCTGCGGAGTTGACTCGGGTCGTCGACACCGTGGAGACATGGATAGACCGGTATCCAAACCACCCTGCCGGTCCTCGGGCATTCCTTGCTCTCGCCGATGCAGACAAGCCGACCGGCGTACTGGCTACACTCCTTCAACTTGCTCAAAAGCTACCTGCGGTCCGAGACTTTCTTGTATGCGGATGGTCTGCGACGCTAGAGCAACCGGAAGTGCGTGACAGGGCCTACCAGTCCTTGGTTTCCTGGTCCAAGGCGGTTCAGGCGAAGGACCTAGAGCGCGAATTCACATTCGGCGTGCTCATTGATGTGAGGAATAGCCATGAACCGGTAGACGCGATGTCCCGGTTCCTGTATGGAAGTCCGGACCAGGAGGACCCTGCTATTGTCTCCGCTCGCTTCGCCCTGGCAAACCTCCGGCAACCGGATCGCGATTCGCAGTGTTCGAAATTGAATTGCCCAGTCCGGCGAGTGGATGGCGTCAACTTGAGCGACTCCGCGGCTGACTCCAATGCGCAAGAGGAGTGATCTTAGCTCCCTCTGGAATTGGCCTATTTTGGCCCATGGGCCAGCTGCTCAGGCCGCCTCGTACCCGTGAGCTCGGCCGCCCCTCCACTTCACCCAGGCCGGGTCGTCGAGGAGGTCCTCGGCGTCCGGGAGGCCTGCGCGGCGGAGGAACTCGACGACGTCTGCGTCGCTGTGGGCGAGGCCGAGAATGTTGCCTCGCGCGGTGACGCGCCTTCCGCCGGTGGGGGAGGGCTGATGGACGACTATCGGGGCACTGTCCATACCTCCAGGATGCCCTGGGCTGGCCGCAGGCACGGAGGCCGCGCTCGGCTGGAGGACGGGGAGACCGGGAGCGGTCCCGGCATGATCAGGAGGGTGCCCGCTCGCACGCGAGCGGCTCGATCGGGCACCTTCGCAGCAGATAGTCGGCCAGGTCCGTGCCCTGCGTCCTTCCCGCAGGTGGGCTCCGTCCCGGGCCGTCTCTGGGCCGTCTGAAGGCGGCCCCAGACGGCCCCGGACGACCCAAGACGACCCCCACCGGATGCTCGGGCCCCTGGTTACCGCGTTCCGTCTGCGACACTGGGGGAACCATGCCCAAGCCCGGAGAACTCACTTTCGTCGCCCCCCGCGGAGCCAAGAAGCCGCCGCGGCACCTGGCCGACCTCACGCCCGCCGAGCGGAAGGAGGCCGTCGCCGCGATCGGCGAGAAGCCGTTCCGCGCCAAGCAGCTGTCCACCCACTACTTCGCGCGGTACGCGCACGATCCCGCCGAGTGGACGGACATTCCGGCCGCCTCGCGGGAGAAGCTGGCCGGGGAGCTGCTGCCCGATCTGATGTCCGTGGTGCGGCACATCTCGTGCGACGACGACACCACCCGTAAGACCCTGTGGCGGCTGCACGACGGCACGCTCGTCGAGTCGGTGCTCATGCGCTACCCGGACCGGGTGACCATGTGCATCTCCTCGCAGGCCGGCTGCGGGATGAACTGCCCGTTCTGCGCGACGGGGCAGGCCGGGCTCGACCGGAACCTGTCGACCGCCGAGATCGTGCACCAGATCGTGGACGGCATGCGGTCGCTGCGGGACGGGGAGGTGCCCGGGGGACCGGCGCGGCTCTCCAACATCGTGTTCATGGGCATGGGCGAGCCGCTCGCGAACTACAAGCGGGTCGTCGGTGCCATCCGGCGGCTGACCGACCCCGAGCCGGACGGTCTCGGGCTGTCCCAGCGCGGGATCACCGTCTCCACCGTCGGGCTCGTGCCCGCGATGCTGCGGTTCGCCGACGAGGGCTTCAAGTGCCGGCTCGCGGTCTCGCTGCACGCCCCGGACGACGAGCTCCGCGACACCCTGGTGCCGGTCAACACGCGCTGGAAGGTGCGCGAGGTCCTCGACGCGGCCTGGGAGTACGCGGAGAAGTCCGGCCGCCGGATCTCCATCGAGTACGCGCTCATCCGGGACATCAACGACCAGGCGTGGCGCGGTGACCTGCTGGGCCGGCTGCTCAAGGGGCGTCGGGTGCACGTCAACCTGATCCCGCTGAACCCGACGCCGGGTTCGAAGTGGACGGCGTCGCGTCCGGAGGACGAGAAGGCCTTCGTCGAGGCGATCGCCCGCCACGGCGTACCGGTGACCGTGCGGGACACCAGGGGCCAGGAGATCGACGGTGCCTGTGGACAGCTGGCCGCCGCCGAGCGCTGACCTTGTAGTCTGAGCTCGAACACATCTCCATATTCCGACAGGGGAGCGCCACAGCGCTGAGAGTGCGGTCACCGTAGGACCGCAGACCCTCTGAACCTTGCCCAGGTCATTCTGGGTAGGAAGTTCGGTCGTTAACTCAAGCTGTTGCGCCCTGCCCGCGCCCGGTTCGCCGGTCGTGGGCAGGGCCGCGTCTCTTCCTGGTCATACCCAGGAGGAATCTCAGTGAGCACCAATCCGGTGAGCATCAAGAAGGCCGCTGCCGCCGCGCTCGTCGCGGCGCTGGGCGTCACCACCCTCGCCGCCTGCGGCACGGAGGACGTCCGCGAGGCCGCCGGCAAGTCCGGCGCGCCCGCGCCGAAGACCGTGACCCTCGTGAGTCACGACTCGTTCAACGCCTCCAAGGAGGTGCTGGCCGAGTTCACGAAGCAGACCGGCTTCACCGTCAAGGTGCTGAAGAGCGGCGACGCGGGCGAGGCCGTCAACAAGGAGATCCTGACCAAGGGCTCCCCGCAGGGCGACGTCTTCTTCGGCGTCGACAACACCCTGCTGTCCCGCGCCCTCGACAACGGCATCTTCGTGCCGTACGCGGCGAAGGGCCTGGACCGTGTCCCGGCCGAGTACCAGCTGGACAAGGAGCAGCGGGTCACGCCGATCGACTCCGGTGACATCTGCGTCAACTACGACAAGAAGTACTTCGCCGACAAGAAGCTCGCTCCGCCGGTGACCTTCGACGACCTGGCGAAGCCGGCGTACAGGAACCTGCTCGTCGTCGAGAACCCCGAGCGGTCCTCCCCGGGTCTCGGCTTCCTCCTCGGCACGGCCGCGAAGTACGGGGACGAGGGCTGGCAGGACTACTGGACGAAGCTCAAGGCCAACGGCGTGAAGACCGTCGACAGCTGGGAGCTCGCCTACAACCAGGAGTTCTCCGGCTCGGCCGGCGGCAAGCAGGCCAAGGGCGACCGGCCGCTCGTCGTGTCGTACGCCTCCAGCCCGCCGGTCGAGGTGCTCTACGGCGAGCCGCAGCCGAAGGTGGCACCCACCGGGGTGTCCACCGGGACCTGCTTCCGGCAGACGGAGTTCGCGGGCCTGCTGAACGGCGCGAAGAACCCCGAGGGCGGCAAGGCGCTGATCGACTTCCTGATCTCCAAGAAGTTCCAGGAGGACATGCCGCTCCAGATGTTCGTCAACCCGGTGGCGAAGGACGCGGCCCTGCCCGAGCTGTTCACCAAGCACGGCGTGGTCGTAGCCAAGCCGGAGACGATGGCGCCGGAGAAGATCGCCGAGAAGCGTGACCCGTGGATCCAGCAGTGGTCGTCGCTCGTTCTGAAGTAGTCCCCGACCGCCGGGGAAGCGCGGCGCGGCTCGGCCTGATGGCCGTGCCCGTCGCCTTCTTCGCGCTCTTCTTCGCCTGGCCCGTCGCCTCGATCGTCGAGCGCGGGCTGCGCGTCGACGGCGTGTGGCAGTTCGGCCGGTTCGGCGAGACGCTGAGCCGGCCGGAGATCCTCGACGTCCTGTGGTTCACGCTCTGGCAGGCGCTCGCCTCCACCGGGCTGACCCTGCTGATCGCGCTGCCCGGCGCGTACGTCTTCGCGCGTTTCGAGTTCCGCGGCAAGGGGCTGCTGCGCGCGGTCGTCACCGTGCCCTTCGTGATGCCGACCGTCATGGTCGGTACGGCCTTCCTGGCGCTCGTCGGTCGCGGCGGGCTCCTCGACGAGCTGTGGGGCGTACGGCTCGACACCACGGTCTGGGCGATCCTGATCGCCCATGTGTTCTTCAACTACGCCGTCGTCGTACGGACCGTCGGCGGCCTGTGGGCGCAGCTCGACCCCCGCCAGGAAGAGGCGGCCCGGGTCCTCGGCGCGTCACGCTGGAAGGCGTGGCGGACCGTGACCCTGCCGGCGCTGGCCCCGTCGGTCGCCGCGGCGGCGCTGATGGTCTTCCTGTTCACCGCGAGCTCCTTCGCCGTCGTCCAGATCCTGGGCGGATCCACGTACTCCACCCTCGAGACGGAGATCTACCGGCAGACCGTCGTCCGCTTCGACCTGACGACGGCGGCCGTCCTCACGATGGTGCAGTTCGTCGCCGTCGGTGTCGTCCTCGCCGTGCACGCCCGGACGGTCCGCCGCCGGGAGACCGCGCTGCGGATGGTGGCACCCGAGGAGGCGGCGCGCCGGCCCCGGGGCGTCGGCCAGTGGGCGCTGTTCGCGGCCGTCCTGCTCTCGGTCGCCCTGCTGATCGTGCTGCCGCTCGGCGTGCTCGTCGAGAGGTCCTTCGCCACCTCCCACGGCTACGGCCTCGACTACTACCGGGCCCTGCAGACCCCCGACCCCTCCGGCACCTTCCTCGTGCCCCTGCTCGACACGATCGGGAACTCGCTCCGGTACGCCGTCGTCGCCACCCTGATCGCCCTCGTCATCGGCGGGCTCGCCGCGGCCGCGCTGACCCTCCCCCGCTCCCGGCTTCGCTCGCGCGGGGGGACCCCCACCGCCGGGCGGCTCGTACGGGGCTTCGACGCGCTGCTCATGCTGCCGCTCGGGGTGTCGGCCGTGACCGTCGGCTTCGGGTTCCTCATCACGCTCGACGAGCCGCCGTTCGACCTGCGGGCCAGCTGGATCCTCGTACCGCTGGCACAGGCACTCGTCGGTGTGCCCTTCGTCGTACGGACGATGCTGCCGGTGCTGCGGGCGGTGGACGAGCGGCTGCGGGAGGCGGCGGCCGTGCTCGGCGCCTCGCCGTGGCGGGCCTGGCGGGAGGTGGATCTGCCGCTGGTGCGGCGGGCGTTGCTGATCGCCGCCGGGTTCGCGTTCGCCGTCTCGCTCGGCGAGTTCGGCGCGACCGTCTTCATCGCCCGCCCCGACAGCCCGACGCTTCCGGTGGCGGTGGCCCGGCTCCTCGGCCGGCCCGGCGAACTCAACTACGGCCAGGCGATGGCCCTCTCGACGATCCTCATGGTGGTGTGCGCGGTGTCCCTGCTGCTGCTCGAACGGCTCCGGACCGACCGCACCTCGGGGGAGTTCTGATGCTGGTACTCGACGGGGCGACCGTACGGTTCGGGGAGCGGGCAGCGCTCGACGCCGTGGACCTGGAGGTCGCCGACCACGAGATCGTGTCCGTGCTCGGGCCGAGCGGCAGCGGCAAGTCCACGCTGCTACGGGTGGTCGCGGGGCTGCAGGCCCTCGACGGCGGGCGGGTGCTCCTCGGCGGCGCCGACCAGCGCGGGGTGCCGGCGCACCGGCGGGGCGTCGGCCTGATGTTCCAGGACCACCAGCTGTTCCCGCAGCGGGACGTCGGCGGCAACGTCGCCTTCGGGCTGCGGATGCGCGGGGCCGGGAGGGCCGAGCAGACCGAGCGGGTGACGGAGCTGCTCGACCTCGTCGGACTGCCGGGCGCCGGGCGGAGGTCCGTCGCCGCGCTCTCCGGCGGTGAGCAGCAGCGGGTGGCGCTGGCCCGCGCCCTGGCTCCCCGGCCCCGGCTGCTGATGCTCGACGAGCCGCTCGGCCAGCTCGACCGGGGACTGCGGGAGCGGCTCGTCGTGGAGCTGCGGCAGCTCTTCGGGCGGCTCGGCACGACGGTGCTCGCGGTGACCCACGACCAGGGCGAGGCCTTCGCGCTGGCCGACCGGGTGGTGGTCATGCGGGACGGGCGCATCGCCCAGTCGGGTGCACCCGTCGAGGTGTGGTCGCGGCCGGCCTCGGAGTTCGTGGCCCGCTTCCTGGGGTTCGACAACGTGGTGGCGGCGCGGGTGACCGGGCCGGTCGCGGAGACCGCCTGGGGGAAGGTCCCGGTGCCGGACGGCTCGCCGCAGGGCGAGCGGCGGCTCCTGGTCCGGCCCGGCGGGGTACGGCTCGTGCCCGTCGAGGAGGGGCCGGCCTGGACGGTCGAGTCCCGGACCTTCCGGGGCAGCCATGTGGCCGTACGGCTTCGCCCGGTGGACGGACCGCCGCTGGACGCGGAGCTTCCGCTGCGGGAGGTGCCGGGGGAGGGCGCCGCGGTCGGGGTGGAGTTCCGGGCGGAGGACGTGGTGGTGCTGGCGGACGACATTCCGTAGCGGGTGCGATGAGTTTCCCGGTCCGGTGGAGTCTCCTTGGTGTTCGTCATGCCTTGTCGACCACGCGGGAGGAACCCCATGGGCCAGCTGCTCAGAGTCCAGAACTTCATGGTCTCGTCCGACGGATTCGGTACGGGTGAGGGCCAGAGCCTGGAGCGTCCCTTCGGGCACGCGGATCCCGGGGCCATGTTCTCCTGGGCGGGGGCCACGGCGAGCTGGCCCAACCGGACCGACCCCGGGGGCAGCCGTGGCCTCGACGACTACTTCACGCGGGACTTCTCCCGGAACATCGGCGCCGAGATCATGGGCCGCAACAAGTTCGGGCCGCAGCGCGGGCCCTGGCAGGACTTCGAGTGGCAGGGCTGGTGGGGTGACGAGCCGCCGTTCCACACGCCGGTGTTCGTCATGACCCACCACCCGCGCCCCTCGTTCACGCTGTCCGACACGACGTTCCACTTCGTCGACGGCGACCCGGCGAGCGTGCTGGCGCGGGCGAAGGAGGCGGCGGACGGCAAGGACGTCCGGCTCGGCGGCGGGGCCACCGTCATCCGGGAGTTCCTCGACGCCGACCTCGTCGACACCCTGCACGTCGCGGTCGCGCCGGTGAAGCTCGGTGCGGGGGTACGGCTCTGGGAGTCGCCCGACGAGCTGCTCGACCGGTTCCACCGCGATGTCGTGCCCAGCCCGGGCGGTGCGGTGACGCACCACCTCTTCTGGCGGAAGTGAACCGGGTCGCCAGGCCCTGTCGTCGAACCCCTCTGCCCCTCGACGCCACGCACGCGCACCAGACGCCGCTCCCTGATCCGGCCTGACAGACAAGACACCCCCAGCAGCGTTCGCACGGAGGCGGCGCGACCCGTCCAGGAGGGCCAGTCGGCCCAGGACGGCCGCTCGGCAAGTGTCTTCGGCGTCATGGTCCGAGCCTCGCGGGGAGCGCCCCGGGAATCGTCGGCCCGTGGTCGCGTCCCGCTCCGCCGTGCGGCGGAGGCGTGGGTAGGGCTCCGGGGCGGGCCACCGCCGGGCGTGGGTACGGCTCCGGGGCGGGGCCCTCGTCGGCCTCTCGGCAGCGCTTCGTGAGCCCTCGTCAGGCCCCCGCCCACCTCCCGTCAGGCCTTCGACGGCCGCTCAGGGGCGTCCGGGGCCTGGTCGACCGACGGGCGGCCGGTGTGCCGGGGGAAGTATCGCCATGGGCCCACGACAGGGGCGGCACCGGGGTGCCGCGCCTGGAGGTGTCGTGCCGGCCGGGCCGGACCCGCGGCCTGACCGGCAGGAGGGTTCCTCGGTGTCTCAGCCGGTCAGCGGCAGTGCCGCCAGTTCCGCCACGACCCACGTCAGGGGCAGGAAGACCGCGAGCAGCACGCCGGCGCGCATCAGGGCCGCCGAGCGGAGGACCGTGGGCGGCGCGCCGATGCGGAGGAGGGCCTCGGTGGTGTGGGCGCGGCACTGCTTGGACTCCAGGGCCGCGGTGAGGAGGGTGGCCGTCGTGCAGGCCAGGACGAGGGCCGCGCCCAGGCCGGTGAGCGGGCCGAAGGCGCCGGGGCCGGTGCCCGCGTCGTGCAGGGCCGCCGCCGCGAGCGTCCCGGAGAGCACCGCGGTGACCACGCCGAGGGGGCGGCCGATACGGCGGGCCTCGTCCATCAGGACGCGGCCCGCGAGCAGCCGTGTGGCGCCCGGCCGGACGGACTGGAGGAGGCGGCCGCAGCCGTGGACCAGGCCGGGGCCGGCCATCGCGAGGCCGACGGCGACGAGGACCCAGCCGGCGAGGACGCCCGCCGGGTTGCCGTCGAAGCGGCCCGGCAGGGGGAGTCCGTCGGTGTCGCCGCTGCGGCCCGCGTACGTCTCGACGGCCAGGCCGACCGCGACCAGGGCGATCCCCCACGGCAGCCCGGACGGCACCGGCTTCTCCGCGCCCTCCGGCGGGGCGGGCGCGGTGCGCGGTCGCAGGGCCAGGCCCGCGGCCGTGGCCGCGACGACCGGGAGGACGGCGAGCAGGGTGAGGGCGGCGGCGAGCGGGATCGGCTGGTCGGCGGCGAGGAGGTCGGCGGCGGCCCCGTCGAAGGGCAGGCCCGTGATGTCGCCGCGCAGGTGGAGGTAGAACAGCAGCGCGACCATGGAGCCGAGCGAGCAGGCGACGGCCGTCGACGCGGCGGCGATCGCGGTGAGGCGGGCGGGCCCGAGGCCGATCGCGGAGAGCCCCGGGCGGGGGCGGGTGCTGGGGTCGGTCCGGGCCACCGCGACCGCGAACTGGACGGTCGCGGCGAGCGGCAGGACGCACCAGAGCAGCCGCAGCACGGACGCCGAGGACCGCTCCGGGTGCCCGACCGCGTATCCGAGGGTGCAGAGCAGGAGGAAACCCACCCCCGCCGCCGCGACGGCGACGAGGAGCCGGCGCGTCTGGACGAGGGGGTGGGCCCCGCGGGCTAGACGGAGAGCGAGCACGCCGCGACGCCCTCCGCCCCTGACGCCGGGGGTACGGTGCCGACCCGGCGTCCGTCGAGGAGCGCGACCGTGCGGTCGGCGAGCGCCGCGACCTCGGCGTCGTGGGTGGCGAGGAGCACGCTGATGCCGTGCGAGCGGGCGGCGGCGGTCAGGGTGCGCAGGACCTGGGCGCCGTCGGCCCGGTGCAGGATCGCGGTGGGTTCGTCGGCGAACAGCACCGACGGGGTGGTGACCAGCGCGCGGGCGATGGCGATGCGCTGGCGCTGCGCGTGGGAGAGGGCGTGCGGGCGCTTGCCGGCGCAGGCGCCGATGTCGAGGCGCTCCAGCCACTCCACGGCGGCGGTCTTCGCGGCCCGGTGGGAGGTGCCGCGGAGCAGCAGGGGCAGGGCCGTGTTCTCCCAGCCGGTGAGCTCGGGGACGAGGCCGGGCTCGGGGTCGATCCAGCCGAAGCGGTCGCGCCGGAGCCGTTCGCGGTCGGCGGCGCTCAGGGTGTGCACGGGGCTGCTGTTGAACCAGACCTCGCCCTGCTGGGCGATGAGCTGGCCGGACAGGCACCGCATGAGGGTGGTCTTGCCGCTGCCGCGCGGGCCGACGAGGGCGAGGATCTCGCCCTCGCGGACGCCGAGGGAGACGCCGCTGAGGGCGTCCGAACCGCCCAGGGCGCAGTGCAGGGAACGCGCCCAGAGCACGTCGTTGTCCGGTGGGGCCATCGCGTACACCTCGATGTCGGATCCGATCTGTGTCCCCCGTCCGGGGGAACGAAGGGACGGGCCTGTCGGTCACTGGGCACCGTAAGTATTCGGATCCGTTCGTACGGACAGCACGCGGCCCGGGCCGCCGCCATCCACTCGGATGGCGGCATGCCCGGGCCGGGGTCACGCCGTGAGGGCGGCGTGATGTCGTGTGCCTCGCGGGGCGGGGACCTTAGAGCTTGGTCCAGGCCTCGGTGAGCACCGAGCGCAGGATTCCCTCGATCTCGTCGAAGGTGCCCTGGTCGGCGATCAGCGGCGGGGCGAGCTGGATGACCGGGTCGCCACGGTCGTCGGCACGGCAGTACAGACCGTTCTCGAAGAGCGCCTTGGAGAGGAAGCCGTACAGGACGCGCTCGGTCTCCTCGTCCGTGAAGGACTCCTTGGTGACCTTGTCCTTGACGAGCTCGATGCCGTAGAAGAAGCCGTTGCCGCGGACGTCGCCGACGATCGGGAGGTCGTGCAGCTTCTTCAGGGTGTCGAAGAAGTTGCCCTCCTGGTCGAGGACGTGCTGGTTCAGGCCTTCCTTGTCGAAGATGTCGAGGTTGGCGATGGCGACCGCCGACGACACCGGGTGGCCACCGAAGGTGTAGCCGTGGAGGAAGGTGTTGTCGCCCTTGTAGAAGGGCTCCGCGATGCGGTCCGAGACGATGCAGGCGCCGATCGGGGAGTAGCCCGAGGTCATGCCCTTGGCGCAGGTGATCATGTCCGGCACGTAGCCGAACTTGTCACAGGCGAACATCGTGCCGAGGCGGCCGAAGGCGCAGATCGTCTCGTCGGAGACGAGCAGCACGTCGTACTGGTCGCAGATCTCGCGGACGCGCTGGAAGTAGCCGGGCGGCGGCGGGAAGCAGCCACCGGCGTTCTGCACCGGCTCGAGGAAGACGGCCGCGACGGTGTCGGCGCCCTCGAAGAGGATCTGCTGCTCGATCTGGTCGGCGGCCCAGCGGCCGAAGGCCTCGGGGTCGTCGCCGTGGATCGGGGCGCGGTAGATGTTGGTGTTCGGCACCTTGTGCGCGCCGGGGACCAGCGGCTCGAAGGGGGCCTTCAGGGCCGGCAGACCGGTGATGGACAGGGCGCCCTGCGGGGTGCCGTGGTAGGCGACCGCACGCGAGATGACCTTGTACTTGGTGTGCTTGCCCTGCAGCTTGAAGTACTGCTTGGCGAGCTTCCACGCGGTCTCGACGGCCTCGCCGCCACCGGTGGTGAAGAAGACCTTGTTCAGGTCGCCCGGCGCGTAGTCCGCGAGGCGCTCGGCGAGCTCGACGGCCTTGGGGTGCGCGTACGACCACACGGGGAAGAACGCGAGCTCCTGGGCCTGCTTGTACGCGACCTCGGCCAGTTCCTTGCGGCCGTGTCCGGCGTTGACCACGAAGAGACCCGCGAGACCGTCGAGGTAGCGCTTGCCCTTGTCGTCGAAGATGTAGGTGCCCTCACCACGCACGATGGTGGGAACGGGCGAGTTCTCGTACGACGACATGCGGGTGAAGTGCATCCACAGGTGGTCGTACGCGGTCTTGGAGAGGTCCTGGGTCACGATTATCGAGTTCCCCACATATAGGTCTGCTTCTTGAGCTTGAGGTAGACGAAGCTCTCGGTGGAGCGCACGCCGGGGAGGGTGCGGATGCGCTTGTTGATCACATCCAGCAGGTGGTCGTCGTCCTCGCAGACGACCTCCACCATCAGGTCGAAGGAGCCCGCGGTCATCACCACGTACTCGCATTCGGCCATGGCCGTCAGGGCTTCCGCAACCGGATCAAGGTCACCCTCGACGTTGATGCCGACCATCGCCTGCCGCCGGAAACCCACGGTGAGCGGGTCGGTGACGGCGACGATCTGCATGACCCCCTGATCGAGCAGCTTCTGGACGCGCTGCCGCACGGCGGCCTCGGAGAGGCCCACGGCCTTGCCGATCGCCGCGTAGGGACGGCGCCCGTCCTCCTGGAGCTGTTCGATGATCGCCAGGGAGACGGCGTCGATCGTCGGGGACGAACCGGTTCCGGTTCTGGGTTCTGTGCTTCGACTGGCCACGAGTTCACTGTGCACCGAGAATGTCGGTCTTGCAACCCCAGAGCGATGTAATTCGTTGTTGACGGCCTCGAAACGCACGGAATCCGAAGTTGGAGGAGGGTGGGCCTGTTGAAAGCGTCAGCCGAGCGACTAGGCTGAGGTGTCTCGCCCATCGGGACACCGCACAAGGACGTGCGACGACAGAACGTGACAGGAGGGGTGGCAAGTGACCACCGAGCTGCGCCGGCTGCGTAACTACATCAACGGGGAGTTCCGCGACGCGGCCGACGGCCGCACCATCGAGGTGGTCAACCCGGCCACCGGCGAGGTGTACGCCACCTCCCCGCTCTCGGGCCAGGCTGACGTCGACGCCGCGATGGAGGCCGCCGCGGCCGCCTTCCCCGCCTGGCGTGACAGCACGCCGGCCGAGCGCCAGAAGGTACTCCTCAAGATCGCCGACGCCTTCGAGGAGCGTGCCGAGGACCTGATCGCCGCCGAGGTCCAGAACACCGGCAAGCCCGTCGCTCTCACCGCGAGCGAAGAGATCCCGCCCATGGTGGACCAGATCCGCTTCTTCGCCGGCGCCGCCCGGATGCTCGAAGGCCGCTCGGCCGGCGAGTACATGGAGGGCATGACCTCCATCGTCCGCCGCGAGCCCGTGGGCGTCTGCGCCCAGGTCGCGCCGTGGAACTACCCGATGATGATGGCCGTGTGGAAGTTCGCCCCGGCGCTCGCCGCGGGCAACACCGTCGTCCTCAAGCCCTCGGACACGACCCCCGCGTCGACCGTCCTGATGGCGGAGATCATCGGCCAGATCGTCCCCAAGGGCGTCTTCAACGTCGTCTGCGGCGACCGCGAGACGGGCAAGGCGATGGTCGAGCACGCGACCCCGGCCATGGCCTCCATCACCGGCTCCGTGCGCGCCGGCATGCAGGTCGCCGAGTCGGCGGCCAAGGACGTCAAGCGCGTCCACCTGGAGCTGGGCGGCAAGGCCCCGGTCCTGGTCTTCGAGGACACCGACATCGAGAAGGCCGTCGAGGACATCTCCGTCGCCGGCTTCTTCAACGCCGGCCAGGACTGTACGGCCGCCACCCGCGTCATCGTGCACGAGTCGATCCACGACGAGTTCGTCGCCGCCCTCGCCAAGGCCGCCGCCGAGACCAAGACCGGTCAGCCGGACGACGAGGACGTGCTCTACGGCCCGCTCAACAACGCCAACCAGCTGAAGCAGGTCACCGGCTTCATCGACCGTCTCCCGGCCCACGCCAAGGTCGAGGCCGGCGGTCACCGGGTCGGCGAGAAGGGCTACTTCTACGCCCCGACCGTCGTCTCCGGCCTCAAGCAGGACGACGAGATCGTGCAGAACGAGGTCTTCGGCCCGGTCATCACCGTCCAGTCCTTCACGGACGAGGCCCAGGCCCTGGAGTTCGCGAACGGCGTCGAGTACGCCCTCGCCTCCTCCGTCTGGACCAAGGACCACGCGCGCGCGATGCGCATGTCCAAGGCGCTCGACTTCGGCTGTGTGTGGATCAACACCCACATCCCGCTGGTCGCCGAGATGCCCCACGGCGGCTACAAGAAGTCCGGCTACGGCAAGGACCTCTCCGCCTACGGCTTCGAGGACTACACGCGCATCAAGCACGTCATGACCTCCCTGGGCTGAACCCCCGCCTGAACGCCACGCGGCCCCGGCACCCCGGTCGACAGGGTGTCGGGGCCGCGTCGCGTCGCTCGACGGAGCGTCCATTGCCCCGGTCGGTGGCCTGCCGCGATGCTGCACGGGTGAGAGCGACAGCCAGGAACAACATCTCCCGCCGGTCCCTGCTGCGTGGCATCGGCGGTGCCGGGGCCGCGAGCCTGCTCGCCGCCGGATGCGGGGTCCCCGCCGCCTATGTCGACGAGAGCGACCGGGCCGGCCGCGACCTCTCCGCCCGGGACCGGACGCTCGACTTCGCCAACTGGCCGCTCTACATCGACACCGATGACGAGGACGCCAGGAAGCGCCCGACCCTCGACGCGTTCAGGAAGCGCACCGGGATCTCCGTCCGGTACACCGAGGAGATCAACGACAACGACGAGTTCTTCGGCAAGATCAGCCCGTCCCTGATGAACCACCAGGAGACCGGCCGCGACCTGATCGTCGTCAGCGACTGGATGGCCGCCCGCTTCGTCCGCCTCGGCTGGGCCCAGGAGATGAACCGCGCCACCCAGCCGAACGTCACCGAGCACCTCGACCCGCAGCTCCGCTCGCCCGCCTTCGACCCGGGCCGGCTGCACAGCGTCCCCTGGCAGTCCGGGATCACCGGCATCGCGTACAACCGCAGGAAGCTCGGCCGGGAGCTCCGCTCCACCAAGGAGCTGTGGGCCGACGACCTGCGCGGCAAGGTCACCCTGCTGTCCGGGCTCGACGAGTCCTTCGCGCTGCTCATGATGGGCAGGGGCGTCGACGTCACCCGGTGGACGGGCGACGACTTCCACGCCCTGTGCGAGCAGATCGAGGGCCTCGTGAAGAAGCGGCACATCCGCCGCTTCACCGGCAACGACTACATCAAGGACCTGTCGACCGGTGACGTGCTGGCCTGCCAGGCGTACTCGGGCGACGTCATCCAGCTCCAGGCCGACAACCCGGACATCGAGTTCGTCGTCCCCGAGGAGGGCGCCGAACTGTGGGCCGAGTCCCTCCTGATCCCCAACCGGGCGCACCACAAGACCAACGCCGAGAAGCTCGTCGACTACTACTACGAGCCCGAGGTCGCCGCCGAACTCGCCGCCTGGGTCAACTACGTGTGCCCGGTGCCGGGCGCGCAGAAGGTCCTCGCGGACTCCGGCGACGAGGAGCTCGTGGCGCTCGCGGAGGACCCGCTGATCTTCCCGGACGCGGACATGCGGGGACGCCTCGCGATCGCCCGTGACATCACCGCCCAGGAGCGGCAGGACTTCACGAAGCGGTGGAACGCGATCGTCGGTCTGTGAGCGAGCCGGATGTGACCCCCTCCCGCTCGAACTTGCCTGCCGCATAGGGACTGTTCCTCGCCCGGGCCGCCCACGACGCAGAGGGGCTCGCCGCCACCGTCGTCGCGCACGCGGTGGCGCGCCGACGGGAACCCCCCCATTTCTGAACGCGTTCAAGAGGGGCGTACGCTGCCCTCATGAGCGACTCGAACGGGCCGAGAGCCCTTCTCACGCGCATCCGCGTCTGGCTGATCGTCTTCGTCGTCTGCCTGGTCCTGAGCGGGATCACCGCGTTCCCGCTCGTCACCGAACTCCGGCTGCTGGACTCCTCGCTCGACGGGTGGGCGGCTCCCGTGGCCGACCTCCTCCCCGGGCTCGCCGAATGGATCGAGCGGGTGCGGGGCGGCGTCGAGACCGCCGACGAGCAGGCCCCGTACCTGCTCTACGGCACCGACTGGCTCGCCTTCGCCCACCTCGTCATCGCGGTCGCCTTCTACGGCGCCTACCGAGAGCCCGTCCGCAACGTCTGGGTCGTCGAGTTCGGCATGATCGCCTGCGTCGGCATCATTCCGCTCGCCCTGATTTGCGGACCCGTCCGGGGCATCCCCTTCTGGTGGTCGGTCATCGACATGTCCTTCGGCGTCATCGGGATCCTGCCGCTGCTCCACGTACGCCGGCTGATCAAGCGGCTCGAAGCCGCCCCGGCACCGGAGCCCGTGCCGGCCGGCGTCCGCTGACCGGGCCCGGGCCCGCTGATCCGGCCCGGGCCCGCTAGTCCGGCAGGCCGTACGCCGCGACCATGACGTTCAGGGCGGTCGGGTTCATGTCCTGGCCCTTCGCGTCGGTGGAGTTGACGCTGTAGACGAGGGTGCGCGCGCCGTCGCGGGTGGAGGCGATGGCCGCGTTGTACCCCCAGCGGCCGCCGGTCTTGCCCCAGACCTCGCGGCCGCCGAGCTTCTTCATCGACAGACCCGCGGAGTACGCGGCCGGATCGCCCGACCTCAGGTCCGCGACCTTCGGCAGGGCGAACATCTCCTCCAGGAGCGGCCCGCGCACCACCCGGCCCGCGAACAGCGCCCGGGTGAACCGCTCCAGGTCGGCCGTGGTCGAGACGAGGTCACCGGCCGCCCAGCCGTCCGTCACCCCCCACTCCGAGACGTCACGCAGCCCGGTCGTACCGTCGTCGAGCCGCATGGTCTGGTAGCCGTGGTTGTACGGGCCCACGAGACCGGCCGCCTCGCCCGGGAGGTAGGTGTCCCGCAGGCCGAGCGGGCGCAGGATCCGCCGCTCCACCTGGTGCTCGTACGAGTCGCCCGTCACCCGCTCCACGATCAGACCGGCGATCGTGTAACCGATGTTGAGGTAGTGCTGCTTCGTGCCGGGCCGGAACTCGCGCGGCTTCGACGTCGCCGAGCGGACCATGGCCTCCGGGCTGTGGACGTCGAAGCGGTGGGCGTACCACTCCTCCACCGTGTCGCCGACGGCGGGATCGGCGGCCGGGATGCCGTGGGTGTGGTTCAGGAGCTGGCGCACGGTCACCGTGGCGTACCGGCCGGGGATCAGCTCCGGCAGGTACGAGCGGGCCGTGCGGTCCAGGTCGATCCGGCGTTCGGACGCCAGCTGGAGGACGGTCGCCGCCGTGAAGACCTTCGTCACCGATCCGGTGCGGAAGCGGGCGGCCGGGTCCGCCGGGGCGCCGGTCGTCAGGTCGTGGACCCCTGAACTGCCCTGCCAGGAACCCTCGGTGCCGCCGACCCGGACGAGCGCGGCCGTGGCGTCGGCCCGGGGGAGCCCGGCGATCGCCGCGCTCAGGTCCGGGCTCACCGGCCGGGTGGTCGACGCGGCCGCCGGGGAAGTCGTGAGGGCCGGTGTCGTGAAGGCCGGTGTCGCGAGGGCCGGTGTCGCGAAGGCCGGGGTCAGGGCCGGGCCCGCCGCGACCCCCAGGACCAGGGCGGCGGCGAGCAGCGTGCGGGTGGACGTCCTCATGGTCAACTCCGGTGGTGTGAGCCGTTGTTCTCGATGGCTCCATCCTGCTGACCTGCGGCGATCGGCGGATCGCCCGCACCGGCGGTCTTCCGCCGGTCAGTTCCTCGCCGACACGGGGGAGGGCCCCGGCCCCTCGCCTCCCCCGGGCGGGGGAGAGCCCGCCGCGACCAGACCCGTCTCGTACGCGCAGATCACCGCCTGGATCCGGTCCCGCAGGCCGAGCTTGGCGAGCACGTTCCCCACGTGCGTCTTCACCGTGTGGTCGCTGACCACCAGCTCCGCCGCGATCTCCGCGTTGGAGAGACCGCGCGCGAGAAGCAGCAGGGTCTCCCGCTCCCGTCCCGTCAGGGAGTCGAGCCGGGGGTCGGGGGCGGTCCTGCGCGGGCCGCCCGCGGTGTACTGCTCCACCAGACGGCGGGCCACGGAGGGCGCGAGCAGCGAGTCGCCCGCCGCCACCACCCGTACCGCGTGCACCAGATCGTCCCGGCGCACGTCCTTGAGGAGGAAGCCGCTCGCGCCCGCGTGCAGCGCCTCGTACACATACGCGTCGGTGTCGAAGGTCGTCAGGATCACCGTCCGGCAGCCGGTGCCCGCGCTGATCGCGCGGCACGCCTCGATGCCGTCCGTGCCGGGCATCCGGATGTCGAGGAGCGCCACGTCCGGGGCGTGCCGGCGCACCGCCTCGACCGCCTCGGCGCCGTCCCCGGCCTCCGCCACGACCTCGATGTCCGGCTGCGCGTCGAGGATCATCGCGAAGCCGCTGCGGACCAGTTCCTGGTCGTCCGCGACCACCACCCGGATCGTCGTCATCTCCCCACCTCCGCCGTGGAGGGTACGGGGAGCAGGACCCGCACCTCGAACCCCCGGCCGCCCGGTGCCGGGCCGGTCGTCACCGTCCCGCCGTGCGCGGCTGCCCGCTCCCGGATGCCGGTGAGGCCGTGGCCGCCGGAGCCGCGTCCGGCCGGCCCCGGCGCGGGGCCGCGTCCGTCGTCCGTCACCGTGACCCGCAGGACGCCGTCGGCGTGGGCGAGCCGGACCTCGGCCCGGCGGGCGTCCGCGTGCTTGACGACGTTCGTCAGGGCCTCCTGCACGATCCGGTAGGCGCTCGCGCCGGTCGCCGTCGGCAGCGCCCGTACCCCGCCCTCCGTCGTGTACTCCACCAGCAGACCGCCGGACCTCACCCGTTCCACCAGCGCGGGGATCCCGGAGAGGTCCGGCTGCGGCTCGCGGGGCGGTGCCCCCTCGGTCCCCTCCCGCAGCAGCCCCAGCATCTGCCGAAGCTGGGTCATCGCCTCGCGGCCCGTCTCCGAGATCGCCTCGAACGCGGCCTCCGCGCGCTCCGGCGCCGCCCGCACCGCCACCGGGCCCGCCTCGGCCTGCACGATCATCAGGCTCACCGCGTGCGACAGGATGTCGTGCATCTCCCGTGCGATCCGGGCCCGTTCACGTGCGGCGGCCCGCTCGGCCTCGATCAGATGCGCCCGCTGCCGGGCGTCCTGGAGCCGGCCGAAGACATAGGCGGCTCCGAACACGAAGAGCGAGAAGGTCAGTTCACGGGCCGACCGGGTGTTGAGCCAGACCGAGACGGGCACCGCGACGACCATGAGCCCCGCGGTCGCGAGCCGCTTCCGCGGCGGGGAGAGGAGCGCGATCGTGTAGACGATGACGAGCCCGGTGTAGGGCAGGGGCTGGCCCGGTCCCTCCAGGGCCAGGACGTACAGCGTGTTCGTCGCCAGGATCGCGAGGAGGACGGCTACCGGTGCCCGCCGCCGCCAGACGAGCGGGACCACCGTGAGCGTCGTCAGCCCGTACGCGGCCCAGGTCGCCGGTTCGATCTCGGGCGGGCGCGGCACCACGAACGGCATCGTCATCGCCGCCTGTACGAGCAGCGCGATGCCGAGGTCCACCGCCCACGGGTTGGCGCCGCTCCAGCTCCGCGCCCGCTCCCACCGGCCGCGGAGCTCCTGACGTACGCGCAGATCCCCCCGGTCGCGCACCTCCCGTCGGGCGCGCGCTTCCCCCCGTACGCCCATTACGGCTTGCGGCCCACCGCGCCGAACTGCGCCACCACGGGGGCGTCCCCGGTCGTCGCGCGCCAGCGCGAGCAGGAGGTGACGCCCGGCTCCAGGAGGTCGAGGCCGTCGAAGAAGGAGGCGAACTCGGCGCGGCTGCGGGCGGTGATCGGCGGGGTCGCGTTCTCGTTCCAGAAGGCCATGGCGGCCTTGTTGCCCTCGCCGCCGAGCTCCGGCTCCAGGGTGGGATGGGTCAGGACCAGGTGGCTGCCGGAGGGGACGGCGTCCATCAGGGTGCGGACGATCGTCCGGGCCTCGGCGGTGTCCAGGACGAAGTTGAGGATGCCGAGCATCATCACGGCGACCGGCCGGGAGAGGTCGAGCGTCGCGCCGGCCGCCGCCAGGATCTTCTCCGGGTCGTGGGCGTCGGCGTCCACGTACTCGGTGACGCCCTCCGGCGCGCTGGTCAGGAGCGCGCGGGCGTGGGTGAGGACGATCGGGTCGTTGTCGACGTAGACGATCCGGGCGTCGGGCGCGGCCCGCTGGGCGACCTCGTGGGTGTTGTCGGCGGTCGGCAGGCCCGTACCGATGTCGAGGAACTGGCGCATCCCGGCGTCCGCGGCGAGGAACGTGACGGCGCGGCCGAGGAACGCCCGGTCCGCGCGGGCCACTTCGCCGATGCTCGGGTAGAAGCCGGTGACCTGGTCGCCGACCACGCGGTCGACCGGGTAGTTGTCCTTGCCGCCCAGCCAGTAGTTCCACACCCGGGCGTTGTGGGCGATGTCGGTCCGGATCCGGTCGTTCATGCCTGGGCCTTTCGCAGGACGGCGGCGAGTGCGTCGACCCGGTTCGTGGTGATCGAGTCGACCCCGTTCCTGATCAGCTTACGCATGGTGCGGGAGGTGTCCGCCGTCCAGGCCGACACGAGGAGACCGTCACGGTGCACCCGGTCGGTGAGGGCCCGACTCACCAGGCCGAAGCGGTAGTTGAGCCAGCGGGGCCGGACCACGTCGAGCAGGATCGGGCGGGGCGGGGCGAGCGAGTTCCAGGTGAGGGCGATCTCGGCGGCCGGGTCGGCGGCGCGCACCTGGAGCATGGCGACGGCCCCGGCGCAGTAGTAGACGCGCTCCCCGGCGCCGCACTCGCGGACCGTACGGACGATGGCGCGGACCGAGTCCTCGTCGCCGCCCGGCAGATCCAGCATCAGCCGCTTCTCCCCGGCGGTGAGCAGGGCCTCGCGCAGGGTCGGGACCCCGCCGTACGTCAGCTCCCGGACCTGCTCGTACGAGAGCACGGAGAGCGGCCGGTCGTGGGCCCACAGGCGCTTCAGGGTGTCGTCGTGGAGGAGGACGGGCACGCCGTCCTTCGTCAGCCGGACGTCGACCTCGACCGCGTCCGCGCCCAGGTCGAGCGCCGAGGCGATCGAGCCGAGAGTGTTCTCGCGGACGCGGTACGGGTCGCCGCGATGGCCCACGACGGTGACGGAGGCCGTGGCCTCGGCGGCTTTCACGACGGCGGTCGGGTCCATGGCGGTGTCGGAGTCCATGGGCCCATTCTCGCCGTCGCGGGCGTGCGAGCCAGTCCTCAGCGCGCGAGCCAGGTGTCGGTGTACGTGTCGATCTCGGCGGCGATCCTGGCCTTTCCGGCCGGGTCGAGGAACGAGGCCTCCACGGCGTTCTTCGCGAGGGCGGCGACACCGCGCTCGTCGAGGCCGAGGAGCCGGGCGGCGACCGCGTACTCGTTGTTGAGGTCGGTGCCGAACATCGGCGGGTCGTCGCTGTTGACCGTGACGAGGACACCGGCGTCCACCATCTGCCGGATCGGGTGCTCGTCCAGGGTGGCGACGGCCCGGGTGGCGATGTTCGAGGTCGGGCAGACCTCCAGGGCGATACGGTGCTCCGCCAGGTGGGCGAGGAGCGCCGGGTCCTGGACCGAGCTGGTGCCGTGGCCGATGCGCTCGGCGCCCAGGTCGTTGATCGCGTCCCAGATCGTCTGCGGGCCGGTCGTCTCGCCCGCGTGCGGGACGGAGCGCAGGCCGGCCGCCCGCGCCTGGTCGAAGTACGGCTTGAACTGCGGGCGCGGCACACCGATCTCCGGACCGCCGAGGCCGAAGGAGACGAGGCCCTCGGGGCGCAGCCCGTCGGTGGTGGCGAGCCGGGCGGTCTCCTCGGCGGAGACCAGGCCGGCCTCGCCCGGGATGTCGAAGCACCAGCGCAGGATGGTGCCGAACTCGGCCTCGGCCGCCTTGCGGGCGTCCTCGATGGCCGCCATGAAGGCACGCTCGTCGATGCCCCGGCGGGTGGAGGAGTAGGGGGTGATGGTCAGCTCGGCGTACCGGATGTTCTGCCGGGCCATGTCACGGGCGACCTCGAAGGTCAGCAGCCGGACGTCCTCGGGGGTGCGGACCAGGTCGACGACCGAGAGGTAGACGTCGATGAAGTGCGCGAAGTCGGTGAACGAGAAGTAGTCGGTCAGCGCCTCCGGGTCCGTGGGGACCTTGGAGTCGGGGTGCCGCGCGGCGAGCTCGGCGACGATCCGGGGCGAGGCGGAGCCGACGTGGTGGACGTGCAGCTCCGCCTTGGGCAGGCCCGCGATGAAGGGATGGAGATCGGTCATCCCGTCATCGTAGGCCGGACGGTTACCCCGCAGGAGTGAGGCCGTAGCATGGCGGGACCATGATGGGGGAGGCCCATGTCTGACAACCAAGACCAGTCGCGGGGCGGTTACGACCCGACGGACCCGTGGGCTCCGCCGAACCGTGACGGGGTGGAACTGAGCAAGCCGACGACTCCGTCGCCGGTGCACGACCAGCAGACCGTCACGTCCGTTCCGCTCGCGCAGCCCGGCCCCACCGACGTGCCGCCGCCACCGGTGGCACCCGGCGGGCCCGCGGCCACGCCCGGCGCGTACGGCTACCCGGTGGCGGACACGTCCGGCGGATACGGGTACCCGTCGGCGGTGACCCCGCCGCCCGTCCCGACGAGTTCCGGGTACGGCTATCCGTCGCCCGGCGGCTACCCCGGCCAGACCGGCTGGCAGCAGTCCCCGTCCAACGGCATGGGCACGGCCTCGATGGTGCTCGGCATCATCGCGGTCGCGGGCTTCTGCCTGTACGGCCTGGGTGTGATCCTGGGCATCCTGGCGCTGATCTTCGGCATCATCGGCATCAAGAAGTGCGGCCGGGGCGAGGCGACCAACCGGGGCATGGCCATCGCGGGCATCGTGCTCGGCGCCATCGGCACCCTGGTGAGCGCCGTCTTCCTGGGCTTCGTGATCTGGGCGGTCAGCCAGGACTCGTCGTCCTTCGACAACTCCGGCTACGACGAGGACCCGTTCGCGTCGAGCCTGGTGGTCGAGAGCGGCAGCCGCTGAGCGACCCCGCGGTCACGCCAGGTGACCGCACGGCAAGGGCCCCGCACCGTGAGGTGCGGGGCCCTCGGCGTCGGCCGGCCGGTCCGGGGCGCTCGGCGTCCCGGCGCTTCGGGGGAACCGGGCGCCCCCCGGCGGTTCCGGGCCCTCGTGCCCCCCCGGCGGTTCCGGGCCCTCGGTGTCCCCCGGGGGGCTTCCGGGCCCTCGGTGTCGCCCGGCGCTGCTCACGCGCCCTGGCACAGCCGCTCCCGGGCCTCCATCAGGGCGAAGCCCAGGAGGTTGTCACCGCGCCAGCTCGCCGGGTCGTGGGCGCGGGGGTCGTCGGCCGCCAGACCGATGCCCCAGACGCGGTCCACCGGGCTCGCCTCCACCAGGACCCGGGTGCCGGTGCCGAGGAGATAGGCGCGCAGGGCCTCGTCCGAGGAGAACTTGTGGACGCTGCCCTCGACGACGATCCCGAAGCGCTCCCGCGCCCACACCGCCTCGTCGAAGCCCCGGACGAGCCGGCCCGCCTTCTTGGCCTCGGCCGGGGTACGGGCGGACAGCGCGCCCCGCTCGGCCTCGGCGTCCTCGAAGAGCCGGGCCTTGGCGGCCATCATCCAGTGCTCGGCCGTCGCGTACGACACGCCGGCGACCACGAACGGCGCGGGCCACCACTGGCTGAGACAGCTCGCCGAGAGGCGACCGTCCGGGTGCGGACGGTGACCCCAGAAGTGCAGCCACTTCACTCGGGCACCCGTGCTGACCTGCTGTATCAGAGACTCGAGCTCGCTCATGCACGCGAGTGTGGCATCCGCCACGGACACTTGGTACGGAGATATTCCGGCCGCCTCGACACATGGTCGACCGATTCCGTCGCGTAACCAAAAGGCAACAACGGAATCACTTGTTGGGACATCGTCCCTCTGTCAGGATCGGCACTCAATTCGAGCTGGAACAACGGAGAGCGTCATGGGCAACCGCTTCCAGGTGACGGACCGCTTCGCGGACGGCGCACAGTACATCGGCGGGCGGCTCCGCGCCGGAACCTCCGGTCAGGAACACAGCGTGATCGATCCGGCGACCGGGGAGAGCGTGTACACCTACACGCTCGCCTCCACCGCCGACGTGGACGAGGCCGTCGCCGCCGCCAAGGCCGCCTTCCCCGGCTGGGCCGGCGCCACCCCGGGCGAGCGCTCCGACGCGCTCCACCGCTTCGCCGGCGTCCTCGCCGAGTGGGCCGAGGACTTCGCCCGCGTCGAGTCGCTCCAGTGCGGCAAGCCGCTCAAGCTCACCACCGAGTTCGACGTGCCCGGCACCGTCGACAACACCGCGTTCTTCGCGGGGGCGGCCCGCCACCTCCAGGGCCAGTCCGCCGCCGAGTACAGCGGCGACCACACCTCGTACATCCGCCGCGAACCCATCGGAGTCGTCGGCTCCATCGCCCCCTGGAACTACCCGCTCCAGATGGCCGCCTGGAAGATCCTCCCGGCCATCGCCGCCGGCAACACGATCGTCCTCAAGCCCGCCGAACTCACCCCGCTGACCTCCCTGATGTTCGCGCAGGCGGCGAAGGAGGCCGGCATCCCCGACGGTGTGGTCAACATCGTCAACGGGGCCGGGAAGACCGTCGGCGAACACCTCGTCGGCCACCCCGACGTCGTCATGACCTCCTTCACCGGCTCCACCCCCGTCGGCAAGCGGGTCGCCGAGATCGCCACCGCCACCGTGAAGCGCCTCCACCTCGAACTCGGCGGCAAGGCCCCCTTCGTGGTCTTCGACGACGCCGACCTGGAGGCCGCCGCGCACGGTGCCGTCGCCGCCTCCCTCATCAACAGCGGCCAGGACTGCACCGCCGCCACGCGCGCGTACGTCCAGCGCCCGCTCTTCGACGCGTTCGTCGCGCGCGTCGCCGAACTGATGGAGACCGTCCGGCTCGGCGACCCCTTCGACCCGGCCACCGACCTCGGGCCCCTCGTCAGCCACCGCCACCGCGACAGCGTCGCCGCCTTCGTGGAGCGGGCCCGCGGCTACGCCACCGTCGTCACCGGCGGGGAAGCCCCTGGCGGAGACCTCAAGGACGGTGCGTACTATCGTCCGACCCTGATCACCGGCGCCGCGCAGGACAGCGAGGTCGTGCAGTCGGAGATCTTCGGCCCGGTCCTGGTGGCCCTGCCCTTCGACAGCGACGACGAGGGCATCCGGCTCGCCAACGACACCCCGTACGGCCTGGCCGCCTCGGCCTGGAGCCGGGACGTCTACCGGGCCAACCGCGCCACCCGTGAGATCAAGGCCGGCTGTGTCTGGGTCAACGACCACATCCCGATCATCAGCGAGATGCCCCACGGCGGCACCAAGGCGTCCGGCTACGGGAAGGACATGTCGGCGTACTCCTTCGAGGAGTACACCCAGGTCAAGCACGTGATGTTCGACAACACCGCGGTCGCCGCGAAGGACTGGCACCGCACGATCTTCGGGGACCGTCCGTAATCGATCTGCGGCTACCACCGCATGGCACTCGCCGCCCGACCAGCGGCCCACCCATCCCGAAAGGGCACAGCGCATGGAGCAGTACGAGCCCGACAGCCTCTCCGCCGCGCAGACGGCGGCGATACGCCGCAGCCTGACGAGCGGCCGGGGCGCCCTCACCCGCCGTTCGATGCTGCGCGCGGGCGGTGTCGGCGCGCTCACCGTCGGAGGCCTCGCCTCCCTGAGCGCCTGCGGCATCCCGCCGGCCAGGCGGGAGGGCCAGGGGCCCGCCTCCACCGACGTGTCGGCCAAGGAGAAGACCCTCGCCTTCTCCAACTGGACCGAGTACATGGACGTCAGCGAGGACGAGAAGTCCCGCCCGACCCTGGAGGCGTTCGCGAAGCGCACCGGGATCAACGTCAAGTACACCGAGGACATCAACGACAACGTCGAGTTCTTCGGCAAGATCAAGCCGCAGCTCGCGGCCGGCCAGGACACCGGACGCGACCTGATCTGCGTCACCGACTGGCTCGCCGCCCGGATGATCCGGCTCGGCTGGGCCCAGAAGCTCGACCCCTCGAACCTCCCCCACGCGTACGCGAACCTCTCCGCCCAGTTCCGCAGCCCCGACTGGGACCCGGGCCGCGCCTACTCGTACCCGTGGACCGGAATCTCCACCGTCATCGCGTACAACGCCAAGGCGACCGGCGGGAAGAAGGTCGACTCGGTCACCCAGCTCCTCGACGACCCCTCGCTCAAGGGGCGGGTCGGCTTCCTCACCGAGATGCGGGACTCCGTCGGCATGACGCTGCTCGACCTCGGCAAGGACCCGGGCCACTTCACCGACGCCGACTACGACGCGGCGATCGGACGCCTCCAGAAGGGCGTCGACAAGAAGCAGATCCGCCGCTTCACCGGCAACGACTACACCTCCGACCTGGACAAGGGCGACATCGCCGCCTGCCTCGCCTGGGCCGGCGACATCATCCAGCTCCAGGCGGACAACCCGGACATCAAGTTCTCCATCCCGTCCGCCGGTTACATCACCTCCAGCGACAACCTGCTCGTCCCCGCCCAGGCCCGGCACAAGACCAACGCCGAGAAGCTCATCGACTACTACTACGAGCTTCCCGTCGCCGCCCAGCTCGCCGCGTACATCAACTACGTGTGCCCCGTCGACGGGGTGAAGGACGAGCTCGCCGAGATCGACCCCGAACTCGCGAACAACACGCTGATCCTCCCGGACAAGGCCATGGCCAAGAAGTCGCACGCCTTCCGCTCGCTCACCAGCGCGGAGGAGACGGCGTACGAGGAGAAGTTCGCCAAGCTCATCGGCGCCTGAGGCCCCCGTCGTCCACCTCTCTCACTCCCCGGGACCACAACCCATGACTGACAAGACTGCTCACACCGGAAAGAACACTGGCGGCGGCGACGTCCGTCTCACCGGGATCAGCAAGTCCTACGGCTCCTTCACCGCCGTCCACCCGCTCGACCTGACCGTCCCCCAGGGCTCCTTCTTCGCCCTCCTCGGCGCCTCGGGCTGCGGCAAGACCACCACCCTGCGGATGATCGCCGGACTGGAGGACCCCAGCACCGGCACCGTCTTCCTCGGCGACAAGGACGTCACCGACCTCCCGCCGTACAAGCGGCCGGTCAACACCGTCTTCCAGTCCTACGCGCTCTTCCCGCACATGGACATCACCGAGAACATCGCCTTCGGCCTGCGCCGCCGCGGCATCAAGTCGGTGAAGAAGCAGGTCGACGACATGCTGGAGCTCGTCCAGCTCGGCGACAAGGCCCGGCACAAGCCGCACCAGCTCTCCGGCGGCCAGCAGCAGCGCGTCGCCGTGGCCCGCGCGCTCATCAACCACCCGCAGGTGCTGCTCCTCGACGAGCCGCTCGGCGCCCTCGACCTCAAGCTGCGCCGCCAGATGCAGCTGGAGCTCAAGCGCATCCAGACCGAGGTCGGCATCACCTTCGTGCACGTCACCCACGACCAGGAGGAGGCCATGACGATGGCCGACCAGGTCGCGGTGATGAACGGCGGCCGCGTCGAGCAGCTCGGCGCCCCCGCCGACCTGTACGAGAACCCGCAGACCACCTTCGTGGCCAACTTCCTCGGCACCTCCAACCTCATCGAGGCGGAGGTCCTGGAGACGGGCTCCGACGTACTCGTCACGGCGGGCGGCGGCAAGCTCCGCGTCCCCGGCGACCGCTGTACCTCCGCCGTCCGCCCGGGCGGCAAGGTGCTCGTGGGCGTCCGCCCCGAGAAGATCTCGCTCGCGCACGCCGACGACGCGGGCTCGATAGCCGACGGCCGCAACCGGGTCACCGGCCGGATCGCCGACTCCTCGTTCATCGGCGTCTCCACCCAGTACGTGGTGAACTCGCCGGCCGGTGCGGAGCTCCAGGTCTACGAGCAGAACATCGAGCGCGACGCCCGTCTGGTCCCCGGTGCCGAGGTCGTCCTGCACTGGAACCCGGCGCACACGTTCGGTCTGGACGCCGCCCAGGACATCGACGCGGGCGTGGAGACGGTGGAGGACGCCGGATGACCACGTCCACGCTCCAGAAGGAGGAGGCGGCACCGGTCGAGGAACCGGTTCTGCGCAAGCCCTCCACCCGCAAGCGGCTCGTCCCCTACTGGCTGCTGCTGCCCGGCATCATCTGGCTGCTCGTCTTCTTCGCGCTGCCGATGGTCTACCAGGCCTCGACCTCGGTCCAGACCGGCTCGCTCGAAGCCGGCTTCGAGGTCACCTGGCACTTCCAGACCTACTGGGACGCCTTCCAGGAGTACTGGCCGCAGTTCGTCCGCTCCCTGCTCTACGCCGGGACCGCGACCCTGCTCTGCCTGCTGCTCGGCTACCCCCTCGCGTACCTCATCGCCTTCAAGGCCGGCCGCTGGCGCAATCTGCTCCTCGTCCTCGTCATCGCGCCCTTCTTCACCAGCTTCCTGATCCGGACGCTGGCCTGGAAGACGATCCTCGCCGACGACAGCCTCGTCGTCGACGCGCTGAACGCGCTGCACGTCCTCGACGTGACC
>NZ_LIPQ01000100.1 GCF_001418135.1 Streptomyces aureus
CAGCGGCTGCTGAGCGCCGGGTCCCCGGCGCTCAGCAGCCGCTGGGTTTCGAGGCTGTACGTCGAGAAGGTGGTGAACCCGCCGCAGAACCCGGTGCCGAGAAAGGGCCGGAGGAGCGGGTGCGGGGGTGCGGTCGACCACTCGGTCGGCCGCTCCGTCACCAGGACCATCAGCGCGCCGAGGAGCGCGCACCCGACGACGTTCACCGTGAACGTCGTCCACGGGAAGGCGCCTTCCGGGGTCGGCCGGAGCAGCCCCGCGCCGTAGCGGGCGGACGCTCCGAGGGCGCCGCCGGCGGCCACCACCCCGACGACCGGCAGTTCCGCGCGCAGTCCCATGGCCTCAAGCCTACGAGGGACGGATCAAGGCGAGGCGCACAGGCACGGCCCCCGGCCTGGGGCATTAACCGGGGTCCGGCCCGTGCAGCCTCGCTCTGCGATGGTCCGGCCACGCCGTGCGACGGGTCAAAGCCGGGCCGGCGAGTCTGTCAGATCCCCCTCGGGGTGTTCCGGAGGGCCGTGGCGAGGGGCCGACCGGCCTCCGGCGGTGGGCCGTGAGAGCCCTTGGACACGCCTCCGACCTGCGACGACACGTGGGGAGGTGGTCCGGTCACCATCCGACGGCCGATTCGGGTGCCGGGTACACCTCGCCGCCGGAGGCCGTGTCGGGCGACGGTGGTGGGGCAGCGGGAGGGAGCTGCGCAACCTTCGGGCAGGAGTGTCGTGAGTACATCCGTCGCAACCAAGCGCAGGGCCGTGACCGGGTCCGTTCCGCCGGCCGTTCCCCTGGACGTCGTCAGGTCCGTCGGCGCGCCCGGCTCGCGCGAGGACGTCTACGCCGAGCTGTGTGCCGCGCTGTTCTCCGGCTTCCCGCGCCGGGACCAGCGTCTGAAGGCCGAGCAGTATCTGCACGGCCTGCTCACCGCGCAGGGCCGCAAGTCCATCCGTAACATCGCCGCTCAGATAGGCGGTCCCGCCGCCGAGCAGAGCCTGCACCACTTCGTGTCCAGCTCCACCTGGGACTGGCAGCCGATGCGGGCGGCGCTCGCCCGGTACCTGGAGCGGAACAGCTGCCCGCAGGCCTGGGTGGTGCGGCCGATGCCGATACCGAAGGCCGGGGAGCACTCGGTGGGTGTGGACCGGCGCTTCGACCCGGAGCGCGGGCAGGTCTTCCACGGCCAGCAGGCGTTCGGTGTGTGGTTCGCCAGCGACGAGCTGAGCGTTCCCGTCAACTGGCGTCTGTTCCTGCCGGACCCCTGGGTGAACGACCGCACGCGGCGCGACCGCGCGGAGGTTCCCCAGGAGGCCGGCGAGGAGACCCTGGAGGAGTGCGCCGTCGCGGCGGCGCTCGACACGGCCCGCTGGTCGGACGTGACCCGCAAGCCGGTGCTGCTCGACATCCGGGGCGGCGCGGGTCGGGCGGCCCTGACCCGGCTCGCCGGTGCGGGCGTGCCGGTCGTGGCCCGGATCGGTCCGGGTTCCCGGCTGGCGATCGCCGACCGTTCGCTGCCCGGTTTCGGGGCCGGCCCGCTGTCGGCACTCCAGATCCTGGAGTCGCTCAAGGGCCTGCGCAGGCCGGTGAGCTGGGTGGACACGGTGGCCGGCGCGCGGACCTCGCGCACCTCGCTGGCCACGGCGGTACGGGTGGCGCTGCCCACGCCGGGCGGCGAGCGGATGCGCCCGCTGGTGCTGCTCGGCGAGTGGGACGACCCCCGGCGGCCCCCGGCCCGGGTGTGGATCAGCGATCTGACCGGTTCGCCGGTCGGCTCCCTGCTGCGGCTGACGAAGCTGGCCCGCCGGGTGGAGCGGGACTTCGTGGAGGTCGGCGAGGGGGCGGGGCTGCGGGACTTCGTGGGCCGCTCGTTCCGCGGCTGGCACCGGCACATCACGCTGGCCTCGGCGGCCCACGCGGCGACGGTCATGGCCGCCACCGACTGGGAGGCGTCCTACGGCTCCGGCTACGGATCGGGACGGACGGCGCGGACGGCGAGCTGAGCCGCGCGGGCGGTCACCCGTCCTCCGTGGGGGGGATCAGACGCTCCGCTCCGGCGGACCCGGCGGCTGTCGGCCCGGGTCCGCCGTGGCGCGGCCCCTGGCCAGGACCTCCCGGGTCCGCTGGAGGCGCAGCGCCAGCTGGACCTCCAGGACCTGGCCGGGCTTCTGCCATTCGGGGCCGAGGAGTTCACCGATCCGTTCCAGCCGGCGCGAGACCGTGTTGGGGTGGACGTGGAGCGCCTCGGCCGCGTTGGTCGGGCTGCCGCCGGAGGCGAAGTACGCCTCCAGGGTGTGGGTGAGGTCGGTGAACCGCTCGGCGTCGTAGTCGAGTACGGGTCCGATCGCCGCCTCGACGAAGCCGTCGACGTCGTTGTCGTCGGAGAGCAGCAGCCCGAGGAAGCCCAGGTCCTGCACGGACGCCGCCGAGCCGGTGCCGCCGAGAGCGCTCATCGCGTCCAGGCAGCGTCCGGCCTCCTGGTGCATCCGGGCGACGCCGTCCGGGCTCTGCCCGGGTCCGGCGGCGGCGACGGAGACGGGGTGGCCGAGCAGCGGGGACAGTTCGTCGGCGACGGCCCGTGCGGCGGCCGACGCGTCGATGCCGGGGAGCAGCAGCACGATGCAGCCGCCCTGCACGGTCTTCAGACCACTGAGGCGGTACGCGTACGAGGACGCCCACACCACGGCCCTGCCCTGTTCGCCGCCCTCCGGCCGGGCGAGCACGAGGACGTGCGGCCTGCGCAGGTCGACGCCGAGGCGGCGGGCGCGCTGGGCGATCTGCTGGGGCGCGTGCGGCGGGTCGGCGATGAGGTCGTCGAGGAGTTCGTCGCGGACGGGTCCCTCGGCGACGGCGGTGGAGCGTCGCATGAGGAGGAGGAAGGCGACGGACTGGGCGGCGAGTTCGAGGAGCCGCTCGTCCTCGCCGGTGAGGCCGCCGGCGGCGCGGATGACGAGGCCGCCGAGGTCTTCGGAGCCGGCGATGACGGGGGCGACCCAGGTGTCGTCGTCGGCGAGGACGGGGCGGCGGCGGGCGTGCGCGTCGAGCGAGGCCTTGGCGACGGCCTCCTCGACGAGGCCGGGTATGTCCCCGGCGGTGGCGAGGCAGCGGCCGCCCTGGTCGCGGATCATCACCGTCGCGTCGAGGGCGTCGGCGGCGGCCTTGGCCACACTGCCCAGGTCCCCGCCGGCGAGCACGAGGTTCATGATCCGGCCGTGTGCCTCGCTGACGTGCCGCATCCGGGTGAGGCTGGTGCGGACCCGGGAGCTGTCCCGTTCGAGTTCGGACACCTCGGCCCGGGTCCGGTCGAGGAGTCCGGCCTTCTCGACGGCGAGTGCGGCGAGGTCGGCGAGCGCGGTGAGGAGCCCGATCTCCTCGCCGGTGTGGTGGCGGACCCGCCGGTCGGCCCCGTGCAGGACGCCGATGACGGTGTCGCCGCTGCGCAGCGGCGCGGCCATGATCGCGTGCAGGTCCTCGGCGCGCAGGGCCGCTTCGGCGACCTCGTCGAAGGCGGGCGCGTGGACGCCGGCGTCGAGGGAGCCGGAGGGGGCGAAGCGTTCGTCGGCGAGGTAGTCGGCGGTCCACACGGCCTCGCCGTGCGACTGGACGGCGCCACCGAGCCCGTACCCCTCGGCGATCCTCAGGCCGGGGGCGATCCTCGGGCCGCCGGCCTGTCCGGTGCGGGAGCCCTCGGTGGTGTGGACGTAGCAGGCTCCGTGCGCCCCGCGCAGGGTCACGTACGCCAGGTCGAGGCCGAGGAGTCGGCGGGCCCGGCGGGTGATGACGCGCAGCAGGCTGTCGAGGTCGTACGACAGGGTGAGGTCGCGGGCGGTGTCGGTGAGCGCGGCGAGTCCGGCCTCGCGGCGCGCCTCCTGTCCGCGTCCGGCGTTCACCTCGCCGGCGAGTGCGACGGCCCGTTCGAGGCGGTCGAGTTCCGCTCCTCCGAGTCCGGTGAGCCGGGCCTCGTCGAGGAGGGTGTCGAAGCGGGCGGGCGGGGCCTGCCGGGCCAGCAGTTCGAGGACCGTGAGCAGCGCGTCGGCACCACCGGCTCCGTCCGCGCCGTGCAAGGTCATGGCCCCGTCCCCCGTTGTCGAACGAAATCGGGCACCTGGGAGGAAACCCGTACTGCTCGCCGAAACTAATTCGGCTTCGGGAGTCGGTCAACGGTGAGTTCCCGCACTTCGTTCCCGGTGAGGACCCCCGGGAGGTGTCCGGCTGGTCAGGCCGGCCATTCTCCGGGGGGCTGTCGTGTCGATCGGGCAGCCTCGTTCCGGGCCGCGCCGGGCGGTCAGCCCACGGATCCCGCCGGTACGAGCCGGGCGCGCGCGGGGCTGAACTGGGCCGGGATGCGGGGCGCGTAGAGGGGGCGGGCCTCGGTGTTCCGTACGGCGAGGACCGAGCGCTGGAGGCGGCGCAGCCGCGCCGAGGGCTCCATGCCGGTCTCCCCTCTGAGGGCCGCGCGCAGCCGCTCGTACACGGTGAGGGCCTCGTCGTGCTGGCCGCAGCGCAGCAGGGCCACCATGTAGTGGGCGTGGAGCGGCTCGTTGGTGCGGTAGCGGGCGACGAGTCCGGAGAGTTCGGAGACGAGTTCGGCGTGACGGCCGAGGCCCAACTGGGCTTCCACCCACTGGTCGAGGACGCTGAGCCGCGAGGTTTCGAGGCGCTCGACCTCTCTGCGGAGGCGGGGTCCCGCGGCGACGCCCGCGTAGGGCTCGCCGCGCCACAGGGCGAGTGCCTCGCCGAGGCGGAGCGCGGCGCGGGCGAGGTCGCCGGCCTCCATGGCGCGGTATCCGGCGCCGGCCGCCCGCTCGAACTGCCGGACGTCGTTGGTGCCGCCGCCGGTGTCGAGCCGGTAGCCGCCCGGCTGGGAGACGAGGATCGCGTCGGCGGTGCGCCGGTCGGACCAGCCCGGTCCGGGCTCGGCCGACGGGGCGCCGCGCAGCGCTCCGGTGATGAGGGTGCGCAACTCGGCTATGTGGGACTGGAGTTCGGCGCGTGCGCCGCGCGGTGCACCGGACGGCCACAGCTCCTCGGTGAGCACCGTCACGGGAACGACCTGGTCGGCGCTGGCCGTGAGCAGGGCGAGGAGCTGCCGGGGCGCGGCGGCTGTCGGCGTGATCGACACCCCGTGCTCACGTACCGACAGTCCCCCCAGAATCCGGACGTCCACCTTGCCCCCTCCATGCCTGTGCGGTGTCAGCGCGCGGGATGACTCTCGATGATTAGAAAAGACCCCCGTAGGCATGTCAATAAGAAACCGGAGGGTATGGAAACCCAACCCGGGATATCAGGGTGATTCACCCCCTTTGGGGGGGTATAAGGGCGTAGGATTTTCGTCACTGGCGCAGACCAACGCACACCCGAAGACTGTTTCCGGACTCGTAGGTACGCTTTCGCGGGACTCTTGTGGATGTTGAAGAGGCCGACACGCACGAGTTCACGCCAGAAACCGTCCGCCGGGTACGGTTTCGCGGTCGGCGGCTCCGGGGTCGGTCGGCCGAGCGGCCCGTCGGGCTGTCCGACGGGCCGGGGGCGCGGGGCAGTCGGGAGTTCGGCGACAGGGCCTAGACGACGGCGGCGGCGGTCAGCAGGCCGAAGGCGACGACGATCAGGGGCGTACGGACACGGTGGAAACCGTTCCAGCGCTTCTCGAAGGCGGACCGGACGGCCGACGGCTCCTCACCCGTGGCCTCCGACGCGGCCAGCGCGTTGTTGAGCGGGATGTTGCCGCCGATGGTGACCGCGTGGTTGAGCGCCGCGCACACGAGCCCCGCGAGCACGAGCCACTTCTGGGTGTCCGTCCGGCCGTCGACGGGGACGAAGAACGCGGCGACGGGGAAGGCGACCACCCCGAGGAAGACGATCAGGAACACGCCCCGCGGGACGGCTTCGTTGATCCGGCGCATCGCGGTGACGAACTCGGCGTCCGTCAGACGGGCGAGCGCGGGCATGATCCCGGTCTGGAAGATCAGCATGAAACCGGCGTACAGGCCGGTGCATCCGATGGCGAGGGCGAGCAGCAGGGAAGCCATGCGGCCATTCTCACCCGCTGCCCGCCCCACGCGTCAGCTGTACGGGTCGCCGGATTTCAACTCACCCTCGTGAGTGGGCCCGTCGCCCGGCCCGAGGAGTCCGTCGGCCTGCCGTACGGCCTCCGCCAGCTCCCGCACCACCGCCGAACCCGACCGGCCGGCGATCGACTCGGCGCGCTCCGCCAGCGCCGGAAGACCCGGGGCGCCCGGCAGGTCGCCGCCCCGCAGGGCGTCCGCGAAGTAGGCGGTGATCGCCGTCAGTTGCAGACTGTCGTGGCCGCCGGCCCAGAGGTCACCGGTGAGGGCGGCCGTGCCGACCGAGCCGGAACGCTCGTGGGGCGCGCGCGTGGCCGGGTCGAGCCAGCGGACGGTGGCGGTGGCCACCGGGCCGGTCGCACCGGCCCTGGTCCTGACCGCGTACAGCGCGGTGACCGTGTGACCGGCCCCGACCTCGCCGCCGTCGACCCGGTCGTTCCGGAAGTCCTCGTCGGCGACCTCACGGTTCTCGTAGCCGATCAGCCGGAACTTCTCGACGGTCCGCCGGTCGAAGGAGACCTGCGCCTTGGCGTCCCGCGCGCGCAGCTCGACATGGGCGGGCAGCTGGTCGACGAAGACCTTGCGGGCCTGCGCGGAGTCGGACACGTACGTGGTCTGGCCGTCGCCCCGGTCGGCGAGCCGCTCCATGAGCGCGTCGCCGTAGTCGCTGCCCACACCGACGCCGAAGAGGGTGATCCCGTACCGCTTCCGCTCCGCGTCGATGCGCTCCAGGATCGTCCCGGCCTCGGTGGCGCCGGTGTTGGCGAGGGCGTCGGAGAGCAGCACGACCCGGTTGGTGGCGCCCGCGCGGTGGCCTTCGACGGCCACGTCGTAGCCGGTGCGGACGCCCGCCTCGAGATTGGTCGAGGCGCTCGTCGTGAGGGAGTCCACCACCTCGCGGATCCGGCCGCGGGCATCGCCCACCCGGGTCAGCGGCAGCCGGGTCTCGGCCTGGTCGCTGAAGGTGACGAGGCCGATCGAGTCGTCGTCGCGGAGCTCGTCGGCGAGCAGTCCGAGCGACTCCTTGACCAGGTCGAGCCTGCCCGGCTCGGCCATCGAGCCGGAGACGTCGACGACGAAGGTGAGGGCGGCGGGCGGACGTTCACCGCTCCGGTCCGCCGCGCGCGTGGCGAGGCCGACCCGGACCAGGGACCAGCCGTCCTGACCGGCGCGGGCCCCGTCGAGGGTCACGCTGAAGCCGTTGTCCTCCGGACGCGGGTAGTCGGGACGGAAGCTGTTGACGAACTCCTCGGGCCGCACGGTCGCCGGGTCGGGCAGGCTCCCCTCGGCGAGGGTGCGGCGGGCGTAGCCGTACGAGGCGGTGTCCACGTCCAGGGCGAACGTGGAGAGGTAGTCGGCGGCGGGCGCGGAGGACGGCCGCCGGTCCTCCGCGGCGCCCTCGGACCCCTCGGGGTTCACGGTGCCCGCTCCCCCGTCGGGGGCCGCCGGGGCGGTGCGGCCGCCCTCCCCCTTCGCCCGGTCGGCGCTGCTCCGTTCGCCGCCGGCGCCGCAGCCTCCGACGGCCAGTCCGGCCGCCAGCAGAGCCGCGACGGTGGCCGAGAACCGGGCCCGGCGGCGTCCTGCCGCCGTCTTGTCCTGTCGTCCCATGTCATCTCCCCCTCTTGGTAAGCCACTTGTGAATGTGACGAACGAGAGGCCCGCTGGGAGCAGTCGAAGGGGTTGCGGATGGATCTCGATGCGGCAACGGCGCCCCGGGGGGCGACGCATGGCATGGATTCGCCATCCTTTTCAACAGGGGTTGTCACCGTGTGCAGTCGCATGCGTACATGGAGTGGACATCGATCGGGCGGGGGTGGTCAGCGGTGGCAGAGAGCGCGGGCTCCGTGATGCTCGCCCGTTCGGCGATGAACCGGGCCGCGACCGAGGGACAGCGGCCCGCGGGGCGCCCGGTCCGGGGTGCGCGGCGCATCAGCGCGGCGCTCGCCGGGCTGGCCGCTTCCACGCGGTACGAGTTGCTGACCTTCGACGACCCGGTCGCGTCGGCGGGCTGCGCGATCCCCGAGCCGTTCCTGGAGCTGGCGGAGGCGTGCATGCGGGCGGCGGCGGAGCGGGCCGGCGAGGTCCGGCGGATCGTGCCGCGGCACGCGCTGCCACACCTTGAGGGCGGGCTCCGGATCCCCGGCCGGGCCCGGCTCGCGGAGGCCATCCCGTTCAAGATGATCGTCGTCGACCGGACGGTGGCCGCGGTCCCGCTCGACCTGGAGCTGCTCTACAACGGGCTGTTGCTGATCCGCGACCCGGTGGTGGTGCAGGCCCTCGCCCGGGCGCATCACGCCTGCTGGGCGACGGCCGAGGAGTTGACGTACGCGCCGCCGTCCCCGCGACCGTCGTGTGATCTTCCGCCACAGCTGCGTCCGGTGCTCGACGCCCTGTTGTCGGGGGTCACGGACGAGACGGCGGCGGCCCGGCTCGGCATGTCCGCGCGGACGTACAGCCGACGGGTGGGCGAGCTGATGGCCGCCCTCGGCACGACGAGCCGCTTCCGCGCGGGCGCGGAAGCGGCTCGAAGGGGGTGGCTGTGAGCGGAAGACGCCAGGGGGTGCCTTGTCGATCACGCCGCGAGCCCGGCCTGATCGGCAGGACACCCCCCAGGGCCCCGGCTGGGACTGCCGTTCGGGAGTGCCGGTGACCGGTGCCGGTCGGGAGTCGCCGGTCGGGGCCTACGACACGATGTCCTTGCGGGCGAAGCCGCGGAAGGCGAGCGCGAAGAGGACGAGGGCGTACGTCAGTGAGATCGCCGTGCCCTTCACCATGCCGCCCCACTCCAGCTGCGGCTGGAGCGCGTCGATCCAGGCGAACTGCCAGTGCGCGGGCAGGTACTCGCGCCAGTCGCCGAGCGCCGTGACGGCGTCCAGGACGTTGCCGACGATCGTCAGGCCGACGGCTCCGCCGACCGCGCCGAGCGGGGCGTCGGTGCGGGTGGAGAGCCAGAAGGCCAGGCCCGCGGTGACCAGTTGGGAGGCGAAGACGAAGGCGACGGCGATGCCGATGCGGAGCACCGCGTCCCCGGCGGGCACCGCGCCGCCGGTGGGCAGCTGGAGCGGTCCCCAGCCGTAGGCGACCGTGCCCACGGCCAGGGCGACGAGCGGCAGCAGGATCATCGCGGCCGCGCTGTAGGCGAGGGCGACCGTCAGTTTGGAGGCGAGGAGCCGGGACCGGGGCACGGGCGCGGCCAGGAGGTAGCGCAGGGAGGACCAGCTCGCCTCGGAGGCGACGGTGTCCCCGCAGAACAGCGCGACCGGGACGACGAGGAGGAACCCGGCCGAGACGAAGAGGCTGGTCGCGGCGAAGTTGGCGCCGGAGGCGGTCGCCGTGTCCATCAGGGTGATGCGGCCGTTGCGGCCGCCGTCCTGGTCGCCGCCGATCGCGAAGGCGATCAGCAGGACGAAGGGCAGGGCGACCAGGATGCCGCCCATGATCAGGGTGCGGCGGCGCTTCCACTGGCGCACGGCCTCGACGCGCAGCGGCAGGGTGCGTCCGGCGCGGTAGCCGGGGGCGGACTCCACGGGCGCCGCGGGAGCCGTGGGGGTGTCGAGCAGCGGGCTCATGCGGCTCCTCCTCCGATCAGGGTCAGGAACGCGTCTTCGAGGCGCCGGTGCGGTCCGACGCCGGTCAGCGGCACGTCCAGGCCGACGAGTTCGCCGATGAGGGCGGTCGGGTCGAGGGTGTCGAGGCGGACGAGGATGCCGCCGTCGGTCCGGGTCGCGGTGGCGACGCCCGGGAGGGCGCCGACCTTTTCGACGAGGGCGTCGGGGACGGCCTCCCCGAGGGTGACGAGCAGGGTGTCGCCGGAGCCGGTGATCTCGGCGACCGGTCCGGCCTGCACGAGCTGTCCCCGGTCCATGACGACGAGGTGGGTGCAGGACTGCTCGACCTCGGCGAGAAGGTGGCTGGAGACGATGACGGTACGGCCGCCGGCCGCGTACCGGATCATCACCTCGCGCATCTCGCGGATCTGCGGCGGGTCGAGTCCGTTGGTGGGCTCGTCCAGGATCAGCAGGTCCGGCAGGCCGAGCATGGCCTGGGCGAGGGCGAGGCGCTGCCGCATGCCCTGCGAGTAGGTGCGGACAGCGCGGTCGAGGGCGTTGCCCAGGTTGGCGATGCGCAGGGCCTCGTCGACATGGGCGTCCTGGGCGGGGCGGCCGGTGGCCCTCCAGTACAGGTCCAGGTTCTCCCGGCCGTTGAGGTGCGGCAGGAAGCCGGCGCCCTCGACGAAGGAGCCGACGCGGGAGAGGACCGGGGCGCCGGGCCGGATGGCCTGGCCGAAGACCCGGATCTCGCCCTCGTCGGGGGTGATCAGACCCATCAGCATGCGCAGGGTGGTGGTCTTTCCGGCGCCGTTGGGTCCGAGGAGTCCGAGGACCTGGCCCTGCTCGACGCGGAAGGTGAGGTCCTTGACGCTGTACCGGTCGCCGCCCTTGTACTTCTTGGAGAGCCCGGTGATCTGGAGCGGTACGGCGGCCAGTCCGGGGTCGGGCGAGGGGGCGGCGGTGCGGCGGCGGGCGGTGAGCAGCAGCGCGGCCGCGGCGGCGAGGCCGAGGAGCGGCAGGCCCCAGACCCACCAGGGCAGGGCGGCGGCCTGGGTGTCGAGGCCGGGGGCGGTGGGGACGGTGAGCGGGCCGTCGACGGCGACGGTGTAGCCGGCGGGGACGGTCGGGGAGGCGTAGCCGAGGTCGGTGGCGGCGACGACGAGCCGGAGCCGGTGTCCGGCCTCCACCTCGTGGTCGATCGCGGGCAGGGTGAGCGTGACGCTCTTCCCGGCCTGGGCGCCGTCGACGCGGACGGGGGCGACGAGCTGGGCGGGCAGCACCTGCTGCCGGCCGTCGGGTCCGACGTCGTACACCTTGGCGAAGAGGACGGCGGAACCGTCGGTGGCGGTGGAGGTGACCTTGACGCGGACGGTCGGGGTGCCGGTGATCCGGAGCGGCTCGTCCTGCGGCTTCGCGTCGAACCGGGCGTGCTGACCGGGGAAGTCGAGGGAGAGGCCGACGCCGAGGGAGGATAGTCCGGCGACTCCGCCGCCGAGGCCGGGGACGGCCGAGACGGCGGGCGGTGCGGCGCCCGCGGGGTTCGCGAAGGTCTGCGCCGGTCCGGCGAGCGGGATGTCGGTGGCGCCCGCGGTGAGACCGGGGTAGCGGTCGTCGGTCGCGGCGCGCAGGGTGGCCTGCCCGTCGGTGGAGTCGACGCCGCCGGTACGGCTGACGCGGAAGGAGGGGCCGGTGTCGACGGAGGTGTCCTTCTTCAGCCAGCGGTCGAACCAGGTGCTGATCCGTCGTTCGACGCGCTCGGTCTCGCGGTCGCCGCCGTCGTGGCCGCCGGAGATCCAGTCGACGGCGACGGGGGCGCCGTTGGCGGTGAGGGTGCGGGCCATCGCGTCGGACTGGGCCAGGGTGAAGAGCGAGTCGGACTGGCCCTGGACGAGCAGCGCGGGCACCTTGATCCGGGAGCCGACGGCTGAGGGGCTGCGGGCTTCGAGGAGGGTGCGGGCGGCGGCATCAGGCTTCCCGGAGACGGCGACGCGCTCGTAGAGGGAGCAGAGCTCGGGGGTGAACCGGCCGCAGGCCGCCGTCTTCGCCGTGGGGGCCGTGCCCGCGGGGGCCGTCCCCGTGGTGGCCTTCCCTGCGGTGGCCTCTCCCGGTGCGGCCGCGGAGGCGGCTCCGGGCTGGTTCCCCGCGGAGAAGAAGATCCCGGCCCAGAGCTTCTTGAAGACACCGTCCGGGAAGAGGGCGTCGGCGAGGTTCCAGTACGTGATCTGCGGGGCGATGGCGTCGACGCGTCCGTCGTGTCCGGCGGCGAGCAGGGAGATCGCGCCGCCGTAGGAGGCGCCGGTGACGCCGACGCGCGGGTCGCCCGGCTTGTCGAGGAGGACCTCGGGCCGGGCGGCGAGCCAGTCGATCAGCTTGCGGGCGTCCTTGACCTCGTGGTCGGGATCGTTGAGCCCGATCTCGCCGCTGGAGGCCCCGAAACCGCGCGCGGACCAGGTGAGGACGGCGTAGCCGTCCCGGGCCAGCTGCTCGGCCTGGGCGCGGACGTCGTCCTTGGAGCCGCCGAAGCCGTGGCCGAGGAGGACGGCCGGCCGGCGTCCCTCGGCGTCGCCGGTGAAGTACGAGGTGTCGATACGGGTGCCGTCGAGGTCGAGCATCCGGTCCGCCCGGTGCACGGGCGGCGGATCGTCCGAGGCGACGGCGGTCCAGGTGCCGGCACCCGCGAGGACGGCGAAGACGGCGGTGACCGCGGCCCACCGGGGAATTCGGAGTCGCATGGTTCGAGCCTAAGCGGGCCGCCTGTGCGCCACGGCTGCCCGGAGACGGAAGTACCGCACCTCCTCCGGTCGTACGCAGTACGGTCCGCGTACCGCAGGCGCGGTACGCGGGCACGTGAACACTCGGAGGCGGCATGGAGATCCGGCGGGCGGCGACGGTGGCGGAGCTGCTGGCGGCGGGACACCTGTACGACGACCCGCCCCGGGAGGACTGGGCGGCGCGCTTCCTGGCGGCACCGGGCCATCTGATGCTGATCGCGTACACCGGGGACGGATTCCCGGCCGGGTTCGTCTCCGGGATCGAGATGCTGCACCCCGACAAGGGCGCGGAGATGTGCCTCTACGAGCTGTCCGTGGACGAGGGCCACCGGAGGCGCGGGGTGGGGCGGGCCCTGACGGAGGCGCTCCTCGCGGAGGCCCGGGAGCGGGGCTGTCGGGGCGCGTGGGTGGGCGTGGACACGGACAACGATCCCGCGCTCGCCACGTACCGGTCGGCGGGCTCGGCGGACGAGGGGGTGTTCTCGATGCTTGGCTGGACCTTCACCGAGAACCGATGACCGGACCTCACTGAGGACCGCGGTGACCTGACCCTCGCCGAGGACCGCTGACCGGACCTTCGCCGAGGACCGCGGTGACCTGAACCTCACCGAGAACCGATGAGGCCGGGGACGGCCGACGGCCCCCGGGGTGTGCTGTCAGCACCCCGGGGGCCGTCGCCGCGGACCGCCCGCGTCAGTGGTTGCGCGGGAAGCCCAGGTCCACGCCCGCCGGCGCGTCGGACGGGTCCGGCCAGCGGGTGGTGACGACCTTGCCGCGGGTGTAGAAGTGCACGCCGTCGTTGCCGTAGATGTGGTGGTCGCCGAAGAGCGAGTCCTTCCAGCCGCCGAAGGAGTGGTAGCCGACCGGCACCGGGATCGGCACGTTCACGCCGACCATGCCCGCCTCGACCTCCAGCTGGAAGCGGCGGGCGGCGCCGCCGTCCCGGGTGAAGATCGCGGTGCCGTTGCCGAACGGCGAGGCGTTGATGAGGGCGAGGCCCTCGTCGTACGTCTCGGTGCGCAGCACGCAGAGCACCGGGCCGAAGATCTCGTCCTGGTAGGCCTTGGCCGTGGTCGGCACGTGGTCCAGGAGGGAGAGGCCGATCCAGTGGCCGTCCTCGTGGCCCTCGACGGTGTAGCCGGTGCCGTCGAGGACGACCTCGCAGCCCTCGTCCGCGGCACCGTGGACGTAGGAGGCGACCTTGTCGCGGTGGACGGCCGTGATGAGCGGGCCCATCTCGGAGGTCGGGTCGGTGCCGGGGCCGATCTTGATCTTCTCGGCGCGCTCGCGGATCTTCTGGACCAGCTCGTCGCCGATGGAGCCGACGGCCACGACGGCCGAGATGGCCATGCAGCGCTCGCCGGCGGAGCCGTACGCCGCGGAGACGGCCGCGTCGGCCGCCGCGTCGAGGTCGGCGTCGGGGAGGACCAGCATGTGGTTCTTCGCGCCGCCGAGCGCCTGGACGCGCTTGCCGTTGGCGGAGGCGGTGGTGTGGATGTACCGGGCGATCGGGGTCGAGCCGACGAAGGAGATCGCGGAGACGTCCGGGTGCTCCAGGAGGCGGTCCACGGCCACCTTGTCGCCGTGCAGGACGTTGAAGACACCGTCCGGGAGGCCCGCCTCGGCGAGCAGCTCGGCGATCTTGAGGGACGGCGACGGGTCCTTCTCGCTCGGCTTGAGGATGAAGGTGTTGCCGGTCGCGATGGCGATGGGGAACATCCACATCGGCACCATGGCCGGGAAGTTGAAGGGCGTGATGCCGGCGACGACGCCGACGGGCTGGCGGATGGACGCCACGTCCACCCGGTTCGACACCTGGGTGGAGAGCTCGCCCTTGAGCTGGGTGGTGATGCCGCAGGCCAGGTCGACGATCTCCAGGCCGCGGGCGACCTCGCCGAGGGCGTCGGAGTGGACCTTGCCGTGCTCGGCGACGATCAGCTCGGCGATGGCGTCGCGGTTGGCGTCGAGGAGCGCGCGGAACTTGAAGAGGATGGTGGTGCGCTGGGCGAGCGAGGAGGTGCCCCAGGTCGCCCAGGCGTCCTTGGCGGCGGCGACGGCGGCGTCGACCTCCTCGACGGAGGCGAGCGCGACCTTCGTGGTCACGGCGCCGGTGGCCGGGTCGGTGACCGGGCCCCAGTTGCCCGACGTGCCCTCGACGGTCTTGCCACCGATCCAGTGGTTGACGGTCTTGACGGTGTTCGTCATGACGAAATGCTCCTTCAGAGATGGCGGCGTCGGGCGGTGACGTGCCGGTCGTACTCCTCCCGGGCCTTGACCGCCGACGGGCGGGTCGAGGTCTCGGCCACGGGCACATCCCACCATGCCTGGGCCGGGGGCGGGCCCGACACAGTGTCTGGCGTTTCGGTCTCGACGTAGACACATGTGGGAACGGTCGCGGTCCGCGCGTCCGCGAAGGCTTCCCGCAGGTCACGCACGGTACGGGGGCGCAGCACCCGCATGCCGAGGGAGGCGGCGTTGGCGCCGAGGTCGACGGGGAGCGGCGGGCCGGTGAAGCCGCCGAACGGGTCCCGGTGGCGGTAGTCGGTGCCGAACCGCTCGGCGCCGACGGCCTCCGAGAGGCCGCCGATGGAGGCGTAGCCGTGGTTCTGGAGGATGACGACCTTGATGGGCAGTCCCTCCTGGACGGCGGTGACGATCTCGGTGGGATTCATCAGGTACGTACCGTCGCCGACGAGGGCCCAGACCGGCCGGCCGGGGGCGGCGAGGGCGACGCCGAGGGCTGCGGGGATCTCGTAGCCCATGCACGAGTAGCCGTATTCGACGTGGTACTGGTCGCGGGACCGGGTCCGCCACAGCTTGTGCAGGTCGCCGGGGAGCGAGCCGGCGGCGTTGATCAGGATGTCGCTGCCGTCGACCAGAGTGTCGAGTACGCCGAGGACCTGGGCCTGGGTGGGGCGGGCGTCCTCGTCGGGGACGGCGTACGCGGCGTCGACCTGTTCCTCCCAGTGCGCCTTGGCGAAGATCCACTGGACCATGTCCTGGCGGTGGTCGCCGAGCGCCTCGGCGAGGGCGGTGAGGCCCTCGCGGGCGTCGGCGACCAGCGGGAGCGCGCCCTGTTTGTGGGCGTCGAAGGCGGCGATGTTGAGGTTGAGGAAGCGGGTGCCGTCGGGGAAGAGGGTGCCGGAGGCGGTGGTGAAGTCGGTGTAGCGGGTGCCGACGCCGATGATCAGGTCGCTGGTGCGGGCGAGGGCGTTGGCGGTGGAGCTGCCGGTGTGGCCGATGCCGCCGGTCTCGGCGGGGTGGTCGTACGGCAGGACGCCCTTGCCGGCCTGGGTGGTGGCGACGGGGATGCCGGTCCGTTCGGCGAAGGTCCGCAGGGCGTCCTCGGCGCGGCTGTGCCGGACGCCTCCGCCCGCGATGACCAGCGGACGTTTCGACGCCTTCACCGCCCGTACGGCGGCGTCGAGTTCGGTGGTGTCGGGGCGGGGGCGGCGGACCCGCCAGATCCGGTCGGCGAAGAACTCCTCCGGCCAGTCGTACGCCTCCGCCTGCACGTCCTGGGGCAGCGCCAGGGTCACCGCTCCGGTCTCCACGGGGTCGGCGAGGACCCGCACGGCGGCGAGCGCGGCCGGGACGAGGGCCTCGGGGCGCCCGACGCGGTCGAAGTATCGGGAGACGGGACGCAGACAGTCGTTGACCGACACGTCGCCCGCGTACGGCACTTCGAGCTGCTGGAGTACGGGGTCGGCGGGGCGGCCCGCGAAGGTGTCGCCGGGCAGCAGCAGGACGGGCAGCCGGTTGACGGTGGCGAGGGCGGCACCGGTGACGAGGTTGGTGGCGCCGGGGCCGATGGAGGTGGTGACGGCGTGGGTGCGCAGCCGGTTGGACTGGCGGGCGTAGCCGACGGCGGCGTGCACCATGGCCTGTTCGTTGCGTCCCTGGTGGTACGGCATGAGGTCGGGGTACTCGACGAGCGCCTGCCCGATGCCGGCGACGTTGCCGTGGCCGAAGATGCCCCAGGTCGCGGTGATCAGCCGCTGTCGTACGCCGTCGCGTTCGGTGTACTGCGCGGCGAGGAAGCGCACCAGGGCCTGGGCGACGGTGAGCCGGACGCTCATGCGTATCCCTCCGTGTGGTCGGGGTGGAAGCAGATCCGCCACTCCCGTTCGGAGCCGGGGCCGGCCATGACGTTCAGGTAGTACAGCGGGTGTCCGGGCTGGGCGATCGACGGGCCGTGCCAGCCGTCGGGCACGAGGACGGCGTCACCGTCCCGGACCTCGGCGAGGAGCTCGGCGCCGCCGGGCCGGGAGGGGGAGATCCGCTGGTAGGCGAGGGCGCCCGGGCCGTCGATCTCGTAGTAGTAGATCTCTTCGAGGACGGACTCGGTGCCGGGGCGGTGCTCGTCGTGCTTGTGCGGCGGGTACGAGGACCAGTTGCCGCCGGGCGTGACGACCTCGACGGCGATGAGCCGGTCGCAGGCGAAGGCGTCCGCCGAGGCGAAGTTCCGTACCTGGCGGGCGCGGTTGCCGCTGCCGCGGGTCTCGACGGGAACCTCCGGCGCGGGGCCGTAGCGGGCGGGGAGTCGTCGCTCGCACTTCGCTCCTGCCAAAGCGAAGCGGCCTCCCGCACCGGAGGCGATCTGGGCGTGGGCGTCGCGCGGTACATAGGCGAAGTCGGACACTCCGTCGAACACGCCCGTGCGGCCCTGGAGTTCGAGGATCTCTCCGTCGACGCGCACGCTACAGGCACCGGAGAGGGGAAGCACGACCCATTCGGAATCCCCGCTCTCGAAGGAGTGGATCCCGCCCGGTCCGAGGGTGAGGACCCGGAGGGCGGAGTACGTCCAGCCGGCCCGCCCGGGGTCGATGTCGAGCCGGTACGGGCCTCGGGCGGCGGTTCCGGCGGGGAGGTGGAGGGACGGGGGGTGACGGGTGCTCATGACTCACCCCTACCCGTTTTCCGCCAGGGTTCCGGAGCCTGTCGCGAGTGCCTCGGCGATCTCGGCGGCGTACGGCATGGCGGACGAGCAGGCGAGGCGGCCCGCGACGATCGCGCCGGCGGCGTTGGCGTGGCGCAGGGCGGACTCCAGGTCCCGGCCGGCGAGCAGTCCGTGGACGAGCGCTCCGCCGAACGCGTCGCCCGCACCGAGGCCGTTGACCACGTCCACCGGAAGCGGCGGCACCTCGGCGCTCGTCCCGTCGGCGGCGAGCGCGAGGACGCCCCCGGGGCCCCGTTTGACGACGGCGAGCCGGAGGCCGGTGTCCCCTCCGGCGGCGAGCAGTGCGCGGGCGGCCGCGTACGGCTCGCGCTCCCCCGTCGCGACCTCGCACTCGTCGACGTTGCCGACGACGACGGTCGCGTGCCGCAGCGCCTCGGCGTAGTACGGGCGGGCGGCCGCCGGGTCCGTCCAGAACATCGGCCGCCAGTCCAGGTCGAGCACCGTCACCTCCCGCCCGGACCTGGCCCGCAGGGCCTCCAGGGTCGCGGTGCGGCTCGGCTGGGCGCAGAGGCCCGTGCCGGTCGCCCAGAGGACCTGGGCGGCGCGGATCGCGTCGAGGTCCAGCTCGTGGGGGTGGATCTCCAGGTCGGGGGCCTTGGGGCGGCGGTAGAAGGTGAGGGGGAAGTCGTCGGGCGGGAAGAGGGCGCAGAAGGTGACGGGGGTGGGGTACGCGTCCACCTCGGTCACCCAGCGGTCGTCCACCCCGAAGCCCTTCAGCTCGCGGCGCAGATAGGTGCCGAAGGGGTCGGCGCCGGTGCGGGAGACGAGTGCGGTGCGCAGGCCGAGCCGGGCGGCGGCGACGGCGACGTTCGCCGGGGAGCCGCCGAGGAATTTGGCGAAGGTGTCGACCCGGTCGAGCCCGACCCCGGTCTGGAGCGGGTACAGGTCCACGCCGAGGCGCCCCATGGTGATCAGGTCGTACGGCTCCGACTCCACCCGCGCCACCTCTCGCGTCCGGCTTCCGCACCCAGGTCTAGCCGTCCGCCGGGAGGCGTGTCAACGATATGTCCGGACATTCTGACGACCGTGCGGGCCCGTGCGGGCCGGAGCGGCCTCCTTGACGCTGCTCGCGGGCCCCGGTCAAGGTGGCAGGCATGACGACGCCGTCACCGCAGCCGCCCTCCCCCCCGTCCCCTTCCCCGTCCCGTATCCGGATCGGCTCCGCCCCGGACTCCTGGGGGGTGTGGTTCCCCGACGATCCCCGGCAGGTGCCGTGGCAGCGCTTCCTGGACGAGGTGTCCGGCTCGGGCTACGAGTGGATCGAGCTCGGCCCGTACGGCTATCTGCCCACCGACCCGGCCGTCCTGACGGAGGAGACCGCGCGGCGCGGGCTGCGGGTCTCGGCGGGGACGGTCTTCACCGGCCTGCACCACGGCCCGGACGTCTGGGACCGGACCTGGGCGCACGTCGCCGAGAACGCGGCCCTGGCGCAGGCGGTGGGCGCGGGCCATCTGGTCGTCATCCCGTCGTTCTGGCGGGACGACCGGACGGGCGAGGTCCTGGAGGACCGGACGCTCACCGCCGCGCAGTGGCGGGACCTGACGGGGCTCACCGAGCGGCTCGGCCGGGAGGTGCGCGAGCGGTACGGGCTGCGGATCGTCGTCCATCCGCATGCCGACACCCACCTGGACGACGAGGAGAGCGTGACGCGGTTCCTGGACGCGACCGACCCGGAGGCGGTCTCGCTCTGTCTGGACACCGGGCACTACGCGTACGCCGGCGGGGACAGCGTGAAACTGATCGAGGCGTACGGCGAGCGGATCGGCTACCTGCACCTCAAGCAGGTCGACCCGGAGATCCTGGCGGGTGTGGTGGCCGAGGGCGTGCCGTTCGGGCCGGCGGTGGCGCGCGGGGTGATGTGCGAGCCGCCGTCCGGGGTGCCCGCCCTGGAACCGGTGCTCGCGGCCGCCGCGGCCCTGGACGTGGACCTGTTCGCGATCGTCGAGCAGGACATGTACCCCTGCGAGCCGGACGTCCCGTACCCGATCGCGCTCCGCACCCGGCGCTATCTCCGCTCCTGCGGCGTGTGATCGGCGCGCGACCGGCGTATATCCCTCCGGCCAGGGGCACCGCACGCGGACACACCGAGGCCCCGATGCCGCGCTTTCGTCACACACGTCACTTCGTCGTCACGCATATCTCCGTTACGCGGGCTTTCCGTCACAGGCCCTCGACAGGCGTTCTCCTCCTGCCTGACGGGGTCGTTGCAGGGGGCAATGGATCAGTGATCGCCATCGCATGCCCGCAGCGCCCCCGAACGGCACCCCCGCCGCCGCTGCGTGGCGCGCAGGGAGGTACCAGGCATGACGGACAGAACGCTCTGGTCGTACAAGGACATCGCCGCACACATCCGGGTGCAGCCCGACACGGTCCGCTCGTACCGGAAGCACGGACTGCTGCCGGCCCCCGACCAGGTGGCGTCGGGCAAGCCCTACTGGTACGCGGACACGATCCGCGCCTGGGTCGCCAGCCGCCCCGGCAACCGGGGCCGCCGCGACTGACCTGACGTACCGCCCCTTCTCTCCACCCGCAGGGCCGGACCCGGTGATCCCGGGCCCGGCCCTGCGCGTGTCCCGAAGGCGTGCGAGGAGGCGCCTCACCAAGGAGTGTCACGAAGGCCTGTCATGAAGGCCTGTCACGAGGGCCTGTCACCGGTGGAGCGGGGTCATCTCCCTGCGCTCCTCGGCCATCGCGCCCCCGTCCGGCGCCGGCGCGGGCGTGTCCGACTCGCTGATGCCGAAGCGGTCGTGGAAGCGCCGCAGCGGGCCGGGGGCCCACCAGGTGAGGCGGCCGGTCAGCTTCATCACGGAGGGGACGAGGAGGCTGCGGACCACCATGGCGTCCATGAGGACGGCGAGGGCGACGCCGAGGCCGAGCATCTTGGTGTTGGTGACGCGGGAGGTGCCGATGGCGACCATGACGACGGCGAGGATCACGGCGGCCGCGGTGATGAGGCCGCCGGTGCGGCGCAGGCCGAAGCGGACGGAGTGCTCGTGGTCGCCGGTGCGGTCGTACTCCTCCTTGATGCGGGAGAGCAGGAACACCCCGTAGTCCATGGAGAGTCCGAAGGCCACGCAGAACATGAGCACCGGCAGGGTGGTCTCGATGTCCCCGGTGGGGGTGAACCCCAGGAGTCCCGCGAGGTGCCCGTCCTGGAAGACCCAGACCACCGCGCCGAACATCGCCGTGAGGCTGAGCGCGTTGAGGACGACGGCCTGGACGGGGATGAGGACGCTGCCGGTGAGCAGGAAGACCAGGAGCAGGGTGACGAGCACGATGATCGCCGCCGCCCAGGGCAGCCGCTCGGCGAGGGCGTCCTTGGAATCGACGAGGACGGCCGCCTGTCCGGTGACGGAGGTATCGAACGGGGCGGGTGCGGCGCGCAGTTCGGCCACGGTCCGCTGGGCCCCGTCGCCGACGGTCTCGCCCTCGGGGACGACGGTGAAGTAGGCGTGGCCGCCGGCGGCGGTCACCGGCCCGTCGGCCCGGACCACACCGTCGAGTGCGCCGATCCGGTCCCGGAAGGCCGCGTACTGCGCCGGGGTGGCCTCGCCCTCGGCGAGGACGGTGAGGGTGCCGCCGGGGTCGCCGGGGAAGCCGTGCCGCAGCTCGTCCTGGACGACCCGGGAGGCGGCGGTGACGGGGAGCTGACGGTCGTCGGCGGTGCCGAACCTCACTCCCAGGAAGGGCAGTCCGAGGAGGACGAGTCCGGCGGTGGTGAGGACGGCGAAGACCGGCGCCCGGCGCATCACGAGCGTGGCGGCCCGCCCCCAGCCCGTGCCCTCGCCGTCCCCGGCGGGGGCCGCGCCCGGCGCCCGGCCGCGCCGGAGGAGGCGCCGCAGGTCGAGCGCGTTGACCCGGTCGCCGAGCAGCACGAGGGCCGCCGGGAGCAGGGTGAGGGCCGCGGTCGCGGCGAGCAGGACCACGGCGATCCCGGCGTACGCGAAGGAGCGCAGGAAGTACTGCGGGAAGACCAGCATCGCGGCGAGCGAGACGGCGACGGTCAGGGCGGAGAAGAGCACGGTCCGCCCGGCGGTGCGCAGGGTGGTGCGGACGGCGGTGTACGAGTCGGCCCCGGTGGCGAGCTCCTCGCGGTAGCGGCGGACGACGAACAGGGCGTAGTCGATGGCGAGTCCGAGGCCGAGGGCCGTCGTCAGGTTCTGCGCGAAGACGGAGACGTCGGTGAACTCGGTGATGCCGCGCAGGACGGCGTTGGTGCCGAGGATGGCGACGATGCCGACGCCGAGCGGCAGCAGGGCGGCGACGGCGCTGCCGAAGACCATGACGAGCAGGATCAGGGTGAGGGGCAGGGCGATGAGCTCGGCCCGCAGCAGGTCCTCCTGGATGACCGTCTGCATCTCGTGGCGCACGGCGAGTCCGCCGCCGAGGGAGACCTCGACGGGGCCGTGGGTGCCCCGGTACTCGGGGGCGATCCGGTCGAGGACCGCGGCCGCGTCCTTCTCCTCGCCGGCGATCCGGGCGGCTATCACGGCCTTGCGGCCGTCCTCGGAGCGGAGGGCGGGCGAGCCGGTGGACCAGTAGGAGCCGACGCCGTCGACGCCCGGCTCGGCGTCGAGCCGCTCGGCGAGCCGGCGGGCCTCGGCGGCGACCGCGGGCGCGTCGGCGCCGGCCGCTCCGGCGTCGACGAGCAGGAGCAGATTGGGCTGGGAGCCGGGGAACTGGCGCCCGAGGGCCTCGGTCGCGTACGTGGACTCGGCGGCCGGGTCCTCCCAGCCGCCGCTGCCCATCCGGTCGGCGACCCCGCCGCCGGCCAGGACCGCGAGGGCGGTGAGGACGAGGGCGACGAGCAGGGTCAGGCGCGGCCGGACGGTCACGAACCGCGTCCAGCCGCTCGTCCCCTCGCCCTTCGGCGATCGGCCGCCACCCGCTGGGGGCCCGCTGGATCCGGCCCCGCCGGGCGCTGATTTCTTGACTTCGGCCATGACGAGGTGTCCCCTTCACCTGACCCCTGTGCTCGCTTCCCGGCAGGTCACATGGGTCGCCCATTGCCATAGACTGGCAAACACGAGTGATCACTCGCGTTTCTCAAGAATGCGAGCGACCTCTCGCGTTTGTCAAACGTGTGAGGAGAGCTGGGGACAGCCATGTCCGAAGAACCGAAGCCGCGCCGCCGTCAGGCGCGGGGCGAGCGCCGTATCGCGCAGCTGCTCCAGGCCGCCGCGAACGTCTTCTGCGCGAACGGCTACACGGCCTCCAGCACCAACGCGATCGCCCGCGAGGCCCATGTCTCGCCCGGCACGCTCTACCAGTACTTCCCCAACAAGGAAGCCATCGCGATCGAGCTGGGCGAGCGCCTGCTGCACCAGATGCGCGAGGCCCACGGCCAGGCGTTCACCCCGGAGAACCTCGCCCTGCCGCTGCCCGGACTGCTGGACGCCGTCGTCGACCCGCTGATCGAGTTCAACTGCGCCAACCCGGCCTTCCTCGCCCTGATGCACGGCTCCGAGGTCCCCGGCCGGATCGCGGAGGAGCACGACGAACTGCACGCGACCCTGCTCACCCGCGTGCAGGAGGTGATCGCCCACTACGCACCCACGCTGCCCGCCGAGGACCGCCTCCGGACGGCGGGCATGACCTTCGCCGCCTTCAAGGGGGGCCTGGACCTCGTCCTCGCCGCGCCGGAGGGGGCCGAGCGGGACGCCACGATCGCGGAGCTGAAGACGCTCCTCCTGCGCTACCTCTCCCCCTTGGTCGAGCCCCCCGTGACCGAGTCCCCCTCGGTTCAGTCCCCCTCGGTCGAGCGTCCGGTCACCACGACTCCGAGCCGCTGATCCGCTCGGCCGGAAGGCTCTTCGTCCCCGACCGCGACTTCAGTGCGACCAGCGGGAAGACGAGCACGGAGACCATGCCTGCCCCGACGAGCGCCGCCGCCTCGCCGGCCGTCATCGCCTTGTCGTCCACGCCGATGGTCGTGATGGCGACGACGAGCGGCAGCGCGGTCGAGCCGTACAGCACGAGCCCGCCCCGGTCCCTGCGGTCGAGGTCGCGCGGGGCGAGGAACCAGATCGGCCCGCCGCGCACCGCAAGGAACAGCAGCAGGAAGACCGGCAGCAGGAGCAGGGAGCGGCCGCCGTCGAGGAGCGAGGCGAGGTCGAACTCGATCCCGGTGACGACGAAGAAGACCGGCACGAGGAAGCCGAACCCGACACCCTCGATCTTCTCCAGGATCTGCGGCCCCGACTCGGGCGCGGCCCCGGCCAGGACGAGCCGGGTGACGAGTCCGGCCGCGAAGGCACCGAGCAGGATGTCGAGTCCGAGGGCCTGCGACGCGCCCAGCATCAGGGCGAGCAGCAGGAAGACGAACCGGACCGCGAACTGACCGCTGGTGTGCAGGGTCTTGGCGATGATCCGGGAGAACCACGGCGGGCGCGGCCGCAGCGCCCAGAACACCGCCCCGGCGGTGAGCGCCGCGAAGACCGCGAGCAGCGCGGTCGACTCGGCCGCGCCGCGCCCGCTGAGCAGCAGGGCCATCGCGATGATCGGGCCGAACTCACCCACCGCGCCGAACGCCATGACGACCGAGCCGAACCGCCCGTGGAGGTCGCCCGAGTCCCGGAGCACGGGCAGGACGGTGCCGAGCGCGGTGCTGGTCAGCGCGACACCGATGAAGACGCCCTTGGTGTATCCGCCGCCGAGCAGGACACCGGTGGCCAGTCCGAGCGCGAGGGCGATCAGCCAGGCCCGGACGGACCGCCGGAGAGTGTCGCCGCGGACCTTGCCGAACTCGATCTCGTACCCCGCGAGGAAGATCAGCATGGCGAGGCCGAGCTCCGAGAGCCCGTCGATCAGCGCGCCGGGGCGCGCCCAGTCCAGGACGTCGGGGCCGATGAGGATGCCGAGCAGGATCTCGAAGATGACGAGGGGGACGGGGAGCCATCGCCCGGCTCCGTGGGCGAGCAGCGGCGCCAGGACGGCGATCGCCATGATCAGGATGAGCGTGGTCCCCGAATGCGACATATCGGCTGTTTATCATGGGCTCCGGCGGGGGGCCGGGAGCGCGGCACGGCCGGACTCGACTGGATTTTATACCCCCTAGGGGTATAAAATGCCGAGGTACGGCCCTGACCCCCACGAGGAGAACGCCATGACCGCAGAGACGAAGACCGACCTCACCACCGTCTACCAGGTCAAGGGCATGACCTGCGGCCACTGCGAGGGCGCGGTGTCGAGCGAGATCTCCGGGCTTCCCGGCGTCTCGTCGGTGACGGCCGTCGCCTCCACGGGTCGGGTGACCGTCGTCTCCGCCGCCCCGCTCGACGAGGAGGCCGTCCGCGCCGCCGTCGACGAGGCCGGCTACGAGCTGGTCTGACCACTCGCCCCGTCCACACGCCGCAGGGCCGTACCGTTACCGGGTACGGCCCTGCTCCCCTTTGGAACCGCACATGACCTCCAGCACCACCGCACCCCCCGTCGATGTCGCGGTCACCGAGCTGACGATCGGCGGGATGACCTGCGCCTCGTGCGCGGCCCGCGTCGAGAAGAAGCTCAACCGCCTCGACGGGGTGACCGCGACCGTCAACTACGCCACGGAGAAGGCGCGGATCGAGCACCCCCCGGAGGTCGGGGTCGACGCGCTGATCGCCACCGTCGTCAAGACCGGCTACACGGCGGAGGAACCCCCGCCGCCGGAGCCCGAGCCGACCGCCGCACCGGAGGAGCAGGGGCCTGCCCCGGACCCCGAGCTCGCCGCCCTCCGGCAGCGGCTCACCGTCTCCGCCCTGCTCTCCGCGCCCGTCGTCCTGCTCGCCATGGTCCCGAGCCTCCAGTTCGACAACTGGCAGTGGCTCTCCCTCACCCTCGCCGCCCCCGTCGTCGTCTGGGGCGGGCTGCCCTTCCACCGGGCCGCCTGGACCAACCTCCGGCACGGCGCCGCCACCATGGACACCCTCGTCTCGGTCGGCACCCTCGCCGCCTTCGGCTGGTCGCTCTGGGCCCTCTTCCTCGGCGACGCGGGCATGCCCGGCATGCGGCACGGCTTCGACCTGACCGTCGACCGCTCCCAGACCTCGTCCGCGATCTATCTGGAGGTCGCGGCAGGGGTCGTCACCTTCATCCTCCTCGGCCGCTACCTGGAGGCCCGCGCCAAGCGGAAGGCGGGCGCGGCGCTCCGGGCCCTGATGGAACTCGGCGCCAAGGACGTGGCCGTCCTGCGCTTCGAAGGGGGCGAGCGCGAAGCGCTCTCGGCCGAGGGGGGCGGCGGGCGACGGACGGGCACCGAGGTGCGCGTGCCGGTCGCCGCGCTGCGGACCGGCGACCTCTTCGTCGTACGGCCCGGGGAGAAGATCGCCACCGACGGCACCGTCACCGAGGGCGCGTCGGCCGTCGACGCCTCCCTCCTCACCGGCGAGTCACTGCCGCTGGACGTCGCCGCGGGCAGCGACGTCACCGGCGGCTGCGTCAACGTCTCGGGCCGGCTCGTCGTCCGGGCCACCCGCGTCGGCGCCGACACCCAGCTCGCCCGGATGGCGAAGCTCGTCGAGGACGCCCAGAACGGCAAGGCCGAGGTGCAGCGGCTCGCCGACCGGATCTCCGCCGTCTTCGTGCCGGTCGTGCTGCTCATCGCGCTCGGCACCCTCGTCACCTGGCTGCTGCTGACCGACGACCCGACGGCCTCCTTCACCGCCGCCGTCGCCGTCCTGATCATCGCCTGCCCCTGCGCCCTGGGCCTCGCGACCCCGACCGCGCTCATGGTCGGCACCGGCCGGGGCGCCCAGCTCGGCATCCTGATCAAGGGCCCCGAGGTCCTGGAGTCCACCCGCCGCGTCGACACGATCGTCCTCGACAAGACGGGCACGGTCACCACCGGCCGCATGCGGCTCGCCGGTGTGCGCGTGTACGGCGGAAAGTACGGCACCGACGCCACCGACGAGACCGAGCTGCTGCGGCTGGCGGGCGCCCTGGAGCACTCCTCCGAGCACCCGGTGGCCCGCGCGGTCGCGGCCGGCGCCGCCGAGCGCTGCGGGGAGCTCCCCGTACCGAAGACCTTCGAGAACGTCCCCGGACTCGGCGTCCGCGGCTCGGTCGACGGCCACCTGGTCCTCGTCGGCCGTGCCGCGCTGCTGACGGCGGAGGGCGTCGACGCGCCGGCGGGTGCGGAGCCCGGCGCCGTCCACGTCGCCTGGGACGGGGTCGCCCGGGGCACCCTGACCGTCGCGGACACCGTCAAGGACACCAGCGCGGAGGCGGTGGCCCGGCTGCGCGGCCTCGGGCTGCGGCCGGTCCTCCTCACCGGGGACCACCGGGCGGTGGCGGAGGCCGTGGCGGCGGAGGTCGGCATCGACGAGGTGATCGCCGAGGTGCTGCCGGAGGAGAAGGCCGAGGTGGTCCGGAGGCTCCGGGCGGAGGGCCGGACGGTCGCGATGATCGGCGACGGGGTGAACGACGCGGCGGCCCTCGCGACGGCGGACCTGGGCCTGGCGATGGGGACGGGCACGGACGCGGCGATCGAGGCGAGCGATCTGACCCTGGTACGGGGCGACCTGCGGGTCGCGGCCGACGCGATCCGGCTCGCCCGCCGCACCCTGGCGACGATCAGGGGAAATCTGGGCTGGGCCTTCGGCTACAACGTGGCGGCGCTGCCGCTCGCGGCGGCCGGACTTCTGAACCCGATGATCGCGGGCCTGGCGATGGCCTTTTCGTCCGTCTTCGTCGTGTCCAACAGTCTTCGTCTCCGCCGCTTCACGTGAATTCACCCACGCGTGACGCACAGGACCTTCACAAAGAGACCTAGATCACAGATATTGGGGGGTAACCATCTGGGCTGTTCGCGAGTCTAAGTGGGCGATGCCGAGAACGTCTTGGGGGACGTTCATGGAATGTCTTGGGGGACGTTCCAGGCAAGCGTTGGCCGGGGCACGTGCACCGGGGAGCTTTGAGCGGCCCTCCCGTACGTACCCCGGCAGACCGCGCCGCGCCGACCCGCGTAGCTTCTGCGACACCCGCAGACGCCCGGCCCGGATCCCGTGGGGGGAATCCGCACCGGGACATGGGAAGCGCCCCGCTCGTCGACCCGTGGGGGGATCGACGGCGGGGCGCTTCCTCTTTTTACGAGAGCGTCCGAGGCGAAGGCTCTAGCGCGCCTCGACCGGGACGAAGTCGCGGAGGACCTCGCCGGTGTAGATCTGGCGCGGGCGGCCGATGCGGGAGCCGGGCTCCTTGATCATCTCGTGCCACTGGGCGATCCAGCCGGGCAGGCGGCCGAGCGCGAAGAGCACGGTGAACATCTCGGTCGGGAAGCCCATCGCGCGGTAGATGAGGCCCGTGTAGAAGTCCACGTTGGGGTAGAGGTTGCGCGAGACGAAGTACTCGTCGGAGAGCGCGTGCTCCTCCAGCTTGAGCGCGATGTCCAGCAGCTCGTCGGACTTGCCGAGGGCCGAGAGGACGTCGTGCGCCGCCGCCTTGATGATCTTGGCGCGCGGGTCGAAGGACTTGTACACCCGGTGGCCGAAGCCCATCAGGCGGACGCCGTCCTCCTTGTTCTTCACCTTGCGGATGAAGGAGTCGACATCGCCGCCGTTGGCCTTGATGCCCTCGAGCATCTCCAGGACCGACTGGTTGGCGCCACCGTGCAGCGGGCCCCACAGGGCCGAGATGCCGGCGGAGATCGAGGCGAACATGTTCGCCTGCGAGGAGCCGACCAGACGCACGGTGGAGGTCGAGCAGTTCTGCTCGTGGTCCGCGTGCAGGATCAGCAGCTTGTCGAGCGCGTTCACGACGACCGGGTCCAGGTCGTACTCCTGCGCCGGGACCGAGAAGGTCATGCGCAGGAAGTTCTCGACGTACCCGAGGTCGTTGCGCGGGTAGACGAACGGGTGGCCGATCGACTTCTTGTACGCGTACGCCGCGATCGTCGGCAGCTTCGCGAGCAGCCGGATCGTGGAGAGGTGACGCTGCTCCTCGTCGAACGGGTTGTGGCTGTCCTGGTAGAAGGTGGACAGCGCGGAGACCACCGAGGACAGCATCGCCATCGGGTGGGCGTCCCGCGGGAAACCGCGGAAGAAGTTCTTGACGTCCTCGTGGACGAGCGTGTGCTGCGTGATCTCGTTCTTGAAGGTCGCCAGCTCGTCGACCTTGGGCAGCTCACCGTTGATCAGCAGGTACGCCACCTCAAGGAAGGTGGAGCGCTCGGCCAGCTGCTCGATGGGGTAACCGCGGTACCGCAGAATCCCCTGCTCACCGTCGAGGTAGGTGATCGCGGATTTATAGGCGGCGGTGTTGCCGTATCCGCTGTCCAGGGTGACCAGACCGGTCTGGGCTCGGAGTTTCCCGATGTCGAAGCCCTTGTCGCCGACGGTGCTCTCGACCACCGGGTAGGTGTATTCACCGTCCGCGTACCGCAGTACTACAGAGTTGTCGCTCACGTCATCCCTCACCGACGTAGTGCCTCTTCTTCGAGGTGCCCTGACTGTCTCTACCATCCCCCATTTGGCTCAGGAGAGTGCACTCGGGGTCGACCATTGGGCCAATCGGCGGCACTCAGTGCCGCCAACCTTCATATCCTGCCCCCTTCGCCCCGGTTCCGGTAGTCCTCCGTGATCTTTCACACGGGGGCACCGCCTGCGAGCCGGAAGGCGAGTGCGGTAAAGCGTCTGCCCGCGGAGACCGTCCGGACCGCCTGGGCGATCGCCCGCCGGGAGCCCACGAGGACCACGAGCTTCTTCGCCCGGGTCACGGCCGTGTAGAGCAGGTTCCGCTGAAGCATCATCCAGGCACTCATGGTGACCGGGATCACCACGGCCGGATACTCGCTGCCCTGCGAACGGTGGATGGTGACCGCGTACGCGTGGGCGAGCTCGTCCAGTTCGTCGAAGTCGTACGGCACCTCCTCGTCCTCGTCCGTCCGTACCGTCAGCTTCTGCTCGACGAGGTCCAGCTGGGTCACGACGCCGACGGTGCCGTTGAAGACGCCGTTGGCCCCCTTGTCATAGTTGTTCCTGATTTGGGTGACTTTGTCACCTACGCGGAAGACCCGGCCGCCGAACCGCTTCTCCGGCAGATCGGGGCGGCCCGGGGTGATGACCTGCTGCAGCAGTCCGTTGAGCGAGCCGGCGCCGGCCGGGCCCCGGTGCATGGGGGCGAGGACCTGCACGTCACGGCGGGGGTCGAGGCCGAACTTGGCCGGAATCCGCCGGGCCGCGACGTCCACGGCGACCCGGGCGGCGTCCTCGGTCTCCTCCTCGACGAAGAGGAAGAAGTCCGGCAGGCCCTCGGTCTTCGGCGGGGTGCCGGCGTTGATCCGGTGCGCGTTGGTGACGACGCCGGACTCCTGCGCCTGACGGAAGATCCGGGTCAGCCGGACCGCCGGTACGGGGCTTCCCGGGGCGAGCAGATCGCCGAGGACCTCGCCCGCGCCGACCGACGGGAGCTGGTCCACATCGCCCACCAGGAGCAGATGGGCCCCCGGTGCCACCGCCTTGACCAGCTTGTTCGCCAGGAGCAGGTCGAGCATGGAGGCCTCGTCGACCACGACCAGGTCCGCGTCGAGCGGCCGGTCCCGGTCGTAGGCCGCGTCGCCGCCCGGCTTGAGTTCGAGGAGCCGGTGGACGGTGGAGGCCTCGGCACCGGTCAGCTCGGCGAGCCGCTTGGCCGCCCGCCCGGTGGGAGCGGCGAGAACGACCTTGGCCTTCTTCGCGCGGGCCAGCTCCACGATGGAGCGGACCGTGAACGACTTGCCGCAGCCGGGGCCTCCGGTGAGCACGGCGACCTTCCGGGTGAGCGCGAGCCGGACGGCCTCCTCCTGCTCGGGCGCGAGCGAGGCCCCCGTCCGGTCCGCGAGCCAGGCGAGGGCCTTGTCCCAGGCCACCTCCCGGAAGCCCGGCATCCGGTCCTCGTCGGCCCGCAGCAGCCGCCGGAGCTGTCCGGCGAGCGACAGCTCGGCCCGGTGGAAGGGGATCAGGTACACGGCGGTGACCGGCGTCCCCTCGGGACCCGGCACCGTCTCCCGTACGACCCCCTCGGGGTCCTCGGCCAGCTCGGCGAGACACTCGATGACAAGCCCGGTGTCGACCTGGAGGAGCTTCACCGCGTCGGCGATCAGCCGCTCCTCGGGGAGGAAGCAGTGCCCCTGGTCGCTGGACTGCGAGAGGGCGTACTGCAGGCCGGCCTTCACCCGGTCGGGGCTGTCGTGGGGTATGCCCACGGCCTGGGCGATCTTGTCGGCGGTGAGGAAGCCGATGCCCCAGACGTCGGCGGCGAGCCGGTAGGGCTGGTTCCGCACGACGGAGATCGAGGCGTCCCCGTACTTCTTGTAGATCCGGACCGCGATGGAGGTGGAGACGCCGACGTCCTGGAGGAAGACCATCACCTCCTTGATCGCCTTCTGCTCCTCCCAGGCCGCGCTGATCTTCTTCGTGCGCTTGGGGCCCAGGCCCGGGACCTCGATCAGCCGGCCGGGGGCCTCCTCCAGGATCTGGAGGGTGTCCAGGCCGAAGTGCTGGGTGATGCGATCGGCGAAGACGGGGCCGATGCCCTTGACGAGACCCGAGCCGAGATAGCGGCGGATGCCCTGGATCGTGGCGGGCAGCAGGGTCGTGTAGTTCTCGACGGTGAACTGCTTCCCGTACTGCGGGTGCGAGCCCCAACGGCCCTCCATCCGCAGCGACTCCCCCGGCTGCGCCCCGAGCAGCGCCCCGACGACGGTGAGCAGGTCCCCGGACCCGCGCCCGGTGTCGACGCGGGCGACCGTGTACCCGCTCTCCTCGTTGGCGTAGGTGATCCGCTCCAGGACACCGGTCACTTCACAAACACCCTGGCGACCGCCTTGCTGCGACTCAACTCCCCTACCGGGCATGCCCCACCTGGCTTCCTGCGTCTCCGATGCCTGGGAGGCTATCGCCCGCCACCGACAGAGCGGCCGTCCCGTGGTTTCTCGCAGCCGCAGGTGTGATGAGATCCCCGGTATGACGGATTGGCCGCGACTGAGCCACGCCTACGGCTCCGCCGAAGACGTGCCCGCCCTGCTGGCACGCATCGCGTCCGAGCCCGAGCCGGGGCTCTGGAACGACCTGTGGTCCGCACTCTGCCATCAGGGCAGCGTCTACTCGGCCAGCTTCGCGGCGCTGCCCTGGCTGGCCGACATGGCTGACAGCGAAGACCGGGTTCAAGCCGTGAACGCCCTGAACCTGGCGGGTGCCATCATGGCCGGCGCCGAGCAGCCGCACGGAGCCGGCGACGTCCGCACACAGCACTCGGCGGACATCGCGAACCTGCTGGCATCGGTGAACCGCCATCTCCGGACGGCGACCCATCGCACCGAGTACATCGATCTCCTGGAGTCCATGCTCGGCTTCGAGGGCATCGCGGGGTGGAGCGAGGACCTGGCTTGGGGGCTCGGGAACGAGGAGTACGAAGTCTCCTGTCCCGGCTGCGAAACCGAGCTGTTCATCGTCCTCGGTGAGCCCGGGTTCTTCTGCACCGGCGAGGACTACGCGCTGTCGGACGACAGCATCGAGACCCGGCCGCTCCGGCCGACGAGTCCCGCGGGTCTGGAGGGCCTCGGTCGGCGTCTTCACGACATCGCGCTCACCGACGGGCAACACGACGTCGCACACCTGCTGACCTTCGTCTTCGGGAGCGCGACGTGCCCGGACTGCGAGACCGACTTCTCCGTGGCCGACCGAGTCACGAACCCCTAGGCCCTGTCCTTCGGGTTCGGTGGACCCACCTGGGTGGGTGACCGTCCACCCGCCCAGGTCCTCACACCGCCAGGAAGGCCTCCAGCGTCTCCTCCAGGACCTCGACGCCGTCCCTCGACCACAGGGCGTCGTTGAAGATCTCCACCTCCACCGGGCCCGTCCAGCCCGCCTTCTCCGTCAGGTCGGCCCAGGCCCGCAGGTCGATCGCACCGGTGCCCAGCTGGCCCCGGCCGGTCAGGACGCCGGCCGGGAGGGGGGTGGTCCAGTCGGCGAGCTGGAAGGAGTGGATGCGGCCCGACGCGCCCGCGCGTTCCACCGCCGCCGGGGCGCGGTCGTCCCACCAGAGGTGGTACGTGTCGACCACCACGCCCACCTGCTCGGGCGGGAAGTGTTCGGCCACGGCCAGCGCCTGGTCCAGGGTGGAGACCGCGCAACGGTCGGCGGCGTACATGGGGTGGAGGGGCTCGACGGCCAGGCGGATTCCGCGTTCGCCCGCGTAGGGGGCCAGGGCGCCGATCGCCTCGGTGATGCGGGCGCGAGCCGAGGGCAGGTCCGGGAAGGCGGGGGTGAGGCCGCCGGAGACCAGGACGACGGTGTCCGTGCCGAGCGTGACCGCCTCGTCGATCGCCGTACGGTTCTCCTCCTCCCAGCCGTCCGAGGTGAAGAACCCGCCGCGGCAGAGGGTGGTGACCGTCAGGCCCGCGTCCCGCACGAGGGCGGCCGCCGCCTCGACGCCGTACTCCTGGACCGGCTCGCGCCACAGTCCCACGCCCGGGATGCCGAGCCGGACGCAGTGGGCGACGAGGTCGGGGAGGGACAGCTGCTTGACGGTCATCTGGTTGACGCTGAAACGGTCGAGGTTCATCACAGGCCTCCCTGGACCGTCAGGAGGGAGCGCATGCGCGACTCCGCGAGCGCCGGGTCCGGGAACAGGCCCAGGCCGTCCGCCAGTTCGTACGCCTTCGCGAGGTGCGGCAGCGAGCGGGCGGACTGCAGGCCGCCGACCATCGTGAAGTGGTCCTGGTGGCCGGCGAGCCAGGCGAGGAGGACCACTCCCGTCTTGTAGAAGCGGGTCGGCGCCCGGAAGAGGTGCCGGGACAGGGCGACCGTCGGATCGAGGGCGGCACGGAAACCGTCCACATCGCCCGTGTCGAGAGTCCGTACCGCCTCCGCCGCGAGCGGCGCCAGCGGGTCGAAGATGCCCAGCAGGGCGTGGCTGAAGCCCTGCTCGTCCCCCGCGATCAGCTCCGGGTAGTGGAAGTCGTCGCCCGTGTAGCAGCGCACGCCCTCCGGGAGACGGCGGCGCAGTTCGACCTCGCGCCGGGCGTCCAGGAGGGAGATTTTGATGCCGTCGACCTTGTCCGGGTGTGCGGCGATGACCTGGAGGAACGTCTCGGTCGCGGTGTCCAGGTCGGCCGAGCCCCAGTACCCGTCGAGCGCCGGGTCGAACATCGGGCCGAGCCAGTGCAGGACGACCGGCTCGCTCGCCTGGCGGAGGAGGTGGCCGTACAGATCGAGGTAGTCCTCCGGGCCCGACGCCGCCGCGGCGAGGGCGCGGGAGGCCATCAGGACGGCCTGGGAACCGGTCTCCTCGACGAGCGCGAGCTGCTCCTCGTACGCCTTGCGGACCGCCGCCAGGCCGGCGGGGACGGTGAGCCCTTCCGGTCCGGCGAGCTGGTCGGTGCCGACGCCGCAGGCGATCCGGCCGCCGACCGCCTTGGCCTCCGCCGCGCTGCGGCGGATCAGCTCGGCCGCCCCCGTCCAGTCGAGGCCCATCCCCCGCTGCGCGGTGTCCATGGCCTCGGCGACCCCGAGGCCGTGGGACCAGAGGTGGCGGCGGAAGGCGAGGGTGGCGTCCCAGTCGACCGCCGCGGGCGAGTCGGGGGTGGTGTCGGCGTACGGGTCGGCGACGACGTGGGCGGCGGAGAAGACCGTTCGGGAGGTCAGGGGGCCGCTCCCGCCCAGGGTCGGCGGCTCGGTGCGCGGCGCGTACTCCCGTACGCCGCCGCCGGTTTCGGGCAGGCGGATCACAGGCTCACCTCCGGGACGTCGAGGCGACGGCCCTCGGCGGCGGACTTCAGGCCGAGTTCGGCGAGTTGGACGCCGCGGGCGCCCGCGAGGAGGTCCCAGTGGTACGGCTCGTCGAGGACGACGTGCCGCAGGAAGAGCTCCCACTGGGCCTTGAAGCCGTTGTCGAACTCGGCGTTGTCGGGGACCTCCTGCCACTGGTCGCGGAAGGGCTCGGTCGCCGGGATGTCCGGGTTCCAGACGGGCTTGGGCGTCGCCGAGCGGTGCTGGACGCGGCAGTTGCGCAGTCCGGCGACGGCGGAGCCGTGGGTGCCGTCGACCTGGAACTCGACGAGTTCGTCGCGGTTGACGCGGACGGTCCAGGAGGAGTTGATCTGGGCGATGGCGCCGCCCTCCAGCTGGAAGATGCCGTAGGCGGCGTCGTCGGCGGTGGCCTCGTACGGCTTGCCCTGCTCGTCCCAGCGGCGCGGGACGTGGGTGGCGACCTGGGCGGTGACGGAGGTGACGCGGCCGAAGAGCTCGTGGAGCACGTACTCCCAGTGCGGGAACATGTCGACGACGATGCCGCCGCCGTCCTGGGAGCGGTAGTTCCAGCTGGGGCGCTGGGCGTCCTGCCAGTCGCCCTCGAAGACCCAGTAGCCGAACTCGCCGCGTACGGACAGGATCTCGCCGAAGAAGCCGCCGTCGATGAGGCGCTTGAGCTTGAGCAGGCCCGGCAGGAACAGCTTGTCCTGGACGACTCCGTGCTTGACGCCCTTCCCGGTGGCGAGCCGGGCGAGCTCAAGGGCGCCGGCGAGGTCGGCGGCCGTGGGCTTCTCGGTGTAGACGTGCTTGCCGGCGTGGACGGCCTTGGTGATCGCCTCGGCGCGGGCGGAGGTGACCTGGGCGTCGAAGTAGATGTCGACGGTGTCGTCGGCGAGGACGGCGTCGAGGTCGGTGGACCACTCGGTGAGGCCGTGGCGCTCGGCGAGCGCGCGCAGGGCGGGCTCGCGGCGGCCGACGAGGACCGGCTCGGGCCAGAGGGTCTCGCCGTTGCCGAGGTCGAGGCCGCCCTGTTCGCGCAGGGCGAGGATCGAACGGACCAGATGCTGGCGGTAGCCCATGCGCCCGGTGACGCCGTTCATGGCGATGCGGACTGTCCTGCGTGTCACGAAAAGTTCCTCTCCCGGTGTTCCGCGCCTCGATAGAAAGCGCTTTCCATCGGCGATGACGCTAGCCTGCCGACATCGCCGTCGACAAGGCCCTGGAGGTACGCACACGATGACCGTCACCCTGGCGGACGTGGCCGCTCGCGCACGGGTCTCGCCCGCCACCGTGTCCCGCGTCCTCAACGGCAACTACCCGGTCGCCGAGTCGACCCGCGAGCGGGTCCTGCGGGCCGTGGACGAACTGGACTACGTGCTCAACGGGCCCGCCAGCTCACTCGCCGCCGCCACCTCCGACCTCGTCGGCGTCCTCGTCCACGACATCGCCGACCCGTTCTTCGGGATCATGGCGAGCGCCGCGCAGAGCTCCATCGGGGAGGGCGGATCGGGGCGCGGCGGCGGCGAGAAGCTCGCCGTCGTCTGCAACACCGGCGGCTCCCCCGAACGCGAGCTGACCTACCTCACGCTGCTCCAACGGCAGCGGGCCGCGGCCGTGATCCTCATGGGCGGCTCCCTGGAGGACCCCGCGCACCTGGCGGCGACGACCGGCAAGCTGGCCAAGCTGGCGGAGGCGGGGACCCGGGTCGTGCTCTGCGGGCGCCCGCCGGTCACCGGCGACGCGAACGCCGCCGCGCTCGTCTTCGACAACCGGGGCGGCGCGCGCCGCCTCACCGAGCACCTGCTCGAACTCGGCCACCGGCGCATCGGTTACGCGGCCGGCCCGGCCGACCGGACGACGACCCGGCACCGCCTGGAGGGCCACCGGGCGGCGCTCACGGCGGCGGGGGTCGCGGAGGGGCCGACGGTCCACAGCCCGTACGACCGGCAGGCCGGCTACCGGGCCACGGCCGAGCTCCTCGCCCGCGACCCGGACCTCACGGCGGTCGTCGCCGCCAACGACACGGTCGCCCTCGGCGTCTGCGCGGCCCTGCGGGAACGCGGCCTGTCGATCCCGGGCGACGTGTCCGTGGCGGGCTTCGACGACCTCCCGTTCTCGGTGGACGCGGTCCCGTCCCTGACGACGGTCCATCTGCCGCTGCACGAGGCGGGGACACGGGCGGGCCGCCTGGCGATGGGCACGGAGGACCCCCCGGCGGGCGGCCTGGCCCGCGTCCCGGCGGAGCTGGTGGTACGCGGGTCCACGGGGCGGCCCCGGGAGTAGGCGGCCGACCCGCCGGGCACCGGCGAGGGCCGGCTGCCGGCCCCCGGCTCCCGGCTCCCGGCTCCCGGCCCCTGACTCCCAGGCCGCGGCTCCCGGCTCCCGGCCCTTGACTCCCAGGCCGCGGCCCCCGGCCCTCGGCCCTTGACCCTCGGACATCACCCGGGAGACGAACATCAGGCCCACCGGACACCGGCGGGGCCGAATTCGACGCGCGCAGCGCCCGGCCACCTCGACGCCGCGCCCGGCCCGACTGCTTGGACACCGCGCCCGGCCCTGTCGTTTTGGCGCCTCTCCCCATCGCCGCACCGCCCCGCCGCCGTGCCGCACCTCTCCCATCGCCGTACCGCCACCTTCCCCATCGCCGTACCGCCGTACCGCCG
>NZ_LIPQ01000101.1:0-67482 GCF_001418135.1 Streptomyces aureus
CGCCCCGGCCGCCGCCGGCCTCACCGCACTCCCCCTCCACCGGACACGCCGGCTCCTCGCCGACCTGACCCGGTCCTGCCTATTCGAACAGCCGCTGACCGGCCGCTACACCCTCCACGAACCTGCTGCGCGGCTACGCCACCGAACTCACCCACACCCACGACGACACCGACGAACGCCACACCGCCACCCTCCGGGTCCTGGACCACCACATGTTCACGGCCTACGAAGCCAACCTGCTGTTCAAGCAGGACTCACAGCCCGGACTCGACCTCGGCTCCCCCGCCACGGGCGTCGTCCCGGAGACGTTCGCCACCATCGAACAGGCACGCCGATGGTTCACCGCCGAACACCGGGTACTGGCCCGCTTGCTGCAGACCGCCGTCAGCCAGAAGCTGGACCACCGGGTCACCGGCCTCGCGTGGACGCTGAAGGAGCACCTGTACCGCCAGGAGTACTGGCCCGACGCGATCACCGCGCTGACCCCCGCCCTGGAAGTGGCACAGCGCCGGGGCGACCGTTTGAAGGAGGCGCGCTGTCTGCGCCACCTCGGCAGCATCCACACCTGTCCGGACCACCGGAGGCGGGCTCTGGATCACCTGGAACGCGCCTCCGCCCTCTTCGAGGAACTCGGTGTGGCCGGCGAACGGGTTCGCGCCCTGTTCGTGACGGCGATGGCGCTGTTCCGGTTCGGCCGGCACCGGGAGGCGTTGGCTCCCGCCGAGCAAGGACTCGCGCTGGCCCGATCTACGGGGAACAAGCTGTGGACGGCCGAGTGCCTCAACGGGCTCTCCTGGCTGCACTCCAACCTGGGGCGGCCCGGGAGAGGCCTCGTGTACGGCGAGGAGGCCATCGCCCTCTACCAGCGCCTGGACGCCCCGTGGCAGGAGGCCCAGTGCTGGGACAGCGTGGGCTACGCCCTCCATCGACTCGGCCGGTACGAGGACGCGGCAGCCGCCTACCGGCGGGCGCTGGACGCCTTCGAGGAACTGGAGGACCACAGGAACGTGGTCGGCTCGCTGATGCGACGGGGCGACACCCGTCTGGCCATGGGCGACCGGGAGGCCGCACGCACGGACTGGGTCAACGCGCTCGCCGACGCCGAACGACAGGATCTGTCCCACAGCGCCCGGGAGATCCGAGACCGGCTCATCGCCCTGGACACGGATGCGAGCTCCGTACCCGTCCCGCCGCAGAAGGGCGTCGGCAATCGCACGGCGTCGGTTCCGACAGGCGCTGATTCTGCGCACCAGTCACCCGGGGCGGAGATTCACCGGCAGTAGGAGCTCTCTCCGTCCGAACTCGGCGAGCCATCGCTTCACCAGGTTCAGCCAGCAGGACACCACCGGCGCGAAATGCCGAGGGCGATCCGGAAGAACGGTGTGTCCTCACACGACTACCTGTTCTCGGCGGACGCGCGGGAAGTCATCGACGCCGAACTCGTCGGCTCGCGACGCGAACACCCTGATCCGGTCGTTCCCGTCGGTCCCGGGGGCCTACGCGCCGTCGGCGCCGCGGAGCGCCCCCTGACGGACACGAGGACGTGCCGGGAGCGGGCGGCATGGGTCGGCAAGCGGCGCGACAAGGAGACGACAAGGTCTGGCGAAGGGGTCCCGCCGAGTGTTGAGCCACTCACCCGCGCAAGTGGGAGAGCCCGCCACGGAACACTCGAACAGAATTGAGCAACACCCATGAACGGGACCATGGAAGCGGGTGCGGCCACCCTCGCCTCGACCCGGGCACATGCCCGGCACGTCGCTTCTGACACCGACTGCGACGCCTTCATACGAGACATCTACGAGCAGTACGGCCCTCTGCTCGTCCGGTACGCCGCGCGGCTGCTGGACGGCGACTGGCACAGGGCTGAGGACATCCTCCAGGAGACCGCGGCGCGCGCCTGGAAACACGCCCGGCTCTTGAGCACCCGCGGCGAACACATCCGGCCGTGGCTGTTCACCGTGGCCAGGAACCTGGTCATCGACCACCACCGGGCCCGGCAGGTCCGGCCGCTGGATCTGATGGCGGTCGAGGATCTGGACGCCTCCTGGGACGGCACGGAGTCCACGATCACCTCCCACGCGGTGCTGGAGGCACTGCGGGAGCTGAAGGAACAGCACCGGACCGTCATCCGCCTCATGTACTCCCTGGAATGCAGCGTGGCCCAGGTGGCCGAGCACCTCGGCATCCCGCCCGGCACAGTCAAGAGCCGTGCCTTCTACGCCGTGCGGGCGCTGCGCAAGTCCTTGGAGAAGCAGGGCGTACTCGGCGTGTAGTCACGGCACGGACGGGCGATGCCGGCCCGGTCATCATCCACGGTCCGCGTCGCCGCCGGACGGGTCCTGACGTCACCGTTCCGTCCGGTGCCGCTCCCCAGGCGGTACCGCTCGGCCCCGGGGTGTCGGCATGTCGGGGATGGTCCGTCGCCACCGAAGTCGAGGGGAGGAACCCGGAGAGTCCGGCTCACGACGATGGCGCACGCACTCGTCAGGCACCGCTGCCGGGCTCCACCCACCTGGTGGGAATCGTGAACCGCCCCGGAGGGTCCTGCTCGGAAAGCAGTGACACCCAGGCACTCAAACGCCCTTGTCGTCTTGCCCTGCTTCTGTCCGGAGCCGCTCGAACGACATGGGCGTATCGATGATCAGCCCCACTAGGGACCGGCTCGCGACCAGCGGCGCACGAGGTCGCCGCGGACCCGATACACCCGTCGTCTTCTTCGCTCGCCCTCGCCAGAGAGGTCGTGATCGCCTCGCCCTGCCCCCCGGACCACGGCGGAACCGGAGGGTCGGGAGCGACCTCCGGACTCGTTGCCGAGGAAAGCCCGCTGCGGCCGGAACGGCACCGGGACAAGCTGTGTCCCGGCCCCGGACCGACCCCTGCCGCCACCTCTCCGTGCCGAGTGGATGCCGGCCCCCAGGCCTTTCGCGATCACCGAGCTCCGCCTCGTCCAGGAAGGACCGCTCGGCCTCTTGGCGACAGCTCCTCGGTCGCCGTTCTCATCCGGCAGCCGGCTCGTCCCTGCGGATACCGCACGCCTCCGGTGACACCGCAGTCGGCGGTCACCCCCTCCGACAGCACGAGTGCAACCTCGTCAGGCCCTGTTCTCCGCCTGGAACATCCAGCTCTGCTTCTCCAGTTCGGCAGTCAGCCCGATGAGGAGATCCTGGCTCACGGCGTCCACCGGACCAGTCTCCTCGATCCGCTCCCGCACCCTCCCGATGACCGCGGAGAACGTACGCACCAGGGCATCGACAGCGTCGCCGTCCTTCGTCCAGCCTGACGGGAAAGCAGGCACGCCGCTGGTGCCCGCGATGGTGACCGCCCGTCCGTCCGGACCCACTCCCAGCGCAGCCGCGCGTTCGGCCACCGTGTCCGCGTGGTCACGTGCGATCGAGGCAACCTCGTCGAGCTGGACGTGGACTGATCGAAAACGCGGGCCGTACAGGTTCCAGTGCGCCTGCTTGGCCACCAGGGACAGGTCGAGCAGGTCGACCAGGGTCGCCTGGAGGGCCGCGCCGGCGATCTCGCGGTCACCCTCCGGCAGCGGGCTGTTGATCATCGTCATAGGTCTGTGGTCCTTAGGGAATGGCGCTGGCACCCTGGCAAGGAGGCCGACGGGTTGCCGTCTGGATGAACTGGCCATCGCACGCACCCGTCTGGAGCTCCGATGGCCTCGACGCCATGTACGGCCGCAGGCCCCGAGGGGTTCAGCTCCTCCGGCATACGGTCGTGCATGTCGCACGACGCCCGGTCATCACCGGCGCCGCCGGACCGACCGGCGCGCGCTCCACCGCTGCGGCCACGCGGCACCGATCACGAGTCCGGCCGTGCTCGGGAACCACCCTCCGGCCCACCGGGAGCGGCGACGACCTCAAGCCCTTTCCCGAGCGCCGGAGGCCATCAGACATCACGCCATCCATGCGTCAAACGTGCGTCACGTGCGTCGAACATGCGTCAAGATATCGCCCATAACGCCGATAACGCACACCCAGAGAAACAGCCTGTCAGCGCCCCTTTCCAGCAGGCTCAAGGATCGCGACGCACTCGACATGGCGGGTCGTCGGAAACGTGTCACGATGTGCCGAGGCGGGAGAACCTGCAGGTCAGGCTGCATTTCTCGATCCCGCCAGTGGGCTGTCGGATGCCCGGAGCGTCACAGCCGCTGTGCCGGTGAGGGCATACTGCGGACCGCTGGGAGGCACACCGGCTGATGCGCTCGGCGGGGCTCAAGCGAGCCTGAGGCTCCAGAAAGCGGGACAAGCACAGGTCGAGTGCAGCATGCTCGCCCACCTTGACCGTCCCTCGCATCCCGTCTCGCCCGACCGGCTGGAGTCGATCGAGGGCGTCGACCTCGCTGCCCCCCACCACGCACCGAACGCTCCCGAACCTGCCCCGAGCACCGTGGGCAGGCTGCGGCGGAAGCCCCGGCTCGCGGAGCCGTATTCCATGATCACGACTCTCGCCGCCCCGGCACAGCGCAGCGACCTCCAGCCCGATCCCGTCCAGGTCGACGCCCGCGAGCCGCTGCCGGGCGTCTTTGTGCACTCGGGTGGCCAGGTTTTCAGGCCCTCGCTGCCACGACCGTGTCCCGGTCCGATGGCCCGATCCGGTTACCGCCTCGGTCCCGCGACGGCGTAGGCCACGGTGCCGGCGACGGTGAGGACCAGGGCCGTCCAGGTGCCCGCTGCCGCGCCGGGCGGCAGCAGCATCCAGGTCGCCACCTGCATCGGCGCACTCGTCGGGGGCGGGGCGAAGAACGAGAACGCGAGCCAGGTGAACGGCAGCGTCCAGGCGTACTGGCCGCCCAAGAGCGCCGCGCCCAGGGCGACCAGTCCCATCATGCCCGCGCTGTCCCGGACGACGAACGCGGTGGTGGCCATGTCCTCGCCCATTGTCTGCACTGTCAGCAGCACCGTGCCGACGACCGCGCCGATGAGCAGCACGTGTGCCGCTCTTCGGGGCACCCAGCCGATCGCGGCCGTCCGGTCCAGCGCGAGGTCCTGCCCCCTGAGCCCGATCGAGGCTGCCATCGCCCCCGTAGCGAGGATGAGCACGGGCAGGCGCGGATCACCGGGCCCGTCGCCCCCGTCCCGGGCAAGTGCCCACACCGCCACCGCGCTGATCACCACTGCGGCGAGTGACGCGGGTACCTGCCGCGAGCGCGCGTACAGCGTCAGCCATCTCATCGGGACGCACCGCCGTTCAGTGCGTCGAACGCGTCGCCCTTGCAGGAGAGCGCGGCGGCGCGCATCGCGTTGATCCGCGAGAACTGCTCGGCCCGCGGCAGCGCCTTGAGTTCCGTCCACACCGGGCCGGCCTCGGCGTCGACCTTGCGGCGCAAACCTGCTGACCCTGTGCCGGGCAGCGACCTGAGGTCCCCGAGGACCCAGCCCACCGCGACGGCCTGCGCGAATTCATCATTCCCGAAGCTGCTCCAGCCGACGGGGGCGCACCCTGGCACCATGCCTTTGGCGATCAGGGCCCAGGTCAGCTCCTCGCCCTTCGCGGCGGCGATGATGTCGTCGTCCAAGTCGAAGAGTACGGTCTTGCCGGACCACTGCGGCGTGGAGCCGTCGGGCAGTACGGCGGTGTTCTCCCGGACCGAGACCGGCGCCTGGCCGCCCAGGGCGCCGTGCAGCAGGCGCAGCGCCTCCTTACCGGGACCCGCGAGGTCGGCGAGTCGCGTCTGGTGCGTCTTGGTCACGCACACCGGGCCGTCGCACACCAGCTCCGCGGCGGCCTCGTCGACGACATACATCCGGCGGGGGTCGGAGGGGAGGACGAGCAGGGCGATCACCGCGCCCGCCAGGACGGGCGTCAGGGCGAGCAGCCGTGCGCGCGGGGTCGCGGCGACCAGCAGCGCGAAGCCGGTCGCGGCCATGCCGAGCAGCCAGATCGTCTGCCCGACGTGCACGGAGGCGGAGAGCGTGACGAGCACCTCGCGCACCTCCTGCGCCGGTGACAGCAGCGAGACCCGGTTCGGCTCCGTGCCCAACGACATGTGCATGAGAGCCGTGAACACGAAGGCGCCCATTGCCAGCGCGGGTGGGGTGAGCGCGAACGGCAGGGCGCGCCCGGCCCCCATGCCCAGCACGGCTCCCGCGACGAGAGAGAGGGCGCCCACCAGCGAGATCGGCAGCCATCCGAGGTGCGTGTACTCGGTGTTGGGGAGTACCTGGACCGCGCCCACGAGGACGAGGAGCGCGAAGGCAGAGGCCAGGGTGATCGCCGTCGTGCCCGCCAGCGTGGCGGCGCGGTGCCAGGCGGGACGCGATGTGGCCGTCAGCAGCTCGGACATGTTCGAGCGGCGGTCGCGCAGGCCCTGCAGCGCCCCGAGCCCCACGGCCAGCGGCCACAGGTAGCCCAGCATGGCGCGGGTCCACAGGGCCATGGACGTCCACTGGGCCGTCCACGCCGTGGTGCCCCTCCACCACGCCGCGTCCAGCAGGTACAGGAACGCCAGCGCCGTCGTCAGGACCACGGCGCCGGCCCACGGGGCGATGGAGCGCTTCAGCTCGATGCGCAGGACGCGGATGTTCACCAGGCGCCCCTTCCCTGCTCGGGGCCCTGCAGCAGCGCCGAGTAGCCGCGCTCCAGCGGGCTGTCGCCCACATGTTCGGGGCCGCCCATCGAGGCCAGCTCGTCTGGAGGGCCCTGGAAGACCAGCCGGCCCTCGGCGAAGAGCACCACGTCGGTGCAGGCGGCGGCGACGTCCTCCACCAGGTGGGTCGAGACGAGCACGCAGGTGTCCTTGCCCAGCTCCTGCAGCAGCTCGCGGAAGCGCAGCCGCTGCGCCGGGTCCAGGCCGACCGTCGGCTCGTCCAGCAGAAGGATCGTCGGGTCGTTGACGATGGCCTGGGCGATGCCGACCCTGCGCACCATGCCGCCCGACAGGGCCTTCATCTTCTCGTCGGCGCGGTCCGCCAGACCCACCCGCTCCACGGCGCGCTGCACCGCCCCGGGGATGTCCGCCTTGGGCACCTCCTTCAGCCACGCCATGTACTCGACGAACTCGCGCACCGTGAAGCGCTTGTAGTAGCCGAACTCCTGCGGCAGGTAACCGATCCGGCGGCGCAGCGCACGGTGCTCGCCCATGCCGCCCGCGGATTCTCCGAGCAGCTCCAGGGTGCCCTCAGTGGGGCGCAGCACGGTGGCCAGCGTCCGGATGAGGGTGGTCTTGCCCGCCCCGTTGGGGCCGAGGAGTCCGTGTACGCCGGTGCCCAGTGACAGGTCGAGCCCGTCGACGGCCATCCGGTTCCTGCCGACTCTGACCCTCAGCCCACTGGCCTGGATCTCCCAGGCGTAGGCCGTCGGCGCGACGTCGGCCGCACTCACGGCGGTCATCATGTGGTGGTCCTTACGTTGTCGGTGGGTTGATTCCGGTCTCTCGTGGGACCGGGAGACCCAGGGATGCCGGTGTGGCAGTGGTGTTTCAGCCACTCATCGGGATGCGCGCCACAAGATCGCCGGGGAAGGACACACCAGCGAGGCCGATGGTCATCGATGGGCTCCCAGCACGGAATACGCTCCCCTGCGGGCGATCACGACTCCGATGCCGAGCGCGAGGACCAGCCCCCACACGGGCAGACCGTCCGTCTGCAGGGCGAAGGTCGTACGGCCGGCGACGAGGGTCGGCGCCACGACTACGGCGGCCCACACCGCCACCAGCGCAACGGCCGCACGGGTCACGCCGACGACACCGCCGAGCGCCAGGGTCGCCGACGTGAAGGCCAGACAGGGCAGCAGCCACTGCGCGGCCGTCATCCCCGTCACCCATCCGGCCACCAGCAGCGCGGGGACGACCACGGCGAGCACGGAGGCGGTGCGCCGCAGCACCAGGTACAGCCCGGCTCTCGGTGCCGAGGCCGTCAGTTCGTACGCCGGGTCGAGCCCGCGCGACCACGACGCCGCGACGCCGAGCACCGGCAGGACCGGGGCGAGCAGACGTACCAGTGACACCTCGCTGGATCCGGTGCCGACCAGGTCGAGCAGGAGCGCGAGCAGTGTCACGCTCACGACCATGGCCAGCCACGGCACCATCACCGGCGTCATCCACGCGGACATCCACGCCGACCAGCGGCGCCGGCGCGGCATCGTGGCGGTGGCGGCCAATTGGGGGCCGAGGCCGGACCACACCGTGTCGACCAGTGCCGCCACGGCGGTCGCCTGCGTCGTAACGGCGGCCGACAGCCGGTCACGGCACACCCGGCACGCTTCCAGGTGGGCCTCCAGGGCCCACACCTCGTCTGCGGCGATGTCCGTGTCGCCGCGCGCGTAACCGTCGATGAGCCGCATCGACGCGTGTTCCACGCTCATGCCAGCGTCCTCCGCATCGCGATCCTGGCCCGGCGGGCACGGGTCTTGACCGTGCCCTCGGGCAGTCCGAGCAGGACCGCGGTCTCCCTGACGGACAGTCCGTCGAGCACCATGGCCTGCAGTACCTCTCTGAGCTCCGGCGCGAGGCGCCGCAGCGCATCGCCGACGTCACCGCCGACGGTCGCCGCGAGCGCCTCCTCCTCGGCGGCGGGTGCCAGGGACTGCGGGGCGGCCGCGGGCGGCGGCTCCGCGTGGTGGGCCCTGCGCCGGAACGCGTCGACGAGGCGGCGCGCCGCGATCGTCCACAGCCAGCCGAGGGCCGTTCCTCCGGCCGCGGCCCCGGCGAACGCACCCGCCGCGCGCCACACCGCCAGATACGTCTCCTGCATGACTTCGGCGACGATCTGCTCGTCCGCGCAACGGCGGCGCAGCCGCACCGCCATCCACGGCGACGTACGCCGGTACAACTCCTCGAACGCGGCACGGTCGCCCTTGGCCACCAGTCGGACGAGACGCTCCTCGTCCAACTCGTGCAGCGCTGCTCTCACTGATCTCACACCCCCTAGACGCCCGAGCCGGGCCGCGGGTTTTCCCCCCGACGTGATCCCCGACACATGTGGAAACCCGTGGGTTCCACTCAACTGAAGCTTCGCCACTACGCGGCAGTGGCTTGGCCGGCCCGGCAAGCTGATCTGGCTCGGCGGTCAACACCACGGCTCGCGTCGACTCGCCCCGGCTCGCCTCAACCCATGCGAGGCAGGGACGGGGCGGCCGCGGAGGCTTGATCCGCAGCACGCAGGGCTCGCGCCAGCCACTCCAGCTCCTCGGACGCGTCGGGAGACGAGTACTGTCCGCGCACGCGGGCGACGAGCCTGCGGTAGCGGTCCGCCCCTGCCTCGATCCCGGCCTCCAGGCATATCAGCACGGCGGCCCGATCGGCGTCGCCGAACAGCTCGGACAGCACTTCGACCGCGGCCGGTCCCTCGGGGGCGATCCCGCGTTTTCTCACCTCCGCGACGGTCTGCACGACCTGCCTGGCCCACCAGATGGACGCCCCGGAGGCACGATGTTGCCCGGGGACCGGGGTGCACAGCTCCAGCATGGTGCGCATCCGGACTCGGAAACCGGGGTCCCGCACCAGCTCGGCCAGTTCGATCCAGGCGTCGACCTGCTCGGGTGTGGGGTCGTCGGGCAGTTCGATGCTGAAGGTGCGCATGCGGTCACGCATGCCCGGGTCGAGGTCGAGACGGCCGAACACCTCCTCCTTGAACTCGTCGATGATCTGCTTGCGTTCGGCGGCGGAAAGCCGTGCCAACCGGTTCATCAGCGCTGTCTCCTCAGCGGTCGAACCACGTTTCGATACGGTGGACAGGACGGCCCGGCTCACCTTGAGGGAGCGGATCTGCGCGTCGAGCGCGGCCACGTGCGCGTCGGCGATCTCGACGACCGTGGTGCGGCCGCTCAGGACGTGGCACACGTCGTCGAGCCCGAGGCCCAGCTCCCGCAGGGTGCGGACCAGCTCGACGCGGGCCACGGATTCGGCGTCGTACAGTCGGTAGCCGCTCGCGGAGCGGGCCACGGGCGGCACCGCTCCCTCGTCCGACCAGAAGCGCAGGGTGCGCACCGGAAGTCCGGTGCGGTGCGCGAGCTGGCCGATGGTGAGCACGTCGGGGCGTTCGTCTTCCATGGCGAGATCCTGGACCCTCCAGCCGCTGGAGACTCAACCGCCCGGACGCGCGAGCCGGTGGATCTTGACGTCGAGGGGCTTTCCACCGCTTGCCGTGGCGGTCATGCAGGTCCACCTGAGCCCGTGAGGACCCGGCACACGACGGGGCTCAGCAAAGGCGCATCAGTACTGGCAACACCACCTGCCGTGGATGCGCACCCCCCAGGAGAATCGCCTTCACGACTGCGCAGCGCAGGGAAAGCAGGAGACGTGCCGGGGGTCGAGCCGATCGCCCAGGCCTCGCCCAGTCCGCCGCCCTGCTGCACGCGGCCGATCTCCACGGCCACAATTACGCATCGACGCCATCCAGGCCGCGTCACGATCCTGACCTCCGACGCCGAGGAGGTCACCATGCTCGCGGCCGACCACCCCCGCGTCGCCGCCGAGAAGGTCATGGATCGCATGGGCCGAGAGCCACGTGCAGCGCCTGAACCCCCTCAAACGGTAACCCCGCGCCGGGGATCTCAGGCCGTTCATGCGCGGCTGGAACCCCTACGGACCCACCGACTGGGGCCCGTTCCGCCGAAGTACGGCGGCAGCGCACCTGCCGCCGCAATCAGCGGCGCTGAAACCCGGCTGATTTTCGTCAAGTTCCCGCAAAGCCGGCACTCGGCAAGCGCCCCCCAGCATGACCTGCACGATCAGCCAGGTGACGCCTCGCCAGAAAGAGCGTCACGAGCGTCGCTCCAGCGTCAAAATATCGCCCGTAACGCCCACACCGCCCATAAAGCACACGCGCAAACCGCAGGTCAGGCGTCCTTCTTCATTGGCTCAAGGATCGCCACGCACTCCACGTGGTGCGTCATCGGAAAGGTGTCGCAGGAGACGGAACGGGAGAAACCCCTGGTCAAGACCGCTTTCTGGTCCTCGCGTCCTGCTACTTTAGCCCCCAGAGCGTCACACGAGCGTCACGGCTGCGGGACCGGTATGAGTAATTAGCCCATCGCTGCATGTGTTCTGGGGTAGCGATCCCCGCGGATGTCGACCCGGTCCACGGCCTCGGTGATCTCCTTCGGGTCCTCCGGGGTGAGCTCGATGTGAACCGCGACGATGTTCTCCTACAGGCGGTGGATCTTCGTGGTGCCGGGGATCGGCACGATCGAGGGGGGCTGGGCGAGCAGCCAGGCCAGTGCGATCTGCGCGGTGGTGGCGCCTTTGCGTCGGGCGATGGCCGACAGCAGATCGACGAGAGCCTGGTTCGCGGTACGGGCCCGCTCGGTGAACCACAGGAGGCTGCCTCTAAGGTCGGAGTCGGCGAAGGACGTGGTGCTGGTGATGGCATCGGCCAAGAATCCTTTGCCCAGCGGGCTGAAAGCGGACAACACCTCCTTCATAGCCGATAGAGAGCGGCGCTATACACGGTGAGGTCCAGGGAAAGGCTCTGTCGTCGACACCGGGCCGGGGTGGTACTCCGTGGCGGCGGAGGCGTGTCGGGCATCGGCATCCGTCGCCCCCGCCGGGACGGTGTTGTGGGGAAAGCCGAGAGAGTCAGAGATGTGGCTTGGCGTACCCCCAGAGAGAACCCCGGCGAGAGACGTCCCGCCGGGGCACGAAACCGAGATCAAAAGAGCGAGAGCTGTTCGAGTTCGTCAGGTTCGGCAGACAATCCAGCTGCCTCGGTGAGGTCAGGATCCGCGTCATGCAAACGATCGTCGTTGTCCCCGTCCGTAGCTGCCACCGTGGATCCGTCCCCGGGCTCCTCCACGCCGGGGTCATCCGACGAGAACATCGGCAACACGTACGCCTGGGCAAGGCCCGCAAGGTGGAGTGGCAACGGAAGGGACAGCGCCACTGGGTAGTCCGGGGCCTGGCGGAGTTGGTGCATCGCCAGGGCAATTGCTTCCGGTTCGTCAGGCCCGTCGGAAGCCGGCCCAGGAGCGTCCTCACCCGGGTGACAGCCGAGTACGGCAATTTCGACAAGTGCCGGGTTCCAGGCCCCGGTCCCCGCCTGAGACGTCAGATGTCCAGCGGCGTTGATCCGCGTGGCGACACGGTCGAGCGCCGGTGAGATCGCAAACGAGCCAGGGCGCTCTGTCGTGCTGTAGAAGACCCTTTCGTGTGGTGACCGCCGCTCACCGTCGCCCACCACTTCCGCCCAGAAGCCGGCCGGCTGACCATGGGGCTTGCCCGGCGCAGCCAAGCCCCACCACTGCGCGGTCTCCCGGCCGCCTCGTCCTCGTACTCGCACGAGGCGGAGCTCGTTGTCGAAGCGCGCGGCCGGCGCGTGACCCGTCTTGAGAAGGTCACGGACTGTCTGACCGTCTTGCAGCCAGGGCCAGTGAAGCCTGCTGTTCTGGGCATGGGTGATGAGCACCGTGGGATCTCCCCGCAATGAGTGCAGCATGCGTTGAAGAAAGCTCGCGGTCTCTCGACGCTGCTCCGCCAGATTGGTGCGCCACTGCTTGACCGTGACGGGAGTCCCGTTGGTACTCGTGACATCGCGCTGACCGGGGATGATCGGATCAGGATCGGTGTACGCATCCGTATCGATCTCCGCCTTCCTCACCAGCCCCAGGAGAAAACGGGGATAGGGAATCCAGTCACAGGCGTCGTCGTCCCAGCCGCGAACGACCGCGAGCCCTTGCGTCGCAGGAATCGGAGTAACGCGCACCGCAACCGGAAGATGCTTCGGCAGCCGGGTGGGACCGTCCTTACGGCGCTTGACCATCCACACCGCGGCGTACTGCAGTCCCTCCGGGAGGTCACCGCCCAGCGTGTGCTGGGGCAGAACGCGAACGCCGAGTTGGCGCAGTCCGTCGAGCCACGCATTTTGGGCACGGTGCTCCAGATTGTCGGCGTTCTTGATCTGCCGGTCCGTGGATGGGGTGACGACGAACTGGGTGAGCAACCCCGCGTCGGCGCACCCGAGCCGGATGGCGAACTTGGGATCCGTCTCTCTCGGTCGGAAGGTGCTGCGGTGTGCGATCTCGACCAGAGCTAGTCCGGGGCAGGACGGATCGGCGCCGTCTCCCCTCACCCACTCGCGGAGGTCGCGACGCCGCACCGTGACGGCAGCGGCAATTCGGGCTCCTTTGCCCTTGACGGCTGTGTCGAAGGCCAGACGGTCGCCGAGCCCATCGACCAGGGGAAGGCAGCGCAGTCTCAGTACGAGCTCTGGCGTCTGCCATTCCAGGACCACAGGTGCACCCGGCCGCGCGTCGTCGAACGCCTGGTCCACCGCCGCCGCTCCACTCACTCCCCCATCACCGTCCAGACCAAGGACACCGGCGAATGCCTCCACGGCCTCACGCCGCAGCTCTGCTGTCTGCCACAAGAGTCTGGCTTCCACCACTGGCAGACCGTCCCGCTCGGTGGCGAGTCCCGTGAGGCGGGACAAGGCAGCGAGCGCAGTCCGCCGGGCATGGGCAGCGCGCAGTTCCTCCGCCTTCTTCTCCGTGTCCTTGGGTTTCGGCCGACGGTTCTCAGGAGCACCGATGCCCTTGCCCCGGCCACGGAACAGGTCAGGGATACGTGCCACCCCCTCGGGCAGAGCCTGTTCCGCCCATGCGGTCAGCTCGGCCGTCTGGTTAGGCATGATGCCACGGCCGACCTCGTGGACGCCCATGCGCGCGCTGTGGACCACGGCAGCCCTGACACCGGTACCGTCGCCGATCCACACGCTCGGATCCTTGAGGAGTTGGTCCGGGTCAGGAAAATGCCCGGCAACGCTGAGCCTGTGCAGGATGCCCGCCGGGTCGTTCCCGACCCACGAGTAGGTGTCGGTGGCGCGATCCCGCTTCAGACGGGCCAGGGCATATCGCTGGGTGGCCGGCGCTCCGGGCAGCCAGGGAATCTTGGGCCGGAGGTAGACGGTGGTGGCCTCGCGGTACGGAAGAGGCAGGCGCCCGTTGTCGGACCTGGTGTGCGTGGCCCAGCGGCGTACACCCCAGTGCAGGTGAAGCCGGGGCCGGGGATCGAACGGGGTGGTGTGCAAGGAGATGTTGAGGACGATGGAGAACCACCAGTCCTGGCGCTTGATGGTGCGTTGCAGCGGTTGGGACATCAGCTCTGCCCCTTGATCACGGGGGCCTCGGGACAGGGCCCGGAAACGCAGCTCGCCGCCGTCGAACGGATAGGGGTCGAGAGCAAGGATGCGACGCGCCAGTGCATCGGTGGCCAGTTGGAACTGCCTGGCCTCGGGCGCCGCAGTTCCACCTGATGTCGCACGGGTATTCAGCAGATCCACTCCCGGAACCGCTTCCCACCCCGGGAGGTTCCGCTTCAGCTCAGCACTGCAATCAAGCAGGCGGGAACGGAACTTCGGGTCCTCGGCCGCTTCCCTGGGGCCCAGGGTCCGCAGCCAGGCGTCCAGGAGCTTCCCGAGCGTGTCGGGGGGCAGGGGGTCCGAGACATCGGCAGGCAGGTACATCCAGAAATCCTCGGCGGGCATGGGGCCGTCCCCGACGGGCGGCCGTGGGCGCGGTCTCACGATCACGTCGGGCGCGAGGGTCTGCAGTACAGCGTCCAGGCGCCGGGTGGGAATGTTCTTGTGCTGCCCCTCCTCCGTGCGTCCATGGTTGTGCAGTTCGAGGAGCCCCTCATGCCAGTGCTCGGGAAACCGGAGCGCGCGGAAGTCTGCGGTCCACGGTGCGGCGCCCTCGGCGAGATGGAACGCGGCGCGCCGAATGCTCTGGTACATGTCGGTTCTCCAAATGCTGTCGTGGCTTCGGGGTCGGGGATTCGGTTCAGCAGTCGGTTTCGATGCCGCACAACGCCTCGTACAACGGGCGATAGAGCAGCCTGACCAGCGAGGGGTCAGCAGGGTCAGGGAACACCTGGTGGGCACGGTCCGCGCTGAAGTAGGGAGCCAGCACACCGCGCAGCGCTACGAGGAGCCCGGGATCCTTGTGCCATCGCGGGCGGCGGCCTGATGACGTCGCGCGGGCTCGTGACGCGGCGAGCCGGGGCGCGAAGGCCGCGTCGACGAAGACGACCCGAGCGGGTACACCGCCACGCACCAGTCGCCCGATGACCTGCCAAATGGTGACCAGTTGGTCCCAGGCGAAGGACCTCTTCTCGGCGTCGGACAGCATCGAGTAGATGTAGGGCCGCGACAGCAGATGTCGCCACACTCCGCGCGCGGTCGTCCGGAAGGCGCCCCCCGCTTCATCGAGATCGTCCGCCTTGCCCACCAGCTCGCTGAAGGTGCCCTGGGCAAGGCCCGGTTGGTCACGAACGAAGCGGGTGGCCCAGTCGTTGATCGCGAAAACCGCGAGGGAAAGGTCGTCCGGACGCGGGTGCGGGCGAACCAGGAAGAACACCGTTCCGAATGCGGCGACTCGTTCCTCGCCCGGCCGTTGTGGGACCGTCAGAATGTTGTGGCCTCGCTCGACAGCGAGGAGGGGCGCCACGAGGAGTTCGGCTTCAGGGTCGTCGGCGAAGGACGCCAGATCTCCGCGGCGCACCGCTCCGGCCCCGGTGGCCGGGGTTCCGGCTGGGACCTCGCCGTTGATGGCGGCATCGAGTTCGGCATCGTCAGCAGCGAGCACGCGCACCCGGCCACGCCACCTGGGGATCTCGTCCAGAAGATCGGCCGTCGACGATGCTTCCCGGTAGCTCCCGACGAGCAGGAGTGCCCGCCGCCGACGCTCGTCGGCGATCTGAGCGAGTTCGTGCTGGAGGGGACTGGGGCTGCCATCCCGGCCCGGGCGAGCAAGCTTGTGGACGAGAAGCCGCAGGACGTCGGGGCGCTTCTCGGGGTCCTGCCCCGAGAGGCGAATCGGCTGCCCGGCGTCGTCGTACAGGAACTCGGTTCGGAACACTGTCCTGCGGATGGAGTCCAGCGCCTGCGGCTGGGGCTTGAGCACCGCCTGGACGGGTGCGAGGACATGGGCGCGGGTCGATGTGCCCGCCCAGCTGGTGCCGGACATCAGCAGAACGTGGGGGCCAGACCTGTGCCGTCCGGGATCGGCGCCGAGTTGGGGCAGAGACAACAGCAGCTCGCGGCCTACGCCGGCGCACCGGAAGAAGCGCAGCGTGCCCGTGCGACGTCCCTCACGGTCGGGGGCGCGTCCCCGCTCGTCCAGCAGGTACTGGAAGCCGAGCACGTTGCCCATCGGCGCCTCGGGCAGGAGGGGAGCGTAGTCGAGAGGCGGGCGTCTGGTGAGTTCGTGCCCGCCCGCGTCGAGCCGGAGCGCCGCTTCCACCTGGGGCCAAAGGAAGGTCACACGGTCCAGGCGCTGGTGGAGGGCCGCCAGAACGAGCGTGAATTCCAGTCTCAACGCGTTGAGCTCGAGCCACTCCTCGCTGAAGGGGATCTGCTCAGGGTCGGGAGTCCTTCCTTCCGGGGGCCGCGGCATGGAACGCTGAGCCGGCGTCGGAGCCCCCTCAAGGAGGCGGTCGAGGAGTACACGCACCCGCCTGCGTGTGAGCTTCTCGTTGAGGGTGTGCAGGAGGTCGTGGGCAAGGTGGGCCAGGCCGTCCGCGACCGTTCCATGAGGTCCGCGATCGCCGAGGGGATCGTCGCGGAAGACATCGAACAGCTTGGTCACCTCGTCACGGCGGGCCGCCCATGGTTCGTCGGCGGCGGACTCGGCTTCGGCCGTGCGCGAGCCGAGACCCTCTTCGTCCTCGAAGAGTTCGTCCTCGTCCTCGATGCCTTGATCGGCTTCGAAGTCCCCATCCGAGGGTGCTCTGTGGAGCGGGTACCAGGCGTGGAGCAGCTTCTCCTGAAGGGTCCAGGCACTGAAGTAGTCGATCTGAACCCAGTCCCGCAGGCGCTCGTCCCCGATGAGCATGGCGTACAGCCGGTCGGCAGCGGAGCCGACCACGTCGAGTGCCGCGGACCATCGTTCGACGTCCCTGTCCGACAGTTGCAGCCGGCCCTGTCGCGCCAGCTCCGCGATCTCGTGTGTCTGTAGTTGATCAAGCCAGGATTCCGGTCCTGTGGTGACCAGGGTGGCCGAGGGGGCGAACATCTGGTCGAGCTGCATCTGAACCCGGTCGGCCTCGTCCACGATCATGATGTCGCTCCGCAGACAGGCGAGCTCCATATAGCGCAGGCGCTCCGCGTTGAGCTGCCTGGGCACCGCCGTCTGCACGAGGCTCGCCGGGTTGGCCACCCAGATGAGCGCGTCCACGAGATCGCGTGCCGCCGAGTGACGGGGGCAGGCGCTCCAGACCGGGCAGGCATGGGGGTCTCGCAGCTCCTCGTCCTCCGGCGTCTCAGTGCCTCGGTCATGGGGCCGTAGGCCACGAGCTCGCTCCAGCTCCCGGGTCGCCCGCGCGGCGGCGGCCTCTTCCGGCACCGCCGTCCGCTGATGTGCGGGATGCAGTGCGCCACAGGGTGCGTCGGCATGGCGAAGCGGCTCGGGCGCCTCCAGACCACGCAACGCATCCAGGGGGCAGGCCGTGCTGAGGTGAGCGAAGGCCCGGTCGGTGTGAGCAAGCAGGGAGTGCTTGCCCCGTGCGGCCATCCGACGGTGGAGGCGCTGGGTGTGCTGTTGACGGGTGGTGCCGCCCTGCACGAGCGCGGCCCGGAGCCCGAAGCCACGGAACAACTCGGTCAGCGTGAGCTGTTCGGCGACGTCACCTACAACCAGCGTGATGCGCAGCTTACGGTGGTAAGCCCATACGGCGATCAGCGTCATGAGCGTCGACTTCCCGGCCCCGACCATGCCGACGAGATGAGTCAGCTGATCGAGCGGAAGCGCGTCGGCCTTCGCGAACTCCACCCCCCCGGCAGTACGGGTATCGAGCTCCAATCTGTCCAGCCGATTCGCCCAGTTGCCCGGTGCGAGAGTGCGTCGGCGCTCCTCCTCATCCATCCACTCGGCGGTTGCTGCGAGTTCGGTGAGCGGAATCTCGATCGGGCCGGACGGCCCGGGTCTCCCGGCGCGGAGATCGTGTCCTGGTGCCGGTTCCAGCACAAGCTCCGCCGGCACCGTGACAGAGGAATACCTGCGCCGGTCCATGAACCGGTAGGTGCCCGCCTCGGCCTGCGGAAGCGGGTTCGTGGAGAACTCGGGCAAGCTGCCGAGCGCAGCGTCGTACACGGCGAAACGGTGGGAAGCCGCTGGCGGGATCACCCTGCGGGCCGGGCCGCCGCCCGGCGGAACCCGGTAGGCCCGCAGCCGCTCCGGCAGCTCCAGGTACGCCTCCAGGCTCTGCTCCCACATCCGCCGCCGCCGCATCGGCCACAGCAGGTGGCGCGCAGCGGTCAGCGCCACGCGGTCGTCGGGGCCGGTGACGAGCCCGGCGGCCTGGGCGAAGGGGTACCCGCCGAGGAGTACCCATACTCCGGCGGCGTCGCGCCCGGGTTGAAGGTTCTCAAGGAGGCGCAGTCCCAGTTCGACCTGGCAGAGCATCGCGGGCTTCGTGGCGGCGTGCTCCTCGGGCCAGGGGCTCAGATCGCGGGCAAGCTGCTTGTACCAGCTGCTGCGGTCACGCATCCTTCGCTCCATTCGTTTCCGTGATCTGCGGCGTGATCCGTGCGGTGGCCCCGCGCTCGCCGCGAAGTCGAGCGCGAGCGGTCCTCACCAGCTCGTCGTCCGACAGCAGCCTGAGGCCACCGGCCTGCGGGGCACGCTCTCGTGCGAATACATCCAGGTAGTCGCGCCGTGTCCGCACCCGGAAGCGCGGCACGACCCAGCAGGCTTCGTCGTAGGGCGGGTCGGGTCGCACGGCCTTGGCCGACCTGCCCAGAAGGCCCGGATGCGCCCAGTCCTTCACGTCGATCGCCCACACATGACCGTCGGGGAAGGTGACCCGGAGGTCGTACGCGTCGAAGCCCGGCCACATCTCCACGGCGAGCCCGAGGCCTCGAAGTTCCTGTTCCAGATCGGCCTCGGCCCGTCCGGGTCCTGTAACGAACTGGCGCAGCGGTCTGCGGAGTTGCCGAATGTCCCCCACATCGGCGGCTGGCAGGACTCGACCGTGGGGCGGGACTCCCTGAAACCGGCACTGGTCGCGTTCACACCACCAGCCGCCTCCGGCCACCGGGGTGAGCAACGTCAGACACCTCCCGCACGTGAGGTGGAGGCCGTCCCGGCGAGATCCGGCCGGCACGGGGCCGTAGATCTCGTCGATGAGAAACCTCACCGGATCGAGATAGAGGTCGGCGCCGATGTCGAGCCAGTCCGACTCGGTCAGAACGGGGCGGGTGACCAGCAGTCGACGGAAGGCGGTGTACGACTCGGGGGACGAGGCATCGCGACAGGCACGCATGGCCTCCTGGATGACGACCCTGTCGTACTGGCGTCCGGCGCTGTCTCCGAGCATCTTGACGGCGAGCTCGTCGCAGAGCTGGGTCGGCCGTCCCGAGTCCTCGTCGATCAGACGGTCCTCGGCGGCGAACAGCCCCTCGGGAAGCCGGTCGAGGGGCCAGCTGCCCAGTGGTCTTGCCCGGCACCAGCGCATCAGCTCCGGAATCCCCGAGGGTGGCCGTGCCCCACTGAGAAGGCACGCCAGCACCAGCCCGTCGAGGGCCCGCTGTGCCTCAGCCGGGTAGGGAAGCGAGAACGAGTCGAGACGAGTGACCCCGTCCAGGCGAACGACGGCAGTGGCGACCGCACGCAGGAGCACCACATCGCGGTGCAGGAGCCAATCCGGCACCGGCGGCTGCTCAGGCATGAATGCTCCCCCGGTCGGCGAAGTGGTCGGCCTCGGCGGCGTCCGGGTGGCGGCCGACGCCTTGCGGGTGCTCGGCGACGTACGCGGTGCCCGGCTTGCACCACGTACGCGCCTGGCAGCCGTGGCAGTGTCGACCGGTCGTGGGCTCGTACGAGGCGTCGTCCAGAAGAGGCTGTGCGAGATCGGCAATGATCTCCCTGGCTTCGGCGACAACCACCGGTTGACTGGGGTCGATACGCTCTAGACGGCTCTCCCCGCGCCCCTCCCTCAGGTGCTCGAACTCCACCCAGGAACGTCGCGGATCAGCATCCAGGGCGCCCGCCGAGAACAGCAGCACCGCCAGCGCGAGCTGGGGATAGGACCGCAGCAGTGAACGGCCTTCCCACACAGGGCTGGACGCGGTCTTCGTCTCCCGCCAGATCCAGTCTCCTCGCCGGGTGTAGAGCAGGTCTGGTACGGCCAAGACGACGACGTCGAGCTCGGGTACGTACGCGGTCACCCGGTGCTGAACCAGCACCTGTTCGTTCGACCCGATCCCGTTCAAGGGGCACAGCACGCGATGTTCCGTCAGCATCCGCACGGCCACGTGCGCGAGCGGGCCCTCCAGAGGGTGGGCGGCGGGCAGCGAAGAGGCGTCGGGGATCGGCAGGTCGCGGCATCCTCGTACCGGACGATCCGCGTGTCGCTGATTGAGCCAGGTGTCCACGGCCCGGCCTCGGCGAGCGCCGTCGTTCTCCGCTGACAGGTCGTTCAGATGCAACTGCCGCACCAGGTGGTACTGGGCCGGGCACTCGCCGTGCAGACGCAGGTCCCAGGCCGAGACGGACCGGCGACCGCGCATGGGCGCCGTGGAAGCAGCGCCCCAAAGCCTCGGAGTCCGGTGCAGTGCGGCGCACCCGCTGATGGCCTTGCAGTCGACGCAGCTCGCGCCCGGCCGGGTGCCGGCACCGGTCGCAGCGGCGACGAACGCGGGCGCCGCATCGGCCATGAACCGGTTCTGGACTTCGGTGCGGTGCCAGTCGAGCAGCGGGGTGACACTGCCGTCGGCACAGCCGAAGTCGAAGACGCGCACTCTCTCGGGCAGCCGCGTATTGGCGGTGGCATCCTTCGGCGGCGTGTCTCCACGACGGCGACGCGGAGTCGGCGCGCCGTTGGCCATCACATGCGCGATGGCCGCCTTCTCCGCAGCGGCCCGGTCCGCCTTGGCCCGGCCGAGACTGGGGATCCACAGGTCCCGTACGGAGCCGTCCGCCGAAGCGTACTGGCGACCCCATGCCGTGTGCTCGTACTGCTGACCCCCGCGCGCGTCCGGAGCGTCCTTCTTCTTGGAACGCGCCGTCCATCCCAGCCGCACGGGTACGGTCGGCGGGAGACCCGCCGCTCGCGCGGCGGCCTGCTCCTCACCGCGGGCCGCTGCATACCGCTCGAACGCCTGAACAGTCCAGGCCATCAAGGAGGGATGCGCAGGCGCACTTCGGCCACGGAAGGCGCCGCGAGTACCGCGCAGTTCATCGAGCACCCGCCCGATCGGCCAGCCGTCCTGCTCCCACAGATCGAGGGCCGCGAACAGCGGACCGGGCGCGAAGTCCTCACGCGGTGCCCGCCGGAACGGCGCCGGCGGTTCGGCGGCGACCAATGGCCTGACAGCGGTGCGCAGATGGGTCGGACAGGCCCCGGGATCAGGACGGGCCGTCCTGGAGCTCACCTTGATCAACCAGCCGGGGCCGATGGTCCCGGGCGGATTCTCCATGGTTCCCCCTGCTGAGGGCAGCGCGGACAGGATGCACTCGGCCACATCAAGGCCCTGAGCACGTCACCAGCATGACATGGAGCTGTGAACTAAGTCCACACACGGACCATCATTGGTCGACTTCACGCTACGCTGGCGTGCGCCAGGCAGTGCAGGCGTACGGAGGGGCGCAACGGTGGACATGGGCTCACAGGAGATCCGGACAGGACAGACCGTCGGCGGGCGCTTCAGGCTCGTCGCCGCGATCGGCAAGGGCGGCATGGCCCAGGTCTGGCGCGCCCATGACCTTCGGACCGGGCGGGATGCCGCGGTCAAGTTTCTCCGTCCGGACACCGAGGACCTCCATCAGCTCGACACTCACGAGCGGCTGGCCGAACTCGACATGCTCCGCGCCCGGTTCCGCCGCGAGGCGAACCTCCTCGCCCAGTTGGCCCACCAGGGGATCCCCGAGCTGTACGACCGGGGCTCGCACGACGGCATGCCGTATCTCGCCATGCGCCTGGTCCCCGGGGTGACCCTTCACAAGTTCCTCGCGGAGAACGGCCCGCTCGCCCTGACCGTGGCCACCGCCGTCGCCGCGCAGGCAGCGGACGCCCTGGCCTGCGCGCACACACTGCCCGTCGTACACCGGGATCTGAAGCCCCACAACATCATGGTCTCCGACGAAGGGGTTGTCGTCCTCCTCGACTTCGGCATCGCGAAGCCGATCGGCGTCGGCGTCACTCACTACACGAGGCACGGCTCGACGCTCGGAAGCCGCGGTTACCAGGCTCCCGAACAGATCTTGGAGAGAGAGCCCACCACGCGCACGGACATCTACTCCTTCGGCTGCGTCTGCTACGAACTGTTCGCAGGCCGCGCCCCCTTCATCCTCGGCGAGGAGAAGGGGCTGATCGAGCAGCATCTGCACAAGGATCCACTGCCGCCGAGCACTTACGCGGCCGGAATCCCCGATGCCCTCGACGATCTGCTGCTCCGCATGTTGGCCAAGGATCCCGAGCAGCGGCCTGCAATCGACGAAGTACTCAATGTCCTGAGCCCGTTGACACCTCGTCCTGGCTCACCTGAACCGCGCCCCCGGCTGCGCTACGACCCCACGGCCCCGTTTCGTCTTCCGAAGAACCAACCGGGCGATGGGCCATCGGCGACGACTCCTCAGCCCGTTCCGACCGTCTTCGAAGCAGACGACGAATGGCTGGACGTACGTGCCGTCGAGCGGCTCTGCGATGCGGCCGAGCAGGAGATTCAGGAGGGTGACCCGGACGAGGCCGTGCGACGCCTTGCACAGCTCGCCCCCCGGGCCCGGCAGGAGTGGGGCGCCCGGCGCCCCCTTGTCCGCCGGGTCTGGGACCTGGCCGCCGATGGGCTGCGGATCGCCGGCGACTGTGGCGGCGCGGCGCATCTCTACGAGTCCATCGCCGACGATCTGGCCCGCGGTGAGGGGCCGCGGGAGCGGGCCGATCAGACCGTTCTGCGACTCCGCGTCGCCGAATGCCGTCTCGCGTTCGGCGAGATCGAGGCGGCGATCAGGGTGGTCGAGGAGGCGGGGTACCTGGCGGCAGGGCTGCCTGCGCCGCTGGCCGCGCAAGTGGAGGAGGTGCGGCGCGAGGTCGACCTCGATCTCACCGAACGGCTCGCCGGGCCCGACATCCCTCAGGAGTAGCGTGCCGGCCGCACCCGGCCTGCGCCCGCCTACACCGACACTCCCTCGCTGCCGCGCGGGCCAGCAGCTTCGTCACGCCTTACGCGACAACCGCCCCGCCGCCAGCTCATCGCTGAGGCCACGCACGAGACCGACACCGAGGGAACTCAGCCGCGTGACGAGCCTCTCGAACGAGACCACCTGCTTGAACGCCTCGCTGTAGACCTGCTGTTCTTCCAACGAGACCTGGCGCACTTGCAACCTGCGCACATCGACTCGTGAGGAGCTCGACGCGTGTGTACCCGCCTGCCGGGCATTGGCAGGTGCCCGCAGCGACCCGGCGAGGAACCAGGCGTCGAGCTTTTCCGGGTGCACGCGCAGCGCGTGCAGCTGGGGCCCGAGCGCCATGGCGTCGCCTTGATGCACCCAAGCGGAGAACGCCCTGGCCACACCCGCGACCACGACATCCCCCCGCTCCACGATGACCGCTCCCTCCACCTCGGCATCCGAATGGCTCAGCCAGCTGCCGGGCTCACCGTCGAGAAGCAGGTCGGGGATGGTGAGCAGCGCTACCCCGCCCTCGTCCGGCCGACTGTCGATCACCGTTCCGCTCGTCGGCTGCTGGCCTGCCCTGAGTGTGAGCGCGCCGGCCCGGGCGAGCTCGCCCACGGTTGTCGTGGGCTGGGCGCCTTCCTCAGCGTCCGACAGAGTCAGCGCTGCCAGGCGCCCGCCCGTGACACCGAGATCGGAGACCAGTCCGCTGAATTCGTTCCAGGATTCGCCGAGCGGAGGAGCGGAACCCAAGGCCCCCGAAGCCACATGACGGCCGGGTGTGAGGTCGACCTCGTCGTCGAGCAGATCGATGACGGGCACGCTGCTGACGTACTCCGGCCGGGCGGCTGCCCCGCTGTCCGTCGCGACGCTCCCCGCGGCGTCAACAGCGGCTCGGACGAAGGAGCCGAGTGCCTCCCAGTCCGGCCCGGAGTCCCTTGCCGAGGCTCGGGGGAAGCGCGCGGCGCCATCGGCGAGGAGCAGCTCACCGGGGCCCTGCGGTTCGGCTCCGGCCGTGGGCAGTCGCAGCACCCAGAGCTGCAGCGAGACGCTGTGTGGCGCCGCACACCCGGGCGGCAGCGCCACAACGGCCCGGAGCGCCCCCGTACGAAGAAGTGATCCTCGGATTCTGCGTCCCGCTCTGCGGTTCGCCACGGCCGGCGGGAGGAGCAGGACGGCAACCCCTCCAGGGCGCAACTGGGAGAGACAGTGCTGGACCCAGGCGAGTTCAGGCTCGGTGCGTGGCGGCATTCCGTGTGCCCATCGAGCATCCGTGGCCAGTTCTTCGTAGCCCCAGTCACGTTCGTTGAACGGAGGGTTGCAGAGCACCACGTCCGCACGAGTGCCCGCGAAGGGGTCGGCACGGAGGGAGTCGCCGCTTCTGACCTCGGGGTTCGGCGCTCCCTGTGCCGAGGGCGATGCGAGCGCGAGGCGAGCGTCCGCAAGGGCTGCGAGCACCGGGTCCTTGTCGCAGCCGAGCGGAACCACCCCGGGGTGTCCCGCGGCTGCGACCAGCAGATGTCCGGTGCCGCAGGCGGGGTCGAGGACCGTGACCAGGCCGTTGTCCGTCCCGTCACCCTGCCTGACCCGGAAGCGTAGAGCGAGGTCGGCCATGATCGCGGCCAGCGGTTCGGGAGTCGTGCTGATCTGGCGCACATGTACGTCGAGCCAGCGCCGCAGCAGAAACTCGAAGGTCTCGCTAGGGCCCTCGCTCCGTCCGAGCTCCAGTGTCTCCGCAACCAGTTTCCGTGCCGCGGCCGGAAGTTCGGAGGGGTACTCGGCGCCCTTGCCCGTACCGCGTCCGCTCAGCAACCATCCGGCGGCCGCGATCGCAAGCCCCGTCTCGTCGCGGTTACCCAGTGCCTCGAACTGCGGCCACAGCCAGTCGCGACCTGCGGACTTCCTCAGCTTGTTGTTGTCCCGCAGCCATGCCTCGATCTCGGTCAAGGAGAACTGCGGGCTCCCGTCCGTGCCACCGATCCGCGTGGGAAACGACTCGTGCCGCCGCCGCCAGTTACTCACAGCAGCGCGCCCCACCCCCGCGAGTCGCGCGATTTCGGCCAAGGTCACTGGCACAGCGCGTGATGAGGTCATCCGGTCTCCCAGCGTATATACGGTTCAAAGCCGGATCATCGGCACTCCGGAGCACGAAAACAGGCCACCACCCACGCACCCCACCGTCAGGCTACTACGCCCGTTGACTTTGTTCACAGGTGCGCACCGCTCATTCACCAAGCCTTTGCCCCCGTACGATCGCCCCACACACCCCACGACCTGGGCTCGGGAAGGAAGGGTCATGCGCGCCATCGGCCATGGCACCGTAGTCGGCAATCGCTACCGGCTGGACCGTCCACTCGGCCGCGGGAGCATGGGGCGCGTGTGGCAGGGACACGATCTTCACCTGGAGCGCCCTGTCGCCGTCAAGACGGTCACCACGGACGATCTCACGAGCGAGGAAGACCTCGACCGGTTCCGTAGACGCTTCGAGCGGGAGGCCAAGGCCGCTGCCGCACTCGACAGCGCAAACGTGGCGACCGTCTACGACGCCGCCATGACGGGCGAGCTCCACTGGCTCGTGATGCAGCTCGTGGACGGTGCGACCCTCGACATGGTCCTGGATGAACGCGAGCGCCTCGACGTGGCCTCGGCGGCGGCCGTATGCGCGCAGATCTGCGCGGGTCTCTCGGTGGCACACGCCGCCGGCCTCATCCATCGGGACCTCAAGCCGGAGAATGTCATGATCCGCCGCGACGGCGTGGTGAAGGTCCTGGACTTCGGCCTGGTGAAGCTGGTGGTGGATGACGGCTCGCGACTGACAGCCACGGGCGAGCATCCGGGAAATCTCCTGTACGCCTCCCCCGAGCTGATCTCCGGGAACGGCGCACCACTCGACGCCCGCAGCGACCTCTACAGCGTCGGCTGCCTGCTGCACCATCTACTCTCGGGTATGCCGCCGTTCCCCTCCACGTCCCCTCTGGCCGTCGTCAGCGGGCACCTGTACGAGGCCCCGCCGGCTCTCGGCGAGTACGGAGTGGAGGTGCCGAACGAGCTCCAGGCCTTGCTTTTCGCCCTGCTCGCGAAGGAGCGCACGGAACGGCCGGAATCGGCAGCCGACGTGTACGGCGCCCTGGGCCCCTGGCTGCCCACCCCGGCCGCCGGGCCCGCCACACTGCGCAGTTTCGGCCCCGAGGATCCGCGGCGCCCCTTCGTCCTGCCCCAGGGACCGTATCCGGTGTGACGGATTCCGACGCACGATCGTTCCGTCGCCCTGGTGCGGTGAGAGGATGCTGAGCACCCAGCGGGGGCAAACGCAATTCAGGGGCCGGGGGAGCGTGTGAGACGAGTCATCCAGGAACGCTTCGAGCTGATCCGACGCATCGGCCGGGGAGGCATGGGCGAAGTCTGGGAGGCGAAGGACCTCCGGCTCAATCGGCTCGTCGCGGTGAAGCTGCTGCGTCTGGACGGCACCGGCGGAGGCAGTAGCCGACTGGAGCGGCGCTTCGAGCAGGAAGCGGACCTCCTTGCCCGCCTCGGGCACCCGGGTGTACCCGTGATCCACGACACGGGCAGGCACGAGAGTGACGCTCTGTACATCGCCATGGAACTCGTCCATGGCCAGACCCTGGCCGACCGCCTCAAGGAGCACGGCCCGTTCCCGGTGACGCTGGCCGCGAGCGTCGCGGTGCAGACGGTGGAGGTGCTCGCCGAAGCACATCAGATCCCTGTCATCCATCGTGACCTGAAGCCGTCGAATCTGATGCTGACAGACAAGGGGACGCTGAAGGTTCTCGATTTCGGCATCGCCGCCGCCCGGCAGGACGATCCCGACGCGCCACGGCTCACCGGGACGAACGATCTCCTCGGTACGCCGGGGTTCATCTCGCCCGAACAGGGACTGGGCAAGCCGGCAACCGCACGGAGTGACCTGTACGCCCTCGGCTGCGTGCTGTACGAGATCCTGGCGGGGAAGCCGCCTTTCGAGTTGCAGGGTGGCGTGCCGCTCGCCCTGCTCCTCAAACACATGCACGACAAGCCCGCTCCCGTCACCGAGCACCGAGCGGACCTGCCGTCCGAGTTCGCCGACCTCGTCATGCGACTGCTCGCCAAGGACCCCGCGGATCGCCCCTCGGTACGGGAAGTACGGGAAGTGGCTCGCACCTGGCTGGAGCCACAGACGATCCCCGGCCCGCGCACGCCGTCGGCAGACCGCCCCGCCCCCGCGAGCTCGCAGACGCGGTCCGCGTCGGGTGCGGAAGGCGCACAGTCGGCGGCGTCCCTCTCCGAAGAGGTCCGCGCGCTGGCGGCGCGGGGGGAGCATGTCGCCGCCGCGGCCCTCCTGGAGAAACACCTCTGCGGTACGCGCCGACGGCTCGACGACACCGAGGTGCTGCCCTTGCGTCTCACCTACGCCGCGCTGCTGATCGAGTCCGAGGAGTTCACGACCGCGTACGAGGTGTTCTTCAGCCTCGGGGGCGCCCTGCGTCAGCACCGTCCGGCAACAGACCGGGATGTCCTTGCGTGTCGCGCGGGCGCAGCCCGATGCCTCTCGGAACTCGGCCGCACTCCTGAGGCGCGGCACGAGTACGAGGCACTGCTCCCCGTCCAGCAACATGTCTTCGGGCCGATGGACCGGGCCGTCTTCGACACCCGGTACGAGATCGCCGCGCTCACCGCCCGCGGGGGCCAGATCGAGAGCGCTCAGGCCCAGCTGACCGGCTTGGACGCCGACCAGCAGCGCGTCCTGCCACGCACGGATCCCCGGCACGCCAGGACCGCGGCGCTCCTCGGACGACTCGATCGCTTCGAGCGGCGCTCCACGTAGTCCCGATCCGAGCCATCACGCGTGAACTATGTTCACAACAGAATCCCTCGGTTAACATACCGCCCACGGCGGCTTCCCGTTCCGTGTCCTGAATTGCGTAAAGTCGATGCCGTATGCGAGGGCGCGGCCCCGTCACAGAGAGAAGGCACAGCATGACGCAGGCGGCCCGGCGGGATCGCGGCACGGACGCATCGGAGCAGCTGCCCCAGGAGGGCGAGCTGGTCGAGGTGCGCGGCCAGAGCTGGGTCGTCGCCGGTGTCGATGCGGCGCCCGCCGAAGGTGGGCGGGCCGCCACTCTGGTCCACCTCCAGTCGGTGGCCGACGGCCGCTTCGGGGACACGCTCTCCGTCATATGGGAGGTCGAGCCAGGGCGCAGGGTCCTGGACCGGGGCTCGCTGCCCGATGCCTCCGCCTGCCAGTTCGACCCGCCCTCGCGTCTCGCCGCCTTCCTCGACGCCGTCCGCTGGTCGGCGGTCGCCTCCGCCGACGTCAAGACCCTCCAAGCGCCCTTCCGCTCGGGCGTCGCTGTCGAGCCGTACCAGCTCGAACCCGTCTCCCGTGCTGTCGGCGCACCGCGTGTCAACCTTCTCCTCGCCGACGATGTCGGTCTCGGCAAGACCATCGAGGCCGGTCTCGTCGTGCAGGAGCTGCTGCTGCGCGGCAGGGCGCACCGGGTCATGGTGGTCTGCCCGGCGGGCCTCACCCTGAAGTGGCGGGACGAGCTGCAGGACAAGTTCGGTCTCACCTTCACCATCGTCGACTCCGAGCACTGCGCACGGCTGCGCCGGACCCACGGCACGGCGGCCAATCCGTTCCGGGTCCACCCGCTCACCATCATCTCGCTCCCCTGGCTGCGCGGTCCGAAGGCGCAGCGGCTACTGGACGAAGTGGTCCCGGCCCGGGAGGAGAACCAGGAGGACGGGTCCCAGCAGCGCCGCTTCTTCGACCTTCTCGTCCTGGACGAGGCTCACCATGTCGCACCGGCCGCACCCAAACAGGTGTATGCGGTCGACTCCCAGCAGACCAAGCTGATCCGGCGCCTGGTGCCGCACTTCGAGCACCGGCTGTTCCTCTCCGCGACCCCGCACAATGGCTACCCGGAGTCGTACACCGCGCTGCTCGAACTCATCGACAACCAGAAGTTCGCCCGGGGTGTCGAACCCGACAAGCAGTCCCGGGACGAGACGGTCGTACGCCGTCTGAAGGTCAACGTCACCAACCCCGACGGTACACAGCGCTTCCGTATCCGCCAGACCCACGAGCTCCCCGTTGAATACACCGAGTTGGAACGGGAGATCCACGGCCTGCTCGGCAGCTTCGCCGACCTGCGCAAGCGTCGTATGGCCCCGAAGGCGCGCGGTGGCCGCCGTGCCGCCGACCTCGTCACGCTGCTGCTGAAGAAGCGCCTCTTCTCCTCCCCCGCCGCCTTCCTGCACACCGTCAAGGTGTACCTCTCCCACCTGGACGACACACACGGCCGCACGCGTTCCGCCGCCGCCGAAGTCCCCGAGTGGCTGGAAGAGTTCGCCGACCTCGCCGCCGACCTGGACGACCTCGGCCTGGCCGACGCCGAGGACGCGGCCCTCACCCGCTCCACCAGCCTGACGCCGCAGGAGGACGGGGACGAGCTGACGCTGCTGCGGGAGATGGAGCGCTGGGCTCTCATGCACGAGGCCGCCGCCGACTCCAAGGCCGACGCGCTGATCAATGAGCTCAAGGCGATCTGCCGCCCCGACCAGCACTGGCTCAACGAGCGGGTCGTGGTCTTCACCGAGTACCGCGACACCCAGAAGTGGCTGTTCAGCCTGCTCCAGCAGCATCAGCTCACCGACGGCGGGCGGGTCGCCGTGCTGCACGGCGGGCTGAACGCCGAGGAGCGCGAGGAGATCCGGCTCGGCTTCCAGGCCCATCCGGCCACCGAGGAAGGCAAGGTCCGCATCCTGCTGGCGACCGACGCGGCCAGCGAGGGCATCGACCTCCAGAACCACTGCCACCGGCTGTTCAACTACGACATCCCGTTCAACCCCAACAAGCTGGAGCAGCGCATCGGCCGGATCGACCGCTGGGGCCAGCGCACGGATCCGGAGATCACCCATTTCATCGGCGCCGGCTGGGAGAAGGCCAAGGCCGGCTCCTACGAGGCCGACCTCGAGTTCCTCTCCCGCGTCGCCCGCAAGGTCGCCAAGATGGAACAGGACCTCGGCTCGGTCAACGCCGTCATCGCCGAGGCCGTACAACGGCGCATGACCGGCGACCAGATGCCCGTGGACATCGAGAACGCGAAGCCGAGGCAGATCGCCGGCCGCAAGACCGGCGGCGACATCGCCGCCGAGCAGAACGTGACCGCGCAGGCCAAGCGTCTCGCCGACCAGTACCAGGAGACGGTCGACACCCTCGGCCTGACCCCGGCCAACATCAAGCGCGTCGTCGACACCGCGCTCGCGCTCGACCACCAGCAGCCCCTCGCTCCCCACCACAGCGTGGACTTCGAGGGCGGCCTGTACGACGTGCCGCCGCTCTCCGGCACGTGGGAGCGCGCCACCCGGGGCCTGGCCCACAAGCTGCGCCCTGCCGAGCAGCGCCCCGTCACCTTCGACCCGCAGATCGCCGCGCTCGGTCGTGACGACATCGTGCTCGCCCACCTGAAGCACCCACTGGTCGCGCTCTCCACCCGGCTGCTCACCGCCGCGGTCTGGAACGCGGACAGCGTCGGCCTGCACCGCGTCGCGGCCGTTGTCAGCGACGACCCCGCTCTTCAGACGACGCTCGTCTCGGCCTACGCGCGGTACGTCCTCGTCGGCGCGGACGGCACCCGCCTGCACGAGGAGATCCTCTACGCAGGCGGCTGGTTCGGCGACACGGGTCGCTTCCGCCGCTGGGACTCCGTCGGCGCCCAAGGTGCCGCCCTGGGTCGCGCCCTCACCGACGGCACCGAGGCCGCGCCCGCCCTGCGCCAGGAGCTCACCGGTGCCTGGTCCAAACTGAAGGACCCGCTGTACGACTCTCTGGCCGCCCGCGCCCGCGAGCGGCGCGCCTCGCTGGAGAACGCCCTCGACAGCCGCCGCGCCGAGGAGGAGGCCCGCATCCAGGCCACCCTCGACCGCTTCGAGGCCACCCTGCGCGCCAAGCTCAAGGAGGAGGGCGACGACGACAACGAGCAGATCGCGCTCTTCGGCACCCGCGAGGTGTCCACCGCCGAGCAGCGCCAGTACCGCGAGGACCGCGAACGCTGGCAGGCGCGTATCGAGTCCCTGTCTGCCGAGCGGGAGCGTGAGCGCGCCACCATCGCCGCCCGCTACCACGAGCCGCGCTCCCACCTCTTCCCCGTCGCCGTCGTCTTCGTGATCCCCGCAAAGGAAGCCCGCCGATGAGCCCCCGCCCCGCCGCCTCCCGAGGACTCGCCGCCGCCCGGGCCAAGGCGCTCGACGGCCGCTCCCAGCACCAGGAGTGGCTCGACCTCACCGAGGTCTCGGGCCCCTTCCTGACGATGCCGGTACTGCTCCACACCTGGCCCCAGCTCGACGCCCTCGACAAGGACGAGCGCGCCCGTCTGCGCGCCCAGCACGCCGACTGGCAGACCAACACCGCGGCAGGCCGGGACGAGTGGGTCGCGTACATCCTGCGCTCGCTCCTTGAATGGGGCGACGCGCTGGCCCTGCGGCAGGGGGAGGGCGAGGACGTACCGGACCTGGTCCTGGACCGCTTCACGCTGGACGTCCCCGAGCACGGCGCCCGTCTGCGCGCCGACTTCGCCCTGGTCGAGCCCGGCGCGGACCTCGCCGCCGAACCGGATGCGACCACGGCCGCCAAGCGGGTCCGTGTGCTCGGCATGACCGTGCCGAGCGGCACCGCCCCCACAGCGCGTGCGAACTGGGGCGGCGACTGGGCGGCCAGTCCGGCCGACCGCCTGGCCCGCCTCCTCCGCCACCACGACATCCCGCTCGGCCTACTCACCGACGGCCGCTGGTGGTGCCTGGTCTGGGCGCCGATCGGCGGCGTCACGACCACGGCCGTCTTCGACTCCATCGACTGGAACGCGGCCGCCGATCGGAACGTCGTCCGCGCCTTCGTCTCCCTGCTGCGCCGCCGGCGCTTCTTCGAGTACGAGGAGTCCGAGACCCTCGTCGGCCTGCTGAGGAAGAGCCTGGACGCGGGCGACGAGGTCACCGACGCCCTGGGCGTCCAGGTCCGTCAGGCGGTCGAGCTCCTGGTCGACGCGATCGGCCGTGCCGACGCCCGGACGATGGAGAACGGCGCACCCGGCCTGCGCGCCGACGGCGTCGCAGCGAGCGAGGTCTACCGGGGCGCGGTCGCGGTGATGATGCGCGTCGTCTTCCTCCTCTTCGCCGAGGAACGAGGGCTCCTTCCGGCGGACAACGAGGTGTACGCGAAGTCCTATTCGGCCCGCTTCCTACGGGCTGAGCTGAAGGCACGGGCGGACGCCGAGGGCGAGGCGTCCCTGGAGCACACGACGGCGGCCTGGCACCGGCTCATCGCGCTGTTCCACGCGGTGCACGGCGGCGTCAAGCACCCGGAGCTCGTCCTGCCGGCGTACGACGGCTCGATCTTCGACCCGAGCACGTACCCCTGGCTGGAGTCCCAGTCCGGGCTCCTGCCGATCGACGACCGCACGGTCCTGCACATGCTCCAATCCGTCCAGGAAGTCCGCGTCGGCACGGGCAAGCAGCGCGAGACCCGAACGCTCAGCTTCCGCGCGCTCGACGTCGAGCAGATCGGTTACGTGTACGAGGGCCTGCTCTCGTACGACGGCGAGCGCGCCGTCGAGACCATGGTGGGCCTGATCGGCCCCGCGGGCATGGAACACGAAGTGCCGCTGCGGGAGCTGGAGTCCCTTGCGGCGCAGTCGAACGGCAACGTCAAGACGCTGGCGAAGAAGATCTTCGAGCAGTGGAAGGACCCCAAGCCGCCGGCGAACGCGACAAGGCTGGAGAAGCTGCTGTCCCCGGCAAAGGGCGCGAAGGGCGAGTCCGACGCGGAGGCACGGCGGCTAATCCAGGCTGCTTCACGGGACGCGGGGCTCACGGAGCGGCTGCTGCCGTTCTTCGGACTGCTGCGGAGGGATCTGCGAGACCTCCCGGTGGTGATCAGGGCGGGTTCACTGTTCGTCACGGAGTCCTCACTCCGGAAGAACACCGGCACGCACTACACCCCGCGGTCGCTGGCGGAGGAGGTCGTCCGGCACGCGCTGGAGCCCCTGGTGTACGAGCCGGGCCCGCTCCAGACGGCGGACGAGTCGGCCTGGGTCCCGAAGTCCGCGAGCGAGATCCTGGACCTGAAGGTCGCGGACATCGCGATGGGCTCGGCGGCGTTCCTGGTCGCGGCGTGCCGGTACCTCGCCGACCGCCTCATCGAAGCGTGGGCGCGCGAGGAGCGCGAGGACGCGGTGACGTACCGGGCCGCCGGTCGGGGCGTCGACACCGTGACGTCGGTGGACGCGGAGTCCGACCCGGTGGTCGTGGAGGCGCGCCGCCAGATCATCGAGCACTGCCTGTACGGGGTGGACATCAACCCCATGGCCGTGGAGATGGCCAAGCTGTCGCTGTGGCTGGTCTCGATGGACCCGGAGCGCCCGTTCACGTTCCTGGACGACCGTCTGGTGGCGGGAGACTCGTTGCTTGGCGTCTCGTCGATGGACCAGCTGACGGCGGTCCACCTGGACGTGGCGAAGGGCGACCTGCTGGGCGCGGAGGCAGACACGGAGACGCTGGTGGCGGAGGTGGTTGCTGCTCGGCACGCCATCACGGAGCTGGGCGACAGCCCAGAGGAACTGGCCCAGAAGCGCGAACTGTTGCGGGGCGTCCGCGATAAGACGGCGAAGCTGAGGCTGGTCGGCGACCTGATCGCGGGCGCGGCACTGGCGACTTGCGCGTCAGGCCGGGTGGCCTGGTACGAGGACGAGGGCGGCGAGCGGGTCAGGGACCTGTTCCCGACGGCGGCGCGACTGGCTCGAGACGTGGTGCCGGCGGCGGTTGCGGATGAGTCAGTGGTGGTGACGGAGGCGCGGAAGCAGGCGGCGGAGTGGCTAGCGAGCGAGCTGCCGGAGGGCGGGCTGCGGAGGGTGCCGGTACATTGGCCGCTGGAATTTCCGGAGGTGTTTGCGGAGAGGGGTGGGTTTGATGCGGTGGTGGGGAATCCTCCGTTCTTGGGTGGACAGAAGCTGACCGGCGCGATGGGCGAGGCTTATCGCGAGTACATGGTGGATTACCTTGCATGGGGCAAGCGGGGTAGTGCGGATCTAGTAGCCTATTTTCAGCTACGCACTCACACACTGACCAGCAAACACGGAAAATCCGGATTGGTAGCGACGAATACGCTCGCACAAGGCGAATCGCGCAGCGTTGGCCTCGACCAACTACACGCTGCGGGCGTGACCATTTATCGGGCCATCAAGAGCGCACCCTGGAAGTCAAATTCCGCAGCGCTTGAATATTGCGCAATCTGGGCAACTAAATCGCCGATCAGCGACTTTGCTGAGGTTGTTTTGGACGGCACAAAGGTAGCGAATGGCATTACGCCAGCACTCAACCCCGGCACTCGGGAGCTTCGATGGGTCGAGTCGCTCGAATCAAACCGCAACCAATGCTTCCAGGGAAGCAACATCGTCGGTCTTGGCTTCGTAGTAACTGAAGCCGAAGCTCGCGCATGGATTGCCACCGATGGGCGAAATTCGGACGTGCTCTACCCCTACGTAGGCGGTCAGGATCTAGTAAATAGCCCCACACTCGACTCTGGTCGATGGATCATCAACTTCCACGACTGGCCCTCCTCGCGCGCCGCCGAATACAAGCAACCTTTCCAGCGCGTCGTAGATCTCGTCAAACCAGAGCGCGAACAAAACAATCGAAAAGTATACCGCGATCACTGGTGGCAGTATGCCGAAAAGAGACCGGCTCTAACGAATAAGCTCGGCAAGATCAGCAACTGCATCTCCATCCCGAGGATCAGCAAGTACGCTCTACCCGTCATGATGCCGACCCGGCACGTGTTCGACCAGATGCTTGTCATTGTCGCATCCGAAGACCGTGCGATGCTCGCAGCGTTGAGTAGCTCCCCCCATCTCTGGTGGGTCATCGAGTATTCATCAACGCTGGAAACTCGGACCAACTATTCGATTTCCTCTGGCTTTGAGGCTTTCCCGACTCCTAACCTCACCGGAAGGATGCGCACAGCCGGTAGCCATCTCGACGAGTTTCGCCGCGAGCTCATGATTCGCCGCAACATCGGCCTGACCGCCACCTACAACCTCGTCCACGACGCGACCTGCCAAGATGCCGACATCGTCGAACTCCGCCGTATCCACGAGGAGGTCGACAAGGCCACCGTCGAGGCCTACGAGTGGCACGACCTCCTGGACGAGACCGGAGCCACGCCGGCCGCCGACCCGACCCACGTGACCGTCCCCCTCGACCACGGGTTCCACGAAACCGATCAGGGCACCCGCTACACCATCGGCCTCCTCGCCCGTACCGAGATCATCGACCGGCTCCGTCAGCTCAACCACCAGGCCTACGCCGACGAGGTGTTCCTCGGGCTGCACAAGAAGCCCAAGAAGCACCCGGACATGCCCCCGCCCTCTCCCGAGGCACACCGCAAGAAGGCGGAGCAGTCACGGAAGACCACTAGGGTCGACTTCGAGGACGACGGACTCTTCCGGCCCGAGGGAAGCCTCTTCTAGAGCGACGCCCCTCCGCACAGCGCACAACCCGTCTCCGTACCGATGGCGAAACGCCCCGGTACGGAGACGGGCGTACCTGACGACCCCACGCGCACCGCGCCGACCCTCACCGCGAGGTCTCATGTCGCCGTACGGACACGATCACCGGCTCGTACAGACCGGCGTCATCGGTCACAAGGACTCCGACCACCCGGTCATCCTTCCGATGGCCGCCCACGAGCTGGACCTGTGGCGCAGAGCCCACCCCACCTACAGCTACTGGTGCGGCACACAACTGGGTGGCTGTGGAGGCGAGTTAAGCGACCGTCGCTACACCAACAAGGTATGCCACTTCGCCCACCACCCCAACGCCGTCTGCCACCGCACCGCGAACGGCGAATCCAGCGCTGACCACCTCTTCATCAAGCGCGGCGTACAACACCTGCTCAGCAGGCAGCAGGTACGTGGCAGGGTCAAAACCCGGGACCTCGGTACCGGCCCCGGCGACGCCGTCGATGTCGACCTGCCCGGAGCCCGTCGCAGGCTCCGATTCCAGCTCGGCAACCTCGACTACCGCGCCTGGCGGCGTTCCGCCGACGACCTGGCCGAGGAGGGCGTGGACGACCTCGACTGGGTCTTCGGCCCCGACACCCCCGTCACCCGCGAACTCGTCGGCCGGCACGGCTTCTGCCTCCGCGTCCGTCTCGAAACCGTCGGCGGTGAGCGTCGCGTCCACATCGGCGCCGAGACACAGGACCGGACGGTCGAGTGGACCCCGCTCGAAGAGTGCAAGCTGACGCCGACCGGCCTGATCACCCCACGCGTCGAGTCGATCCGCATATCGCAGCCTCGTCCGAAGCCGTTCACCTTCCCACTCGCGGGAGGGGTGATCTTCGTACCCGTCCCGGAGGCCTCGGCCCCCACCAACTCGCCCTTTGCCGACGACGATCGGCACCTCATCGTGGCCGACGTCAAGCCGGTCGACAGCCCCGTCGTCCGCGCCCTGCTCTCTCTCCCCGGAGATACGGACCCACCGCCCGCTGACCACGTCTACCGCGCCGCCTACTCGGCTCACATGCTGGTCACCGAAGGCGGCGGCTGGGCGGTGCACACCGACCGCTATGTCCGCCTGAACGTCAACGAGGCCCAGCGCACCGGCCTCTGGGTTCCGCCCCCGATGGCAGGCACCGCACCTGTACCGGCCACGCGCCCGCCGTCTCAGCCCAAGCAGCCGACCGAGGCACAGGTATCCCCGCCCGAGCCTGCTCGCATGCAGCAGCGCCCAGCCAAGCCGACGGTCCTCACCAAGGACGACCTGGTGGTTCGGCTGCGTGATGCGCTCGCGGAGCGCGCCCGGCTGGGTGCCACCACGACCTGGGAAGCTCTCGCCAAACAGATCGGATTCGACGCGGCGGAACTCTCCGCCGCCGATCGCCGTGATCTGCTCGTGGAAGTGGATTCGCCGTTGTCCGAGTACGTTCCGGTCAGATCCGCCCTACTCCGTGAGGGCACCAAACCGCTTCCGTACCTCGGGGACATCCTCGATCGCCTCGGCGTCCCCTACGCGAAGGGTTCCTCCCAGATCCGGCAGTGGGCCGTGGTCGAACGGGATCGCGCCTACGCCGCGTACGGGCAGCCGGCCCGAGCCATGGGGGCGCGCCTGAATCTGGCCCCCGCTCAAAGGCATCTGCTCACCAAAACCCCGGGCCCTCGGAAGTCCGTCCAGGTGCTCACACCGGTGCGGCGAAGCGAGCCCAAGCAGCATGCCCGGACCGATGCACGAATGAGCGAACTGATCGCCCAGCTCAGAGAAGTGCGATCGCGCCTCACCAAATCGGTTCGGAAGCGGGTCAACCGGTCGATCCGTGGAGCCGAGGCATGGCTCGGCACTCTGCCTATGCAACGCGTCCCCGCCAGGGCGCGAGCTGCTGCCCAGAGCCGCGAACATCACGTCAGCTCTCTGGAGAACGCCCTCACCGCTGCTCGTACAGATATCGCCGGATCAGAGTTCCTCACGCGCCATCAGGACGCGCAGAAGTCGACTGTCCCGAAGGCAGAGAAGACGGCCCCCATCCCCACCAAGTTCTCATCTGCGCCGGCGGCTTCGACCGACACGTCGACATCGGAAGCACGGCTGACCCGCCAACTACTCAGGGCGGCGTCTCGCGGCGAGACGGTCCACCTCCTCGACCTCGAAGGTGGCATAACTCTTCCAGACGCCACTCTGCGCATGAGGCTGGTGTCCGTGGACCGCAACGCAGGCCCGGACGGCCCCTTGCTCTCGGCCCTCGTCACGGCACCTGCGGGCGGACCTGTGCTGTTCTTCCGCAAAATCCTCAACGAGTTGGGACTCGCCGTGCCACAGACCGACCAGGCGCTCAAGGCCATCTGGCATCGAGAGCAGGAGCGGGCCTACGCGGCACACGCGACTCCTCCCCGCCCCATGCCACCCCGCCTGGTACCTCCCGCGGAGTCGGTCAGTTGAGCGGCTGCGCCCCGGCATACCCCAGGAACGTGGTCCACGTGGTGGGTGCGAGCGTGAGCCTGGGGCCTGCCGGGTTCTTCGAGTCCCGTACGTGGATCTCGGCCGACGTGACGCCAACCTCGACGCAGTCGCCACCGCCCGATCCGCTGTAGCTGCTCTTGCGCCAGTTCAGCAGTCCGTCGTGTTCGGTAGCCCGCTCCATTTTCATGCTGCTCCTGCAAGCCGTTCGACGAGACGCGCAGACTCTTCGACGTTGAGGGCCTGCGAGCGCAGCTTGCCATATCGCAGACCGAAGGCGCTGACCTTTGCTGGGTCACTGATCACGATGCCGACCTCCTGGGCCTCGATGTAGCCGAAGTGGCGGTGTTCGAGGGTCTCCAGGAGGACGAACGCTCCGTTGAGACCCGGGTGGTACCCAGGAGCCTCCGGCATCACTTGCAGCTCGACGTTGCGCATCGCACCAATCTTGAGCAAGTGCTCCAGCTGAGACCGCATCAGCGCTTCGTCACCCATCGGGTTGACGAGCGTCGCCTGGCCGATGATGAACGACAGCTGCACGATCGGTGCTCTGGTGAGGAGCCGCTGCCGGTTCAGTCGGGCCTCTGTGTGCAGCTCGATGGTCTCCTCGTCCAGGGGAGGGCAATGCGCGGAGAACAGCGCCTTCGCATACTCCGGCGTCTGCAACAACCCCGGCACCACCAACGGGTCATAAGCGAACCGACTCACCGCCTCCGTCTCGATCAGCGCGAAGTCCTGGAAGAATTTTGGCAGTTTGGCCCGGTCCACCTCCTCCTGGAGCTCCCGGAGCACTCCCCCCGCCTCCAGCATCCGCTCCGCCGCCTCCGTGAACGCCGCCTTCGCCGGCCGTCGCCCCTGCTCGATCGATGCCACCTGCTCATACGAGTAACCGGTCGCGTCCGCGAGGCCTTGCTGCGTCAGGTTGGCCCTCCGACGGAACAGCTTCACGAGCTTCCCGTACGCAACCCAGATCGCCGGATACTCCTCCTCCCCCGTCCGCTTCTTCCCCTGTCCTGCCAGCTGCCCCTCGCCCATGCACCACCACACCCCGATGCGCCCACGTACCGCCATACAGTTCCCAGTTGAACGCGGTGCGCCCCGCCCCGGTAACGGCCGACGCCCCGTACAAACCCGTACCCGACCCGTACAGCGTGCTCGGGTACGTCCATCCGACCTGGTCAGCGTATGGGCGTGACAGGACGGTTACACCATGAAGTCAGAAATCGCCGCCCCCGCCACCCACTTCAGAGTCCAACTCAGCTCCACCCGGCGCGGCGCGCGTCTCGCCCGCCTCCTCGTCGAGCGGCAGCTGGACGACTGGGGACTCGCCCCCACGGACCCCACCTCCGCCGCGCTCGTCGCCATCACCGCGGAACTCTCCGCCAACGCGATCACCCACGGCCGGAGTCCCGGCAGGGACTTCGCCGTGCGGCTACTCCGCTCCACCGATCACCTCCGTGTCGAAGTCAGCGACACCCGCCCCGACAGGCTTCCGGCGATGCCCCCTGCGCGACCACCCGAGCATGCCGTCACCGGTCGCGGCCTCCTCCTCGTCGACGCCTTCGCCGACCAGTGGGGCTGTGAAGCGCGTGCCCCCTACATCAAGACAGTCTGGGCCGAGGTGTCCCGACGGGTGGGGTGTGACTTGGACGAGACGGCTCACCCTCGCCATCAACAGCATGTCATCCTCTAAGCATCCAGCGGCCTTGTGTGAACTGAGTCAACACACCTAGAGTCTACGCATGGCCACCACGGGGTACTCCACCGAATTCCACTCCCTTCGCCACGCCTGGTTCAAGGACGCGGCCTCACATCTGTCAGATCTCCTGGCCCATCTCTCCCCGGATGTGCACCGCTCCCTCCCCTACGACCTCGGCCCCCGCGACCTCGTCGCCGCGACCTTCCTCACCCGCGTCGCACATGCCGACGTGGCACGCCGGGAGATCGCCTTCGTCGCGGGGGATCTCGTACGCCTGGCGGGGACTCGCACGACCCAGGAGCCGGAGCGGGTGGGAGAGATCGAGGAGTTGTGGCTCGCACTGCGGGAGCCGACCCTCCCCATCCTGCGGTCGTGGTGGCTGGAGCCCGTCTCTGAGGGGTTTCTCGCGTACTGGGCTCGGACCAGGGCCGAGGAAGTGGGATGGCCGCGGGTACATCAGGAGTTGCGCGAGCGGTGGTCCTTGGACAACGACGGCATCTGGCGGCGCGGCCTGATGCCCACCGACGGGCCAGGCGACGACGACTGGTGCGGGTACTTCGCATTCCTGGAGGCGAACACGCACGACCAGGAGGTGGACCTCGCCCGGATGCTGCTCGCTCGGATGGACGGACTGGCCGAGGAGATCGACGCATTCGCCGCCGAGTGCGCGGCCGAGCTGGCCGACGCACCCCATCTGCGAACCATCCACGGGGAGCGGACGCTTGCCACCTCACTCACCACGGTGATCGAGGGAAACTTGAAGGCGGCTGGCGGAGGCGGTTTCCCCCCGGAACTTCAGGCTGCCGCCGAGTCGATGCGCGACACGGGGCGAGCGTATCTCCGCTGGCTGGAGGACGAGTTCATCGCGGGCCTCACTCCACTGGAGCTCGCACATCTCGATCTCGGTTCGGCCGAGGACGCGCGATGCGAGGCGTACATGCGCACGTTCTCGGAGATCTGGTGCACGCCGGGGGTCACGGCTCTGCCGACTCCTGTCTTCACGGAGGAGGACTACGCGCCCCTCAGGCCCGCCGAACGACCCCGCGCCATCGTTCCGGAGTGGATGGGCAGGGTGGGCGAGGTGCTCTCGAAGGCCGGGCAGCTCGGCTGGACCTGTACGGTCGGTTCGCAGCCGTGGTGGCTGTACGTGGCCGAGGCCGGCCTGGAGTCGGCGGCGGTCCTGCGGTTCAAGCACGACGGTCAGGTAAGGATCGGGCATCGCACCCTCGACGACCCCAACGACATGCTCGTCGGGTTCCCCGCCCATGACCCTGACGCACAGAGCCTCCACATGAGGTTCCGCTACGACGAGGACGACGCACGCCAGATGTGCGAGCTGCTGATCCTCTCGCGCGCCGGGCGTGCACAGCTCGGCTTCCTGGTGTGCGATGCGACAGAGACCTTCCGCATGCTGCGCATGGTCAGCGTTCCCCTGCCCCCAGCTCTGCGCCTCGCCATGCGGGACAAGGCACTGCGTCAGCTGGACGCCATGACGGGTGGCGACCTGCGCAAGCTGGCGGAGCTTCTCGCCCCGGAGCCCGGCATCACGCCACCCACGGAGGAGCCAGTAGAGGAGGGGCTGTTCGACGACGGGCTCTTCCCCCGCGAGGACACCCTCTTCTGAGAAGCCGTCACGTCTCAACTTCCCCACCACAGGCAGCTGTCATTGTGAACACAGTCAACGCATGACATCCTCCCTTCATCCGTCGCATCGCGCCACGCACAGGTAGCCTCGTCCAGTTGGCTCCCCTCGCACGAAAGGGCCCCGTCACATGCCGTCCCAGCCCGCCGCCGCCACCCCTGGCGTGCCGCACCCCCTCGACGAGGTACCGCAGACATTCCTCCCCGGTGATTCGTACGACGTGCGCGACGGCCTGGTGAAGTACATCCGTGACGACCTGCTCGGCCCGTGGGACGGGGTCACCGAGGAACTCCCCCACCGCTCGGCCGGACCACGCGACCGTTACCTGGTCGGCATGCTCGGGCCCCGCCCGGAGAGCAGCGATACCGCGACCCAGATCGCCCGCAACGCCGCCCATCTCGCCGACGTCGAGCCCGGAAGCGACGACGGCAAGGAAGAGGCCGGCCTGGAAGACCGGCTCACTCCGCAGGCTTCCGGGCGGATCTGGGCCTCCTCCATGGGGCTCTCCTTCGTCGTCCCGGCCTCCGTCGGCGCGCTGACCGTCGCGGCGACCTGGGGACGGTACTCGCAGACCAGCGGACTCACCGACGACGGGCGCCCCGCGCAGGTCTGGGGACGGGAACCCGTCAAGCACGAGAGCGACGTCCATGTGGCGCGGACCGGTGACCAGAGCCGCGTCCTGGAAGGGGACGAGTCCTCGGGCATCCTCCTCGACGTCCAGGTGCGCGAGCGTGCCACGGGCGAAGGCGGCGAGGACCTGCGCGTCGTGGAGGTCGCACTGATCAACCGGCTGCGCGAAGGCGACACCGATCGCCGGGACACCCAGTGGCTGTTCCAGGCCGCTCTCACCGTGACGGCGTTCCCCGACGAGCGGGCCGCTGTCTTCCTGCCCATCGACGATCCGCTCGACCCCACCACGGCCGACGGCTCCGAGGACGCGGAGGAGCGGCGGCTGCGGCTGCTCTACCGGGACAGCCTGCGGCACGCGGTCGGCCGTAACGTCGCCGTACAGGTACACGTACGCAAGGGTGAGCGGCGGGCACACCGCCTGGAGACCACCTGGCTCCCGGCCTACGACGTCCCGGCCACCTCGGCGCCCACCGCCGCCGAGCAGCCGCTCCTCGACGGGCTCGAACTCGGCATGGACGAACTGGCCGCCCTGGCCGTGCCCGAGCGCCGTAAGGAGCTGACCGAGGTTCTCGCCCCGCTCGCCGACGGCTACAGCAGGTGGCTGGAGGAGCAGCGCCAGAAGGCACAGGGCCTTCCCGAGGACCTGCGGATCGCCGCCGAGACCGCGATCGACCAAGCAGAGGAGGTCTGCCACCGCATCGCCTTCGGCATCGACGCGCTCAGCGCCGACAAGGACGCCCTCGAAGCCTTCCGGTTCGCCAATCGGGCGATGGCCCTCCAGCGGCGCAACACGGCCATCGCCGGACTTCGGACCGGGCAGGAGGGTGTCACGTACCAGCAGGCGTACGACGAGGTATGGGGCAGGGGCAAGGAAGCGGCCAGTTGGCGCCCCTTCCAGTTGGCGTTCGTCCTGCTCAACCTGGCCTCGCTGACCCAGCCTGGCCATCCGCACCGCGGCACTGGGCGCGAGGCCCTTGTCGATCTGCTGTTCTTCCCGACCGGTGGCGGCAAGACCGAGGCCTATCTGGGCCTCGCCGCGTACACCTTCGCGCTGCGCCGCCTTCAGGGCGTGGTGGGCAGCGGATCGGAGGCGCGGGACGGCAGCGACGGTGTCGGCGTCCTCATGCGCTACACGCTGCGTCTGCTGACGGCCCAGCAGTTCCAGCGGGCGGCCGCTCTCGTCAGTGCCTGCGAGGTGCTGCGGCGCGAGGAGTTCACTCGGGACGCACGGTGGGGCATCACCCCGTTCCGTATTGGCCTGTGGGTCGGCAACTCCGTGTCGCCGAACTGGTTCTCCGAGGCACAGGAGCAGATCGCCGGCGCCAAGGAGAGCTCCAGCGACAAGCACGCGCGGGTGATCCAGGTACTCAGCTGCCCGTGGTGCGGCGAAGGTCTGACCGCCCACTCGAACATGGAGTACGACGCGGACCGGCGCCGCGTGCTGCTCTACTGCCCGCGGGGCGAGGGTGAGAGCCGTTGCCCCTTCTCCCGGCTCGGCTCGCGTAACGTCGAGGGGTTCAGCGAGGGCATCCCGGTGATCACCGTCGACGAGGAGATCTACCGGCTTGCCCCCGCGATGGTCATCGCCACCGTGGACAAGCTGGCGCAGCTGCCGTGGAACGGATACGCGGGGCTTCTCTTCGGGCGCGTCACCGACTGGTGCGCGCGGCACGGATACCGCCATGCCGACCTGGACGAGCGGACCGACTGCCGCAGCAGGCACACGAAGAAGGGAAAGCTGGAAGCGGTGGCCGCTCGTCCCGTCACCCGGCTGCGCCCGCCGGACCTGATCATCCAGGACGAGCTGCACCTGATCTCGGGGGCCCTGGGCACGACGGTCGGACTCTTCGAGGCCGCCGTGGACCAGTTGTGCAGTTGGTCGTTCACGGACAAGACCGGACGCCGCCACGAGGTCGGTCCGAAGATCGTCGCCTCCACTGCGACGACGAAGAGGGCGGCCGACCAGGTACGGGGAGTGTTCGCCCGCCAGGTCGCGGTCTTCCCGCCCCAGGTCCTGGACGTCGGCGACACCTTCTTCTCCCGGCAGGTCGAGCTGAGCCGTTCCGACCCCGGCCGTCGCTACCTCGGTGTGTGCGCGCACGGCACGCGCCTGAAGGCGGCCGAGATCCGGGTCGCCGAGATCATGCTGCTCGGCGCGCAGCAGCTCTTCGACGAGCACGGTGCGGCGGCCGATCCGTACATGACGCTGGTCGGCTACTTCAACGCCACACGCGAACTCGCCGGCATGCGCCGCTACATGGACGACGACATCGCCACCCGGGTGCGGGTGAACGGCGGTCGCAAGGGACACAGGACGATCTCCGACCGGATCGTCACCAAGTCGGGGATGCTGAACATCCAGGAGCTGACGTCACGGATCTCGTCCGCCGACATCGGAGCCACGCTCAAGCGTCTGGAGACCGCCTTCGACCCCGAGCGGGACACTTCGCTGCGCCGCAGGGCCCTCTTCATGGAGTATGCGGTGGCACGCAAGGAGAAGCGCGAACCCAGGGTCAAGCTGACGCCTTTGCAGCGGCAGGCCGTCGATGTCGTGCTCGCCACCTCGATGCTCCAGGTCGGCGTGGACGTCTCGCGTTTCGGCCTGATGCTCGTCGTCGGTCAGCCGAAGAACACCGCCGAGTACATCCAGGCGTCCTCGCGCGTCGGCCGTGACGCCCGCCGCCCCGGCCTGGTCGTCACCCTGTACAACTGGTCCCGCCCCCGGGACCTGGCGCACTTCGAGGACTTCGGTCACTACCACGCCACGTTCTACCGGCAGGTCGAAGCCCTTTCCGTCACGCCTTTCACCCGTCGTGCCCTCGACCGGGGTACCGCGCCGACGTACATCGCGGCACTGCGCCAGGCCACCCACGAGCACTCGCGCAACACCGACGCCCAAAGCATCGACCTGGACGGGCCGATCGCCGCCGAAGTCGAGGCGCGGCTGCTTGACCGGGCCGACCGGGTGGGCGGAGCGACCGCCCAGCGCTATCTCGCCGAGCGGATCAGGGCGTTGAAGGACTCCTGGGCCGAGCAGCGTGAGCGCGGCGGTGTGCTCGGCTACCGGAGGGAGAAGAAGAAGACCAGCCTCGTCACCGGACTGCTCCACCGGGCCGACGGCTCGCGCTGGGACGAGCTCACCGTGCCCATGTCGATGCGCGAGACCGAGAACGAGCTCAACCTGCTGCTGGCCGGCAGCGGGAACTTCGTGGACCAGGCCACGCACAGTGGACCCGACTGGAGGTTCACACCAGCCGGGGACGAGGACGCAGGCGACACGGCGGCACCCGTCGACGCCGACGAATACGGGGACGCCGCCTCCGGCGCGGCAGGAAAGGGACGACGATGAGCACCAACTACTTCCGCCGCGTCGGCGCAGCACGCCCCAGCCACCTGATGTACACGGCGGGGGTCGGCTCACTGATCGACCTGCCGAACTTCTCCGTCCTGGTCAAGGGCCTCGAATCCTGGAGCCACGGCGGCCTGACGGACTACGTGATCGACGAGCCCAGGCTCCGTACTGCCGTCAACCGCTCGCTCCAGCTGTACGGTGCCGCTCGGGTCGAGGAGCTGCGCTCGGCCCCGTGGATGGAGGGTGCGGACAGCTCACCCAAGGACCGGGCAGCGCAGGGTGTGGGTGTACCGGTGACGCCCTTCCCGCAGTGGCTCCGGTGCACGGCCTGCAACATCCTGGCGCCCATCGACGCGGAGGCCTTCACCTTCGTCAACAACAATCCGCGCACTCCGCACGAGGCGAAGTTCGTCCACGACTGCAAGCCCGGCAAGCCGCTCGCGGTCGCGGCCCGCTTCACGCTCGTCTGCACCGACGGACACCTGGACGAGTTCCCGTACGCGCCCTTCGTCCATCACGGCAACGCCTGCGTGAAGATGCCCAGGCCTCTGCTCCGCATGAAGGACCACGGCGGCAACCAGGCGGCCAACGTGACCCTGGAGTGCGTCGCCTGCGGTGAGAAGCGCAATATCCGCGACGCGATGGGAGACCGGGGCCGGCGCAACCTGCCCCAGTGCCGCGGTCGTCACCCGCATCTCGGTTCGTACCAGAGCGACGGGTGCGACAAGGAGCCGACCCTCATGGTGGCGGGCGCGTCCAACCAGTGGTTCCCCATGACACTCAGCGCGCTTGCCCTCCCGCCGAGCAGGAACGGCAACCTCAGCGAACTCGTCGAGGAGCGCTGGGTCGAAGTGCAAGGGGTCACCTCACGCGTGGTCTTCGACGCCTTCGCCGCCACCCCCTCGTTCGCGTATCTCAGGGGGTACGACGCCGAAGCCTTCATCGCCGCCGTCCAGGCCCACAGGGACCGGTTGGAGGGGAACACACCCCAGGCGGAAGCAGCTGCCCCGCCGGATCTGCTCAGCCCTGAATGGACCGTCCTGTCCTCGTCCCCCATGCCCGATGCCACCGATGACTTCGCCCTCGAAGCGATGCCGGTGCCCGATGCCCTGACCGACCTCTTCGCGGACGTACGGCAGGTACAGCGGCTGAGGGAGGCTCGTGCGCTGATCGGGTTCACTAGGCTCGACGCCCCGGACCCGGAGGCGCCGGAGATCGCCACACGAGTACGCCTGGACCGCACGTCCCAGAACTGGGTCCCCGCGAGCGAGGTACGGGGCGAGGGGATCTTCCTGCGGGTGCGGGAGGACCTGATGGCCGAGTGGGAGGAGCGCATGAGCAAGTCGCCCGCGATGCAGGCGCACCGCGAGGCGTTCGCCCGCTTCCGCACCAACCGCAAGTCGGACCGGTTGCAGGGCTCGTTTGACCCCATGCGGGGCTGGCCCGGGGAGCGGTACATCGCCCTGCACTCGCTCTCGCATCTCCTGATCCGGACCATCGCCCTGGAATGCGGCTACAGCTCGGCCAGCCTGGCCGAGCGCATCTACGCCGGGGACGAGGAACACCCGACGACCGGAATCCTCATCTACACGGCCGTACCGGACTCCGAAGGCACCCTGGGAGGTCTCGTCTCCCTCGCCGAGGAACCGCACTTCGAGCGGATCATGCGCCGGGCTCTGAGGGACGCGTCCCGCTGTTCCTCCGATCCGCTGTGCGCCGAGAGGCTGCCGCGCGATCCGGCCGACTATCTCCACGGAGCCGCCTGCCACGTCTGCCTGTTCGTCTCCGAGACGACCTGTGAACGCGGCAATCGCTTCCTCGACCGCCGCTTCATCGTCCCGCTGGGCGACGAGACGGACCAGGTCCTGACGCCGGTGGGTCTGAGGCCGTGAGTCGCGAGGAGTTCGAGGCCGCGGCGCACGCGGTCGCGGCGGTCCTCGGATCCTCGCGCACCAAGGACCTGGCGGGAGTACTGGCCCGCGGGCGCGGAATGGAGCATGCGCTCCTCGCGGTCCAGGATCCGCGTGCGAGCGAGGCGATACGGGAGGTGTACGCGTCGGTACGGCGGGAGCGCATCCCCTATCCGGAGGCCGCGGCCTATCTGCGGGGCTTCGTCGCCGGGCTGGCGGGGCAGCCTGACGAGGCTCACGTCAGTACGGTCTGGAGCGGGCCCGCCACACCGGGCGTGCCGGTTCGGCCGACCGCACGGGTCCTCGCCGAGGTCGTCGGCCGGGCCGAGCGGGAACTGCTGGCCATGACGTACTCGGCCCGTCCCTATGAACCGCTCGCCGTCGCGCTGCGGGCGGCCATCGCGCGGGGCGTCGACGTCCATGTCGTGGTCGAGACCAAGGCGGGAGCCGCGGGCCTGCTCGGCGGGCCGGAGCCGGCCGAGGCGTTCGCGGCCGTGCCCGGCGTACGGTTGTGGCACTGGGACCCCAAGCGGCGCGACCACCGCCAGGCTCGGCAGCACGCCAAGCTGGCGGTGGCCGACCGGCGCGTGCTGCTCCTGGGCAGTGCGAACCTGACGGAGTCAGGTGTCCGCAGGAACCTGGAAGCGGGGGTGTTGGTCACGGGTGGCACCGCCCCTCAGAGGGCTGCCGAGCACATACGGGAACTTCAGCGGCGGGGAGTGCTGAGACCGCTGTATCCGTAGGCGCGCGAAACCCCGAGGGGACGGTGTCTGCCTGCGTCAGACCGGTTCGGTCCCTTCGTCCAGCGGCCGGCGGGCCTCGGCGAGGGCGATCGTATGCACGAACCACTCCAGGACCGCGCTCAGTTCCTCGCTGCGGCCTGCGAAGACCTCAAGGGGGAACGAGGGACGCAGGTCCAGTTTCGCCTCGGCCAAGTCGATGCCCTCGATCGTGTTCAGACGGGTCAACAGCTCGCGTCGCAGCGGCTCGTCGTCGAAGGGTGCGCGGCGCTTCAGGTGTTGGAAGACGACCTCGACCGTACCCGTCTCCGGGTAGAGGGCCAGGGGCCACAGGGTGCGCACGGCAAGTGGCATGCCCACCTCGACGGTGGGAAAACAGCTGGTCTCGTTCGCCCGGCCGTACGCGCGGTAGCCACCCTGCAGCTCCCAGAAGCGGAGTGCGCTCAGCACCCCGTCCACGGTCTGGGGCGTCTGGTTGTCCCTGAGCTGGGATTCGAAGCGGGCGGCGGCCGACTGCTGGTCGTCCTCCGCCTCGCGCGTGGGAGCCGACTCGTCGGAAGCGTCCCTACCCAGCAGGGTTCCCAGGTCCGCGGTGGTCAGGCGGTGGGAGCGGCTGGCCCGGCCCGAGGCGTCGAAAGCGATCCCCTCGGCTTCCAGGAGGACCCGGGGATCGCCCGAGTGCTGGTCGTCGGTCCAGCTGAAGCCGGCCGAGATCCGGCCGTCGGCCGTCAGGACGCGGTAGGCACCGTGGAGACCGGGTTTGGTTCCCACATGGTTGCCCACCGAAATGGCATGGGTTCCAATAAGGGCCGCGAGGTCACCGTACGTGGTCCAGGTCCCCGACGGCATCGCCAGGAGGGCTTCGCGCAGTTCCTTCCAGCCGGCCCATTCGTCGTCCGCCTGGACAAGTTCCTCGATGGGCCCGGGCCACAGCTGGGTCGCCCGCTCCACCAATTCGTCGGCGCGGGCCAGGATCTCCGCCCTGCCCCAGCGCCCCTGTGCCGCGATGCGCTGGTTCATCCGCAGGGCGCTGGAGTCGAGGATCTCCTGCTTGCGGTGGAAGGGGTGGTTGGACAACCGGGCGTTGTCCCCGGACAGCGTGAGGTTACCCAGCGTGTGGACGAGCAGGGCGTGCAGCTCGTCGGGACTCTCGCCGTCCTCAGCCTCTTCCGCCAGCAGGTCGTACCACTGCTGCGCGGGGCGCTGGGGCATTACGTGCTCCACGGTGAGCCGGGCCTTTGCGTAGTCGACCGGCTCACTCGCGCTATAGCTCTCCTCAAGGCGGCGGAGCACTTGGAAACGCTGATTGCTGCGGCCGGTCTTGTAGAAGGGCCGGGTTCGGACCGCCTCGCGGACGGCATCATCGCCCGGCCAGGCGCGCGCGCCCGTCTTGTTCCTCGACAGGAACCGCCGTACGGCCTCGGCGGGCGAGCCGTCCTTGTCCAGCTCCTTGGGGATCTCCATGAACACGCGATTGGTGCCGGTGGTGGACAGACCCGCGAGCAGACGCCGCACCATGTAGCTCTCGGCGTAGGACAGCGCTTCGGCTGCCTCGGCCGCCGTGGCACGATCGGCGTCAACCAGGTCGAGCAGGTGAAGCGCCAGCGGGTAGTGGGTCTGGCCTCCCCACCTGGACAGCCGCTCCAGAGCCTCTCGGAGTCGGGGATCCGTCTCTCGCTGGGGTTCCAGGATCCGCATGAGCCGGCCGGCCCGCTCGGAGAGCAGGACGATTTCGGCGTGGAGCGCCGATTCGTCGTGGGTCAGGCGCTCCAGCCGCTTCTTCTGGTCGCGGTAGATGTCGCTCTGCTTGGCGCGACTGTTGCCGGCGACCACCAGGTCGAGCCAGACGAGCAGTTCCAGGTTGTCCGGGCCGAGCAGCTCCTGCATGGGCAGCCACAGGTCGCGGTAGACCGCCTCGCCCCGGGTCGGCAGGTACATGAAGAGGTAGTTGCGCAGCAGATCGCTCTGGCTCAGTCCGACACCGGTGTTGTTGATCGACTCGAAGATCCGGTAGACGTTGTCGCCCTCGGCTGCCGTGATCGCGACAATCGAGAGAAAGTTGCCGAGTACCGTCTCGACGGCGTCGGTCCATTGCTCTCCGGCGCTCTCCTCGCCCTCGGTCAGCGCTCCGAGGAAAAACAGGTAGGCGGATCCGATATTGCCCGAACCTCCCGCCTTCGGGAGGGACTGGACGCATGCGGTGAAGGCCGCGCGGTCCGCCTGCGTCGGCAGCAGCCGGAAGTGGTCGTCACCGTCCTGGTAGCCGTTGACCAGCAGCAGGTCGTGGATGCGAGCGGCCTTCTTGTCGGATCCCCGCGCCCGCCAGTGATCTCGCAGCGCGGTGAAGGCCAGCATAAGGGTGGTGAGCCGCTGCTGTCCGTCGACGACGAGCCAGCGCTGCATCCCGCCGGCGACGACCCGCTCCGGGGCCAGCACGACCGATCCCAGGAAGTGAGCGGCCGGTGGACGGTTCTCCAGCTGGTCCTCGACGAGCTCCTGCACGTCGTCCCAGAGCTGCCGCAGCTGCTCTCGCTGCCAGCTGTACGTGCGCTGGTAGAGAGGTACTTGGAACTGCATCTCCCCCTGAACCAGCTTGCTGAACGTGATCTCCCGAGCCTGCACGAACGCCCCCTCACACCAAGTTGCCCACGCCGACCCGCCATTCTTCCCCATCCAGGTACGGTGATCGGAAGAATCGACGGACCGCACGACTGGGGGCGACGCATGGCGACGCTGGGAATCCACAAGGACTTCCTCAGGGAATTCGCCAAGCTGGAGAAACCGGTCCAAAAGCGCGTCGAGGAAGTCTTCGACAAGTTCCAGGAGCACCGGCATGCAGGGCTCCACCTGGAGAAGCTGGAGAAGGCGCGGGACCCTCGTATCCGCACCATCCGCATCAACCAGTTCATGCGGGGAGTGGTCCTGGCCCCGGAGTCGGGAGACAGCTTTCTGCTCCTCAAGGTCATGCCTCACGACGATGCCATCGCCTGGGCCGTCAAGCACCGGGCGACCGTCAACTCCGCCACGCGGGGCATCGAGTTGCGCAACGATGTCGCACTGGAGCGGGCGACCGCTGGCGTCCGGGCGATCGCCCCGAAGGATTCCAAGAGGCTGTTCGCGCATGTCGCCGACAAGGAGATGATCCGACTCGGGATCGACCCCGACCTCCTCCCCCTCGTTCGCCATCTCAGCGACGAGGCTCATCTCGACGCCCTGCACAAGATCCTGCCGGAACAGCAGTACGACGTACTGGCAGGCCTCGCTGCCGGAATGGAACCCGAGGACGTCTGGCGCGAGGTCGTGCTCGTACAGCTGGAACAGCCCACAGCCCGTACGTCTCAGCACACCGCTACGGCAGAGAACCGTGATCAATCGGACTCTCCGGCCGGCCAGGACGAGCTCTCTGCCGCCATGGCCCGCTCGCAGGGCAGGATCGCCCTCGTCTCCGGACCTGACGAGCTGATGGACATCCTGTCGCGCCCCTTCGACGCGTGGCGGGTGTTCCTGCACCCCAGCCAGCGGAAGGTGGCATACCGGCCGTCGTTCAAGGGACCGGCCCGGATCGCCGGCGGCCCTGGCACCGGCAAGACCGTGGTCGCGCTGCATCGTGCCCTGCATCTCGCAAGGCAGCTTCCGGCAGGCTCGCCGGACGAGTCGATCCTGCTCACCACGTACACCCGGGATCTTGCGGCCGATCTCCGGAGCAGCCTCGAACTGCTGATTCCGGAGGTGGAGTTGCGGGCAAAGATCCGCGTCGTCAACGTGGACGCGCTCGCCCATCAACTCGTACGGGAGGATCGCGGTGCCCCGCTCTCGCTCGTCACAGGGCAGAAGGAGATCACGGCACGCTGGTCCCGCATCGCACACCGACTCGGTATCGACTTCGCCGACGCCTTCCTCGACCAGGAGTGGCGGCACGTCATCCTCGCCCAGGACCTGCGTTGTCCCGAGGCATACCTCAAGGCATCCCGAACCGGACGGGGCACTCCCCTCGGCCCGCTGAAGCGAGCCCAGGTATGGCGGGCCGTCGAGGCGTTCACGCAGGAGCTGCGACAGGCAGGCGAATGGACGTTCCTCCAGGTGTGCGCCGAGGCCGCTCGGCTCCTGGCGGAACGGCGTGCGGAGCACGCGTTCCGCCACGTGGTGATCGACGAAGCCCAGGATCTCCATCCCGCCCAGTGGCGATTGCTGAGGGCCTTGGTCCCGCCCGGCCCGGACGACCTGTTCATCGCCGGCGACGCCCATCAGCGGATCTACGGCAACAAGGTGTCGCTGCGAAGCCTCGATATTTCGGTGACCGGCCGGTCCACTCGGCTGCGTATCAACTACCGGACCACGAAGGAGATCCTCGTCTGGTCCACCAACTTGCTGACCGGCGAGCGGGTGGACGACATGGACGGAGGCGACGATTCATTCGACGGCTATCGGTCGGCATTCCACGGGGCGCCTCCGCGGACCAGTGGCGCCGGCTCCAAGCCCGAGGAGATCGCCGACCTGGTGGCACAGATCGAGGAATGGACCCAGGCCGATGTCTCGCCGCACGAGATCGGCGTCGCCGTGCGGTTCGTTCAACTGGGCAAGGACATCGCTCAGGGCCTGGAGCGGGCCGGCCTCCCGGCGACCGTGCTCGGCAGCACGTCGTCGGGACCCGGTGACGGCGTCCGAATCGGCACCATGCACCGGATGAAGGGCCTCGAATTCCGATGCATGGCCGTGGTCGGCGTGAACGACGGTGTCGTACCGATGCGCAGCGCGGTGACAGCGGAGGAGGTGGATGCTCAGCAGCATCGCGAGGATCTGCTGAGCGAATTGAGCCTGCTCTTCGTCGCCTGCACCCGGGCACGTGAAGCGCTCCGGGTTTCCTGGCACGGGCATCCCAGTCCGTTCCTCCATGGGGTTCTGGAACGAATGCCGAATGGCTCCGGATGTAGATCTTGACGCCCGAATCGATCAACCTGCCGCTCGGCTCCCGAGGCCCATATCTGTACACCGAGGAGCTGAAGCGCGTTTCTAGCAGCTCGAGCCCCTGCAACCCCAACCCCGCCAAACGGTGAACTGAGTTCCGACTGGCCCGTTCATCCGGGAAACCCCAGCCCAGGCGTTCTCCTTCACCAGCTCCAGGGTCAAACGAGCGTCACGACATCGACGACGGCACTGCGCCGTGTAGCGGCGGAAGAACCCGCCCTTCCCAGCGCCTCGGCCGTCTTCACCGCCGCTGCTCGCTAGTGGGGGGCGTGCAGCGCCAGGGAACGCACCGCCCTGGGAACGTGGCGATGCGCACACCATCCCTGCCGTTCAAACCGGCGGACAGCCCTCCGGTGGACCGCGAACCGCTCTTCGACCACGAGGAAGGCGCGCATCACCTGCCGGTAGAGATGGTGTTGGGGATGGCAAGGTGGGCGAGGGGAGCGTAGTCGGCGGGGCTGGCGGGCCGGGCTGTCGAGGATACCGGGAAGGTCTGAGACACCATCTTCGGCCCCTTCTTTCAGACCAGTGACCGCACCTGTGTCTGGTATCCGATATTCGGCTGCCAGACTCGTCCGCGCACTTGCTCCGGCCCAGTGCCGCCAAGCAGGGAAAGCGGCCACAACAGCGCTGCAAGGCAGGCGAAATCATCAGGACAGCGGTGCAAGAATTCCCCGGCGCCGTAATGTCCGGATGTTTTCGGCGGCCCTCTGCGGAGCAGTGCCGCCGGTGACGAGCAGCCTCGCTTCCAGATATCTGCCTACCCGGCGGTGCTCACTCGGTTCAGGGCTTGCCCGTGAGGTTCGATCCCGCTTCGAGGCTCACTTGCACGAGGCCTTCCGTTGTGGCGAGGGCCAAGTCGCCGTCGACGAAGGCGACGTCGTGCACCGGAAGGCCCAGGGGGATACTCAGCGCCTCTGCTCCTGTCTCGGAGTTCCAGAAGCGGACGGTTCCATTGTTGTCGCCCGTGACGAGCATGGCTTCGTGGTCCGGGAGCCGATACGACTCAATGGCGGTCAGGTCTGGATGGGTGATCGACTTCCCCACGGCCTCGCCTGTCATGACGTTCCACCGTCGTGCGACCCCGTCCGCGCCCGCCGTGGCCAGGAGAGACTGCCCGCCGAGTCCGACGAACGCGGACAAGGCCCGTATGCCACCGGCGTGATCCGTCACCAACTCGCCGGTCTTCTCGCCGGTACCCGGATCCCACAACCGCACCACCCCGTCCTCACCACCCGTGGCCAGGAAGGACCGCCCGCCGAACCCGACGAACGCCGACAGCGCCTGCACCCCACCGGCGTGATCCGTCACCAACTCGCCGGCCTTCTCGCCAGTACCCAAATCCCACAACCGCACCACCCCATCCTCACCACCCGTGGCGAAAGCGAGCCTTTTGCCATCGCCACGGTCGACTCGGACCGCGGTTACCGCGAGGACGTCTCCGTCGCGTTCGGTCGGCAGCACATCGACCTGCTCGCCCTCGGCCGGGTCGAACACCCGCAGCACCGCGTCGGCGCCCACAGCGGCAATCAGCGTCTGTTCCTCTTCGCCGGTGAAGGACGTCAGCGCCCGCGTGGTCGTCGCGGCGTCGTGAAAGGGCACACCTGCCAGTCGGCCGCTGAGCGGTGCCCAGATCCGTAGGGTGTGGTCGTCGCCGCTGGTAGCCAGCAGTGGGTACGCACCGGACAAGGGCGGCACCGGCGTCACGGCCCTCACCCAGTCCTCGTGGCCTGCCAGAAGAGCTGTCACCGGCTGGCCGCCGGCCGGATCCCATAGTCGGACACTGTTGTCCGCTCCGGCAGTGACGAGTAGCGTCCGTACACCGTCCTCGCCTGACTCGACCAGCGTTCCCACCGCGAGGACTGGTTCCATGTGACCGGTGAGAGGCTCCCTGGTCTGCCTGCCGGTATCCGGATCCCAGATCCGTATCGTCCCGTCCTCACCCCCGGAAGCCAGCAGTGTCTGCCCTTCCCGCCCCACGAATGCCGCGACGGAGAAGACGGCTCCTTCGTGACCGGTCAGGGGATCAGTGATTTCCTCCCCGGTGACCGGGTTCCAAATCCGTAGCGTCCCGTCGTTGCCCGCGGTGGCCAGGAGCACATGCCTGTCCTGGTCGTCCAGACTGCCGAACGCCACCACCGAGTAGACGTCGCCATCGTGACCGGTCCCCACGAGCACATCGGTTTCCCGGCCGGTGTCCGGGTCCCACTCCGTCCCGGGCTCGTCCAAGCCTCCCACCGCCAGCTCCCTGCCAGTCAGCGGCTCCCAGACGCGCAGCGTCCCGTCTCCGCCTCCCGTGGCAAGCAGCGTCTGCTTGTTGGCGTCCTCGAACGCCGCCACGGAGTGGACCCAGTCGTCGTGAGCGGTCAGCGGCTCCCCCACTGCCTCTCCCCTGATGGGGTCCCAGATGCGTACTGTGCCGTCCGCTCCCCCGGTGGCCAGCAGCGTCCGCCCCTTCGGGCCCGTGAACGCCTCGATCGACTGGACGGCGGCGTCGTGCAGCGTCACCGGGTCCCCCACGGCTTCCCCCCGCGCCGGGTCCCAGAACCGTACCGTCCCGTCGTCACTGCCCGACGCCAGCAGCACTCTCCCTGAGGCGTCCGTGAACGCCACGACGGTCTGGACCGAGCCCCTGTGACCGGTAAGACGCAAGTGCGGTGCGTGGCCTTTCAGTTGTCCCCAGCGCACGGACCAGGCCGAATCAGGGTCGGAAGTTCTCCTGCCGAAGCGCTGCACGACGCTCTCCTGCGTGCAGCGAAGACTCGCGAGCTCCCGCAATCCTCGCCGGTCCCGGGAGTCCACGGTGGCGAGTTGCTCCCATGCGAACAGGACTCCGGCCACCGGGGGAGGAAGCTCGAACCGCCCGAGGGCTCTGAGCATGACGCTGGCGACGACCGCCGAGGGGCTCAGCCGGTCGAGCAGTTGGGGGCGGTCCGCAAGGACCTGCCATCCGTCCGGCCCGGCAAGACCGGCATGGGTGGGCAGATGGTTCACGACATAGGGGTTGGGTCGTTGGTCCAGCACCGGGCTCGGGGGTTCCACCAGGTACTCGGTGATACGGCGGTGCCGGTCGTCGTGCGCAGAAGGCGGAACCGTCCGGGTGAAGTGCTCGGAGAATGTCCGGTGCGCCAGGCGGTACACGCTCTGGCCCGATTCCGTGTCCAACATGAGGTACGGCGCGGCTGTGTCCGTCAGCTCTGTGATGTCGTCATCGGTGACGGCAATGTCAGGGCTGTCGGCGAGGGCCGTAGCGATGCCTGCCCAGACGCCGTCGGCGATGGGCAGGCCGCGCCCCTGTGTCAGAGCGAGCGCTTCGAGGAGGAGGCGATTACAGGGGATCTTTTCACTCAACCGCTCGACGGCCCGGGCGAAGAGCTGTCGGTGGTCGCACGCGAGCAGGGGGGTCGGGTCAGCGGCCAGGTCAGGGGTACTGATGATTTCGTGCACAGCAAGACGACCGTAGAGGAATTCCCGGTCAAGATCACTGAGGGCTTCCGCAGTCCTGTCGATCTGTGAGGGCTCGACGCCCAACCGGGCCCGTGCCGCGTGCAGTCGATTGCGTATGTACTGGCGCATGGCCGCGGGGTCGCGGACGACGCTCAGTGTCTCGCGGTTGCCGTTCCGATCCGTTCCCAGTGCCTCCATGAGGTCCGCGTCGTCGAATGCCGGCAGATCGGGTCCTTCGGCCGTGGACCGGCGCGTGCCAACAACGACGCGCACACCGTCCAGGTCCGCCAGGGGGCTGAGTATCCGTTCCGCGATCAGCAGAGGTAGGTGCGCCTCGTCGAGCGCGTCCGCCAGTAGCGTGAAGCGGACGTCGGCGTCGGCCCTGGAGAGCTGTTCGCCGGCGCCTCTGCCGACCGCGCGAAAGCGCTCGACCAGCCAGGCACACTGTTCGCCGATCGCCGCGTCGGGCGGAATGCCGAGCCCGGCCGAGTCCGCAATACGCTGCACCACAGTCCGGGGCGTCGCCCCCGTCAGGTGAAGGACCGAGTCGAAGACGTCGTAGGGAGGGACGCTGCCCTCGGGAAGGGGGCCGAGCTTCTGATGCTCAATCAGAATATCGGCGAGCTCACGACGGGAGTGCACCACGATGTGCCCCAGAAGCGCCGACTTACCCGACCCCGCCGCTCCGGTGACGACGAGCATCCCTCCTTCCGCGCTGTCGAGCCATGCGAGGATCCGGCGGCGCTCTTCCTCACGGCCTTCGAAGTACCAGTTCTGTTCCCCCAGTTCGGCACCACTGGCCTTGGGGATGAAGTGGAGACGCTCGTCGTCCGTGAGGTTGTCGAGGACCTTCTCGATGTCGGTCACGGTGTCCAGGGACGCCTGCATGCGGCCCGCCAGCGTGGGCACGGCGCGGCGCAGAGCGGCACCACCGTCACCCGGACGCAGGTGGACAGAACAGCCGCTCAGGTTCCGCTGGAGCTCTCTGGCGAGGTCGTAGAAGTCGATCGTGTCCTCGGTGCGGAAGGTGCTCGTCAGAACGGTGTTCAGTACCCTCCGGAAAGCGCCGAGGACGGTGCTCCCCTCCGCGGCCGTCGCAATCAGCAGGTAGTCGCGCGCTTCCTTGTCATCCAGAGCCTTGGACTGCATCCGATCCACGAAGTCACTGGAGGAGCACGCATCGATGATCACGATGGCCCAGCCGGCGTCGACCTGACACTGCCGCGCTTTGAGGGACTGCAGCAGGTCCTCGGGCCCGATGCCGTTCTGAGTCAGTTCCGCGGGGCTGAGGGCGTGGGCGAGCAACGTCGTGGGACCCCCGTTGCTCCACCCATGACCGACCCAGTACAGGACTGTGTCACCAGTGACGTGGGAGGCCGACCACTCTTCAAGTCGTTGCTTTACAGCGCCGACGTCTCGTTTCTCCGCGGGGACTGCCCAGGGGTCGACGCGAGCACCGAACGGTTCCAGCAGCGCGGCAACGGCCGCCACCTCCGGCTCCGTCTCCAGATGGTCATGGTGAACATACACACCGATGTCGACCGGAAAGAACTGCAGCGCCCCCGAGGCGTTCCCGCTGTCCGAAACAGTCACCATCGGCCGCGTCTCAGTCATCCTTGGGATCGACTGCCAGGACGAGCTGTGTGACGGGTGAGTTGCCTCCGGATTTGGCCTTGATCCGGTACAGACCGGGTGCGGGCAGGGTGACTTGGGCGCCGAGTTCACCATCGATTCGGTGGAGGCCCGCCCTGGCAATCTGCTGATCGGTTGCCGCGTTGTGGACGGTGCATCGCGTCCCAGCGTTCGCAGGCCGCCCCGAGTCCGGCGCGGAACGCACCCGCAGCAACCAAGGGCGACCTGCCACGACATAGTCGGGAACATCCAGGCCGATGTGACCGTCACCCAGTGCGGGACCACGGTTGTGGTCGTACTCGGTGAGCACGGCTCGCACATACTCGACGGCGGCGCTGTCCTTGGCCAGGCCGCCATGCTGCAACGGGAGTCCTACAGGCTCGTTCGCGGCGAGGTGGGCCGCGTCCCGGTAGACGGTGCCGTCGCCTGCCCGGTCACGGCGGATGGGGATGCGGTCACCGTCGCGGGCCAGTTCACCGTCTCCGTTACGCTCGAACGCGACGTACTGCTTGTGCACCACCCCAGCGTCGAGACGCAGACTCTGCGCCGTCGGCTGGGCCACGCCGACGAGCGCGCGGTGCCCTTGGAGGGCGGGCGCCCGTTCACGCATGCGTTGCTGGAACAATTGGGCCTCACGGGCGAGTTCTACGTCACCACCCAAGGCTGCCACGTCGGCCGGGCCCAGGCGGTGCACGTCAGTCCCCGCGTCGACGCAGCGGTAGTCCGGCAGCAGGTCGTGCACGCCGGGCAGTGTCGCCGACAGGGCCTGCATCCGGCGTCGCAGCCGGGCGGGCAGACGGCCGGAGCGGTCGCCGTTGAGGATGACGGCCGCCTTGACCGAACCAAGGAACGGCGTGCCGAGGGTGACCACGGCTCTGGTGTCAGGGGCCAGGTCGCTGCCCTGGGACACGGCGTGGGCGAAGGCGGCCCGGGTGACCAGGCCGCCCATGGAATGGGCGACGAACACCAGGCGGGCCTCGCGCCCGTCCGGATGCCGACGGCGTGCCCGATCGTGCTCCTCACTGGCGCGCCACCGGATCAGGTGACGATGGGCGGCTTCCGCCAGCAGTGCGCCGTTGACGGCGACGGGTAGCCGCCAGTCGTACGGGAACTCGAGTACGGCCTTCGGGTCAGCGACCGTCCGCTCGATGGCGGCGAGCAGGGCGCTGTAGGGCTCGAGCCCTTTCAGGAACGGCGCCCAGACGGGAAAGCGCAGCAGCCCGGTGGCTTCCACCCGGCCGTACTTGCCGGACCGCTCGTCCTCGTCCATGTGCAACGGGTGCGTCCCGTCGTCACGCAGCCAGGCACCCAGCCACCGAGGATCACGCAGACCCCACACCGAGTGCCCTGTGACGGTGTCGCGCAGCGCACTGCCCATGATCCCCGGCACCACGACCACGGCGTCATGAGTGACATCAGGTGACACGCCGGTGCGCTCGTTCCCCCCAAACATCATGCAGGAACGATATCCGGCAGACGCCGTGTGGAGGAGCGGAAACCCAAGGACCACCGCCGCCGACGAGAGGCAGCGGCGGCACTCACCCGCGCCTTCAACTCGGTTCGCAGGAAGCGGGCCGAGTAGCACCGGGCGTACACCAGTTACTCAACGGCCTGGCGGACCTGGATACCGAGGGCCTCGGTGACCTCATCGCCCGCGTCGAGGTTCTTCTTCAGCAGCCCAACCAGGGTCTCGGACTCGTCGTACTCGAAGAATCGGCGGCGCAGGAGAGAGGCGAAAGCGCGGACAACGTTGCGTTCGGCGGCCTCGTTCCAGCCGATGTCAAGGACGTGTCGGCCAGGCTCGACCTCCCAAATGACGGAGAGGGTGTCGCCGAACCGTCCGTCGGCGACGGGCTGGAGGTGGATGAGCGTCGCGGCGCGGCCGTCGGAGGCCGGGCGGGGTCCACCCAGGCGACGACCCAGCTCTGACCCCGTACTTCGACGAGCTCACCATCCCGGGGCAGTCGCTCCTCCGGAACCGCCGCGCCCCCCACTCGCCGTGAGCCGCGGATGCCACGGCCGATGCCGACCCGGACATCGGCGCAGCCCCTGGACTGCGCCACGTCCCTGAGCCGCAAGACGACCGGGAACCGCTGTCGCTATTCGATGCGACGTCAGGCTGATCGCGCTGGAGGTGTCCCGGGACTCGATGAAGTCGCTAAGGTCCGCGCCGGGCTACGGGCGGTGATCGAACGCCGCTTACCGAAGGCAGGGCCGTGGGTCGTGGCCACGCGCTGACGCATTGGCCTGCCGCCACCTGCGGCATCTCCGCCACAAGACGTCCGCCGCGTTGATGGCAGTCACACGCTCACGGAAAATGAGCCTGCGATGGGTGCCTCTCCGGGATGAAAACCCCGCAGGACGAGCGTCATCTGAGCGTCAACATTCCGAGAAGTGGATGACACCGCTGCCGGCCCGGTCACCGCTGCAGCGTGAAGTCGCAGGTCAGACCTCCTCTAATGGACAGGCTGTCCGCTCGAACCGTTGCACAACCGGAAACAGGTCGAGCGGCCCGACCATCTGTAAAACCCCAGGTCAGGCGTCCTTCTTCACCGGCTCCAGAATCGCCACGCACTCCACGTGGTGGGTCATCGGGAACAGGTCGAAGGCCCTCAGCGTCCGGACCTTGTAGCCGCGGTCCGCGAAGTACGCCAGGTCTCGGGCCAGGGCTGCCGGGTCGCAGGCCACGTAGGCGATGCGGCGGGCGCCGAGGCCTGCGAGGTGGTGGACCGTCTGCTTGCCGGCGCCGGCGCGCGGGGGGTCCAGGACGATGAGGTCGACCTCCGTGATGCCCGTGCGCGGGAGGACCGACTCGACCTTGCCCTGTTCGACGCGGACGCGCGGGAAGGCCGCCAGGTTGTGGCGGGCGTCCTCGACCGCGCGCTTGCCCGACTCGATGCCGAGGACCGCGCCCTGCTCGCCGACGCGGTCGGCGATGGCGCCCGCGAAGAGGCCGACGCCGCAGTAGAGGTCGAGGGCCGTTTCGCCCTTGCGGGGGGTGAGGCCCTGCATGACGGCGAGCATCAGGGTCTGCGCGGCCTTCGGGTGGACCTGCCAGAAGCCGCCGTTGCCGACGCGGTAGGTGCGGTCGTCGGCGCGCTCGCGGACGAAGGCGCGGCCGTGGACGCGGTGGACTCCGCCGTCCTTCTCGTCGACGCGGAGGACGGAGACCGGCTTGTCCAGTTCGACCAGGGGGAGGCGGCCGCCGGGCTTCGGGGTCAGGATGACCTGGCGGTCGTTCGAGCCGGAGGCGGCGATGGCCTCGACCGAGGCCATGTTCTCCCAGTCGCGCTTCTCGATGCCCAGTTCCGAGACGCCCGGCGCCGCGATCATGCAGTGGTCGATCACCTCGACCTCGTGCGAGCGGTGCTTGCGCAGGCCCGCGTGGCCGTCCGCGTCGATCGCGTACTGGACGCGGGTCCGCCACTGCGGGACCTCGCCCTGCGGGAGCTTGTCGCCCTCGGCCGGCATGACGGTGCCGTCCCAGCCGGCCTCCTCGGGGGTCAGGCCGGCGAGCCGCAGGAGCTGCTCGGCGATGACCTCGCCCTTGAGGCGGCGCTGGGCTCCGGGCTTGGCGTGCTGCCAGTCGCAGCCGCCGCACTTGCCCGGGCCCGCGAAGGGGCACGGGGCCTCGACGCGGTCCTTGGACGGGTCGAGGATCGTGATCGCGTCCGCGCGCAGGAAGCGGGAGGTCTCCTCGCCCTCGGTGACGCGGGCGACGACCCTCTCGCCGGGCAGCGCGTGGCGGACGAAGAGGACACGGCCCGCCTCGGTGCGGGCGATGCAGTGGCCTCCGTGCGCGACCGGACCGACCTCGACCTCGTACTCTTCCCCGACCAACGACGAAACAGGGGTGTTCTGCATGGTGGGGAAGCTCCAAGGGGACGCGACGGTGGGCTGCCGTTTGGACGGCAGCCCACCAGTCTAGTTGTTCTTTTTGAGATGTTCCTTGCGCCCGGTGTTCGGCGGCGCTAGTTGTTCTTGGTCGCCGGTTCCTTGTGGCCCTTCTCCACCGGGCCGCGGCGGACCGAGCCCGGCGCGTTCCACTCCTGGCGCTTCCTGGCCCGCTTCTTCGCGACCTCGGAGGACCGGAGCTGGTAGGGGACGGAGGTCACCATGACGCCGGGGGTGAAGAGCAGCCTGCCCTTGAGGCGGAGTGCGGACTGGTTGTGGAGCAGGTGCTCGTACCAGTGCCCGACGACGTACTCCGGGATGTAGACGGAGACGGCGTCGCGCGGGCTCTCCCGGCGGATGTTCTTGACGTACTCGATCACCGGGCGGGTGATCTCGCGGTACGGCGAGTCGAGGATCTTGAGCGGGACGTTGATGCCGCGCCGCTCCCACTCCTCCCTCAGCGCCCTCGTCTCGACCGGGTCGACGTTGACGGTCAGCGCCTCCAGCTCGTTCGCGTGCATGAGCTTGGCGTAGGCCAGGGCGCGGAGGGTGGGCTTGTGGAGCTTGGAGACGAGGACGATGGAGCGGACCCGGGAGGGGCGTACGTACTCGTCGGGGCGGTCCTCGGCGGCGGCGATCTCGGCGGCGACCGAGTCGTAGTGCCGGCGGATCGCGGACATCGTCCCGTAGAAGATCACCATGCCGAGCAGGGCGACCCAGGCGCCGTGGGTGAACTTGGTGGCGAGGACGACGACGAGGACGAGGCCGGTGAAGAAGGCGCCGAAGGCGTTGATCGCGCGGGAGCGGATCATGTGGCGGCGCTTGGCCGGGTCCCGCTCGGTCGTCAGGTGCCGGTTCCAGTGCCGGACCATGCCGGTCTGGCTGAGGGTGAAGGAGACGAAGACGCCGACGATGTACAGCTGGATCAGCTTGGTCGAGTCCGCCCCGTAGACCCAGACGAGCAGGGCGGCGGCACCGGCGAGGAGCACGATGCCGTTGGAGAAGGTGAGGCGGTCGCCGCGGGTGTGCAGCTGGCGCGGCAGGTACCGGTCCTGGGCGAGGATCGAGCCGAGGAGCGGGAAGCCGTTGTACGCGGTGTTGGCGGCCAGGAAGAGGACGAGCGCGGTGGCTGCGGCGAGCAGGATGAAGAAGAACGTTCCGTCGCCGAAGACGGCGGCCGCGACCTGGGAGATGACCGGGTCCTGGACATAGCCCTCGCCGACCGGCCGGCCGTTGACCAGCAGGTCCTGCGCCGGCTTCTCGGCCATCCGGACATCGGTGGCCATGGCCAGGAAGATGATGCCGCAGAACATCGTGACGGCCAGGCCGCCCATGAGGGCGAGCGTGGTGGCGGCGTTCCTCGACTTGGGCTTGCGGAAGGCGGGGACACCGTTGGAGATCGCCTCGACGCCGGTGAGCGCGGCACAGCCGGAGGAGAACGCGCGCAGCAGCAGGAAGACGAGCGCGAAGCCCGCGAGCCCTTCGTGCTCGGGCTTGATCTCGAAGTCGGCGGTGGGCGCCTTCATGGTCTCGTCGAGGACGATCCCCTTGTACGCGCCCCAGGCGATCATGATGAAGACGCCGGCGACGAAGACGTACGTCGGGATCGCGAAGAGCGAGCCCGACTCCTTCACTCCGCGCAGGTTCATCACGGTGAGCAGCACGATCACGCCGACCGCGCAGGCCACCTTGTGCTCGACGACGAAGGGGATCGCGGAGCCGAGGTTCTCGATGCCCGAGGAGATCGACACGGCGACGGTCAGGACGTAGTCGACGAGCAGGGCGCTCGCGACGGTCAGTCCGGCCTTCGGCCCGAGGTTGGTGTTGGCGACCTCGTAGTCGCCGCCGCCGCTCGGGTACGCGTGGACGTTCTGCCGGTACGAGGCGACGACCGTGAACATCAGGACGACGACCGCGAGCGCGATCCACGGGCTGAAGTGGTAGGCCGACAGCCCGGCCACGGACAGAACGAGCAGCACCTCGCCCGGTGCGTACGCCACCGAGGACAGCGGGTCGGAGGCGAAGACGGGGAGGGCGATCCGCTTGGAGAGGAGAGTCTCTCCCAGCTTGTCGCTGCGCAGGGCCCGCCCGATCAGGATCCGTTTGGGAAGGTCGGTCAGTTTGGACACGGAGAGGATCGTAAGCGTTCGAAAACAGCCACGTGCACCGGCACCCCCGATAGGCACGGAATCTCCCTGACTACCACCTCGGATGCGGTCCAGGCCAGCGTTGACGCTTAAGCTCGGACCGGGTGACCCGGCAGGGTGTCGCCCGCCGCGACCCGGGCGCATCGGGTGAGGAAAGTTGTGAGCAGGGTGTTTTCGCAGGTCAGTAAGACGATCAGGAGTGCGGGGTAAGGGGACGTGCACATCGTCATCATGGGCTGCGGGCGAGTGGGAGCCGCTCTCGCGCAGACCCTGGAGCAGCAGGGGCACACCGTCGCGGTCGTGGACCAGGACCCGACGGCTTTCCGTCGTCTGGGGTCGGGTTTCGGCGGTCGGCGCGTCACGGGCGTGGGCTTCGACCAGGACACGCTGCGTGAGGCCGGCATCGAGGACGCGGGGGCGTTCGCCGCGGTGAGCAGCGGCGACAACTCGAACATCATCGCGGCGCGGGTCGCCCGCGAGATGTTCGGCATCGAGAACGTGGCGGCGCGGATCTACGACCCGCGTCGCGCCGAGGTCTACCAGCGCCTCGGCATCCCGACGGTCGCGACGGTCCGCTGGACGGCCGACCAGATGCTGCGGCGGCTGCTGCCCTCGGGCGCGGAGCCGCTGTGGCGGGACCCGAGCGGGGGGGTGCAGCTCGCGGAGGTGCACACCTCCCCGGCCTGGATCGGCCACAAGGTGAGCCGGCTCCAGGAGGAGACCGGAGTGCGCGTCGCCTTCCTCACCCGGCTGGGCGAAGCGATTCTGCCGACCTCGCAGACGGTGCTCCAGGAAGGTGATCTGGTGCACGTGATGATGCGTACGGACGAGATCGCGAAGGTCGAGGAGGCCTTCGCCGAGGGTCCCGAGGAGGGCGGTCACTGATGCGTGTCGCTATTGCGGGCGCGGGTGCGGTGGGCCGTTCCATCGCGGGCGAGCTGCTGGAGAACGGTCACGAGGTCCTGCTCATCGACAAGGCGCCGACCGCCATCTCGGTGGAGCGGGTGCCGCAGGCGGAGTGGCTGCTCGCCGACGCCTGTGAGATCACCTCGCTCGACGAGGCGGCGCTCCAGCGCTGCAACGTGGTGATCGCGGCGACCGGCGACGACAAGGTGAACCTGGTCGTCTCGCTGCTCGCCAAGACCGAGTACGGCGTGCCGCGGGTCGTCGCCCGGGTGAACAACCCGAAGAACGAGTGGCTGTTCAACGAGGCCTGGGGCGTGGACGTGGCCGTCTCGACCCCGCGTCTCATGTCGGCCCTGGTGGAGGAGGCGGTGAGCGTCGGCGACCTCGTCCGGCTGCTGCGCTTCAGCCACGGCGACGCGAACCTGGTCGAGCTGACGCTCCCGCCGGAGTCGGCGGTCGCCGGCACCGCGGTCGGGGACGTGGCCTGGCCGCAGGACACCTCGCTGGTGACGATCATCCGCGGTTCGCGGGTGCTGACGCCGAGTGCCGAGGAGACCCTGGAGGCCGGCGACGAGCTGCTGTTCGTGGCCGCGCAGGCCCGCGAGGAGCAGCTGGAGGACCTGCTGCAGGTCCGCCGCGAGCCGACGGAGTCCTGAGCACCGGCCGTACACGCGGAAGGGCCCGGACCTGTTCGTCAGGTCCGGGCCCTTTCTCGTGCCGTCTCAGGCCTCCGGGTGGCTCTGCGCCGCGGCGGCGGCCGCCTTGCGCTCCTTCTCGGCGAGCTCCTCGGCCTCCATCTCGGCGAAGACGTCGATCGGCGGCGGAGCCTTCGCGAGGAACACCCAGGTGAGGTAGACCGCGAGCAGGAACGGCGGGATCTTCAGGGCCACGAGCACCCAGCCGAACTTGGTCGTGTCGGCCCACCAGTACATCGGGAAGAGGATCGCGCACTTGCCGAGCAGGATCAGGCCCCAGGCCCAGCTCGCCTTCGTGTACGCCTTCTTCCGGCCGGGGTTACGGGTCCGCCAGGAGAGGTTCTCCTTGAAGACCGGGCCCAGGATCAGGCCGATCAGCGGGACCCCGGCGAGCGCGGTGACGATGTACGCGAGGGCGAGGCCCAGGGTGTACAGCATGCCCGGCAGGTAGAAGTCCTTGGCGTTGCCCGTCATCATCGCGAAGACGACACCGAAGGCGACGCCGAAGACGCCGCTGAACGCGTGCTTGACGGTGTCCCGCCGGATGAGCCGGACGGCGACCAGGACCAGCGACACCGCGAGGGCGGCGATCGCGGAGATCTGCACGTTCTTGTTGATCGTGAAGATCGTGACGAACAACAGGCCCGGCACGACCGTCTCGATCATGCCCCGCAGGCCGCCGAAGGCCTCGAACAGCGCGGCCTCGGTGACCTCCTTCGATGCCTGGGCGTCCTGGTCCGTGGTGGTCGGCTTGTCGAGGGACGTCACCGGCTACTCCTGTCCGAGCGGTCGGAGCTCGTATTTGGGGTTGAAGAGGACCCGCCGGCCGTGGCTCATGGAGATCCGGCCGGAGGCGATCAGCTTGCGGCCCGGCTCGATGCCCACGATGGAGCGCCGGCCGAGCCACACGACGTCGAGCGGTGCCGTGCCGTCGAAGAGTTCGGCCTCCAGCGCGGGCACACCGGCCCGGGGGCGCAGTGTGACCGTGCGCAAGGTACCAGTCACCTTGACTATCTGGCGGTCGGAGCAGTCGCAGATTCGCGTGCACCCCGACGCCTCGGCGTCCTCCTGGAGCTCCTCCGACTCCAGGTCCTCCGGCGAGGAGGAGAGCCGGTCGAGCATCCGGCGGAACCTACCGGCCGGCTTCTCTGTACGTGGTGCAGCACTCATACAGAAAGCGTACCGGCCACCGCCGTCGCCGGGACCTGCCCCCGAACGGCCGCCGGTTCAGCGTTCGAAGCGGTAGCCCATGCCCGGTTCGGTGACGAAATGCCGCGGGTGCGAGGGATCGCTCTCCAGCTTGCGGCGGAGCTGCGCCATGTACACCCGGAGGTAGTTGGTCTCCGTGCCGTACGAGGGTCCCCAGACCTCCTGGAGCAGCTGCTTCTGGCTGACCAGGCGGCCGCTGTTGCGGACCAGGACTTCGAGCAGGTGCCACTCGGTGGGGGTGAGCCGGACGTCCCGGCCGTCGCGGTGGACCTTCTTCGCCGCGAGGTCGACGGTGAAGCCCTCCGCCTCGACGACCACGACCCCGTCCTCGGCGCCGCCGACGGGCTCGGCACGGCGGACGGCGGCGCGCAGCCGGGCCAGCAGCTCGTCCATGCCGAAGGGCTTGGTGACGTAGTCGTCGGCGCCGGCGTCGAGCGCCTCGACCTTCTCGTCGGAGGTCTGCCGGGCCGAGAGGACCAGGATCGGCACCCGGGTCCAGCCGCGCAGGCCCTTGATGACCTCGACGCCGTCCATGTCGGGGAGGCCGAGGTCGAGGACG
>NZ_LIPQ01000101.1:67516-67704 GCF_001418135.1 Streptomyces aureus
CGGCGTCGACCTCGTACTTCCGTGCCTTGAGGTTGATCACCAGGGCACGGACGATCTGCGGCTCGTCGTCGACCACGAGAACCCGGGTCATGGAGGGGGACCTTCCTTCTTCGGTCGCCCGTGCGGGCGGGAGAGAGACAGTACGGGAGCGGAGGGGGCGGTGCGCGGGGTACGGGAACGAACCGGGG
>NZ_LIPQ01000102.1 GCF_001418135.1 Streptomyces aureus
GTCGGTGCGGCGGAGTTCGCCGTTGCGGGAGGTGTGGAGGACGCTGCGGTCCGGGAGTACGGCGAGGGACATGGGTTCGCCGACTTCCTCGCCGCCCTTGGCGAGGGTGATCTGCTGGAATTCCTCGGCGGCCGAGGTGGCGGACGCGGCCGAGGCGGCGGATGCGGCGGGGGTGGGGGCTTCGGGTGCGGCGGCGAGGCCCTGGGGGGCGCCGAGGGCGAGCAGTCCGATGGTGAGTAGGGCGAGCGACTTCCTGGGGCGGAGTCGTTTTCTGTGCACGGGTGTCCTCCGGAGTCGGGCCGGGTGTGCGGGTTGTCCGGGGACCGGCGTGCGCCGTCACGCTGGTCACATCACGCTGTTACGCCATGTACACATCAGGGACCGTAGCCGGGTTCGTCCACCACGGAAAGCCTTTGTNNGAGGACAAAGGCTCTCGCGGGCAGCGCGGACCGGCCCGGCGGCACCTCGCCGCCGGGCGCGGACCTGCGCTCTCACCTCAGTCGGCGCTCCCGAAGGCCGCGTCGAAGGAGGCCGCCGGGGGGTCGAAGTCGTACCGCTTGAGGAAGGACAGCGCCTCGGGGGCGCCGGTCAGCCGGTCCATGCCGGCGTCCTCCCACTCCACGGAGACGGGCCCGGCGTAGCCGATGGACCGGAGCATCCGGAAGACGTCCTCCCAGGGCACGTCACCGTGTCCCGCGGAGACGAAGTCCCAGCCGCGCCGGGGGTCGCCCCAGGGCAGATGGGAGCCGAGCCGGCCGCTTCTGCCGTCGAGCCGCTTACGGGCCTCCTTGCAGTCCACGTGGTAGATCCGGTCGCGGAAGTCCCAGAGGAAGCCGACGGGGTCGAGGTCCTGCCACACGAAGTGGCTGGGGTCGAAGTTGAGCCCGAAGGCGGGCCGCCGGTCGACGGCGTCCAGGGCCCGCTGGGTGGTCCAGTAGTCGTAGGCGATCTCGCTGGGGTGGACCTCGTGGGCGAAGCGGACGCCCTCGGCGTCGAAGACGTCGAGGATCGGGTTCCACCGTTCCGCGAAGTCCTCGAACCCGCGCTCGACCATGCGCTCGGGGACCGGGGGGAACATCGCCACCAGATGCCAGATGGAGGAGCCGGTGAAGCCGATGACGGTGTCGACGCCGAGCGCGGCCGCGGCCCGCGCGGTGTCCGCGAGCTCGCGGGCGGCCCGCTGCCGCACGCCTTCGGCGTCGCCGTCGCCCCAGATCCGGGCGGGCACGATCGCCTGGTGGCGCTCGTCGATGGGATGGTCGCACACGGCCTGTCCCACCAGGTGGTTGGAGATCGCCCAGCACTTCAGGCCGTACGCGTCGAGCAGTTCGCGTCTGCCCTTGACGTACGCCGGGTCGGCGAGGGCCTTGTCGACCTCGAAGTGGTCTCCCCAGCAGGCGAGTTCGAGGCCGTCGTAGCCGAAGTCGCGGGCGAGCCGGCAGACCTCCTCCAGGGGCAGGTCGGCCCACTGGCCGGTGAAGAGCGTGAAGGGTCGTGGCACGGTCGGGCGCCTCCTAGCTCGGTACGGATGTGTCGGCGGGCGTCGCGGCGGGCGGGTCGGCGGATGCGTCGGCGGACGTGTGGACGGAGGTGCCGACCGGGGTGTAGACCGCGTTGCTCCGGGCGCTCTCCTCCACCGCGGCCAGGACCCGCTGGACCTGGAGGCCGTCGGCGAAGGAGGGCGCCGGGGCGATGCCGCTCGCGACGGCGTGGACCAGGTCGCGGGCCTGGTGGGCGAAGGTGTGCTCGTAACCGAGCGCGTGGCCCGGTGGCCACCAGCCCTCCAGGTACGGGTGGTCGGGTTCGGTCACGAGGATGCGGCGGAAGCCCGCCGAGAGCGCCGGTTCGGTGTGGTCGTGGAAGGACAGTTCGTTGAGCCGCTCCAGGTCGAAGGCGAGCGAGCCGCGCTCACCGTTGATCTCCAGGCGCAGCGCGTTCTTGCGGCCCGCGGCCATCCGGGTGGCCTCGAAGGAGGCGAGGGCGCCGGAGGCGAGCCGCCCGGTGAAGAGGGCCGCGTCGTCGACGGTGACCTGTCCGTACGCCTCCGATCCCGCTCCCCCGGCGAGACCGCCCGCGGCGACGCCCGCGAGCAGCGGACGCTTCCGTACGAAGGTCTCGGTGAGCGCCGAGACGCCGACGAGCGGCTCCCCCGCCAGGTACTGGGCGAGGTCGACGGCGTGCGCCCCCAGGTCTCCGAGCGCGCCGGACCCGGCGTGTTCGCGTTCCAGGCGCCAGGTGAGCGGGAAGGCGGGGTCGACGAGCCAGTCCTGGAGGTAGGTGACGCGGACGTGCCGCAGGGTGCCGAGTCGGCCGTCCGCGATGAGCTGCCGGGCGTACGAAAGGGCGGGCACGCGGCGGTAGTTGAAGCCGACCATGGCGATCTGGCCCCGGGCGGCGGCCGCTTCGGCGGCCGCGGCCATGGTCTGGGCCTCGGCGACCGAGTTGGCGAGCGGTTTCTCGCACAGGACGTGCTTGCCGGCCTCCAGGGCGGCGACGGCGATCTCCGCATGGCTGTCGCCCGGGGTGCAGACGTCGACGAGCTGGACGTCGTCGCGGGCGATCAGGGCGCGCCAGTCGGTTTCGGCGGCGGCCCAGCCGTGCCGTCGGGCGGCGGCCCGGACGGCGGTGGCGTCACGGCCCGCGACGGCGGCGAGGACGGGTCGCAGCGGCAGGTCGAAGACGCGGCCCGCGGTGCGCCAGCCCTGTGAGTGGGCGGCTCCCATGAACGCGTAGCCGACCATGCCGATGCCGAGCGCCGGCGGTGCGGCCCCGCTCTCCGTCTGTTCCATACGGTTCCTCCGTTTCGTGGTGCGGCGAGTTGCTGCTCCCCGGGGGCGGTCGGGCCGCCGGGGACCGGTCCGGCCGGACGGCCCCGGTGCGGGCCGTCCGGCTGCGGACCGCCCGGGTCCGGGTCGGTCAGCTGAAGCCGGTGGGCAGGTACTCGTCGACGTTCTCCTTGGTGACGACGGCCGAGTAGAGGGTGATCGAGGCGGGGATCTCCAGCTCGGACATGCCGCCGACGCCCTTCTTCTGGCCGAGGGCGCGGGCGAGGTCGATCGCCGAGGCGGCCATGGTCGGCGGGTAGAGGACGGTGGCCTTGAGGACTCCGGTGTCGGCCTTGATGGCGTCCATGGCGGACTTGGCGCCGGCGCCGCCGACCATGAGGAAGTCCTTGCGGCCGGCTTGGGCGACGGCCCGCAGCGCGCCGACGCCCTGGTCGTCGTCGTGGTTCCACAGGGCGTCGAACTTCGGCTGCGCCTGGAGGAGTTGGGCCATCTTGGCCTGCCCCGACTCGACGGTGAAGTCGGCGGCCTGGCGGGCGACCTTGCGGATGTTGGGGTAGTTCTTGAGGGCGTCGTCGAAGCCCTGGGTGCGCTGCTTGGTGAGTTCGAGGCTGTCCATGCCGGCGAGTTCGACGACGGTGGCGTTGGGCTTGTCCTTGAGCTGTTCGCCGATGAAGTTGCCGGCGTTGAGGCCCATGCCGTAGTTGTCGCCGCCGATCCAGCAGCGGTACGCCTGCGGGGAGGCGAAGATCCGGTCGAGGTTGATGACGGGGATGCCGGCCTTCATGGCCTGGAGGCCGATCTGGGTGAGGGCCTTGCCGTCGGCGGGGAGGATGACGAGGACGTCGACCTTCTTGTTGATGAGGGTCTGGACCTGGCCGATCTGGGTGGCGGTGTCGTTGGAGCCCTCGGTGATCTCCAGGGTGACGTCGGAGTACGTCTTCGCGCGCCGCTCGGCGTTGTCGTTGATGGCGTTGAGCCAGCCGTGGTCGGCCTGCGGGCCGGCGAACCCGATGGTGACGGGGGTGCCGGGCTTGTCGTCGGCGGCCGGTGCGGCGCTTCCGACGGGCGACTGGTTCTTCGGCTCGTTGCTCGTACAGGCCGTGAGCAGGGCGCCGGCGGAGACGGCCGCGCCGCCGAGGAGGAGGTGTCTGCGGCTGGTTTCGGGCATGGCGGTGGATCCCTTCCGAGCGGGTGGTGGTGAAGGGGGTGGTGGTGAGGGCCGGTTCGGCGTGTGTCCGGTCAGGTTCCGTCGCGGACCGTGCGGCGCTGGAGCAGGACGGCGGCGACGATGATCGCGCCCTTGGCGATCTGCTGGACGTCGCTCTGCAGGTTGTTGAGCGCGAAGATGTTGGTGATCGTCGTGAAGACGAGGACGCCGAGGACGGAGCCGACGATGGTGCCCCGGCCGCCGCTGAGGAGGGTGCCGCCGATGATGGCGGCGGCGATGGCGTCGAGTTCGTACAGATTGCCGTTGGTGTTCTGGCCGGAGCCGGCGAGCACGACGAGCAGGAAGGCGGCGATGCCGCAGCACAGTCCGGAGAGCAGATAGAGGAAGAGCCGCTGGCGGCGCACGTCGATGCCGGCGAGGCGGGCGGCCTCCGGGTTGCCGCCGACGGCGATGGTGCGGCGGCCGAAGGTGGTCCGGTTGAGGAGCAGCCAGCCGGCGACGGTGACGGCCGCGAAGACGAGGACGAGCGGCGGGATGCCGAGGACGTAGGCGTCGGGGAGGCCGAGGTCGAGGACGGACGGGACGGTGACGATCTGCGTCTTGCCGTCGGTGATCTGGAGGGCGAGGCCTCGGGCCGAGGCCAGCATGGCGAGGGTCGCGATGAACGGGACCATGCCGCCGTACGCGACGAGGACGCCGTTCACGAGGCCGCAGCCGAGTCCGACGGCGACGGCCGTGAAGAGGATTCCGGCGAAGCCGAACTCCTGGGTGGCGAGGGTCGTGGCCCATACGGAGGCGAGGGCGACGATCGCGCCGACGGAGAGGTCGATGCCGCCGCTGGTGATGACGAACGTCATGCCGACGGTGACGACGCCGATCACGGAGGCCTGCGTCAGGACGAGCTGGAGGTTGGAGGTGGCGAGGAACTCGGCGGGCCGGGTGAGGCCGCCGACGACGATCAGTACGGCGAGCACGCCGAGCAGCGACAGGTTGCGGACGTCGGCCCTGAGGCCGAGTGCGCGCCAGCGTCCCTCCCGGGGTGGCGCCTTGGCCGGGGTGGTGAGCGTCATACCGCAGGGCTCCCTTCCATCACGAGGTCGAGTACGCGGTGTTCGTCGAGGTCACGGGCGGGTGCCTGGTGGACGACCCGGCCCTCTCGGAGGACCAGGACGCGGTCGGCGAGGCCGAGGACCTCGGGGACCTCGCTGGAGACGAGGAGGACGGCGAGGCCGTCGTCGGCGAGCCCTCGGATGACCGCGTACAGCTCGGCGCGGGCGCCGACGTCGACGCCCCGGGTGGGTTCGTCGAGGAGGAGGACGCGGCAGCCCCGGAGGAGCCAGCGGGCGAGGACGGCCTTCTGCTGGTTGCCGCCGGAGAGGGTGCGGACCGGGGCGTCGGGGAGATCGGGCCGCAGCGACAGGGTGCGGGTGGCGGTCCTGGCGGTCTCGCGTTCGGTGGCGCGGTCGATCCAGCCGGCCCGGGAGAAGCGGGCGAGGGAGGAGACGGAGACGTTGCGGGTGACGGATTCGAGGAGGAGCAGGCCCTGCGCCTTGCGTTCCTCGGGGGCGAGGCCGAGTCCGGCGGCGACGGCGGCGGGGACGCTGCCGGGGCGCAGCGGCCGTCCGTCGACGGTCACCCGGCCCGCGGTGGGTTTCCGCGCTCCGTAGACGGTCTCCAGTATCTCGGAGCGGCCGGAGCCGACGAGCCCGGCGAGGCCGACGATCTCCCCGGGGCGGAGTTCGAGGTCGAGGGCCTCGAACTCCCCTTTCCTGGCGAGTCCCTGGACCCGGAGGACGGGTTCGGCCGTCGGTGGGCGGGTGGGGCGTTCGGGGAAGACGTACGGGACGTCCCGGCCGGTCATGAGGGCGACGACCTCACGGGTCGGGGTGGTCGCGGCGGGCAGTCCGCGGGCGACGGCGCGGCCGTCCTTGAGGACGGTGACGCGGTCGCCGATGCGGCGGATCTCCTCCAGGCGGTGGGAGATGTAGACGACGGCGACGCCGTCGGCGGTGAGGTCCGCGACGATCCGGAAGAGGTTGGCGACCTCGTCGGGGTCGAGGGCGGCGGACGGTTCGTCCATGACGATGAGACGGACGTCGTGGGAGAGGGCGCGGGCCATGGAGACGATCTGCCGCTGGGCGGCGGAGAGTTCGCCGACGCGCCGGGCCGGGTCGATCTCGGGGTGGCCGAGGCGTTCGAGGAGGGCGGCGGTGGTCTGCCGCGCCTCGCGGGTGCGGACGAATCCGCCGGTGGTGGGTTCGTGGCCGAGGTGGACGTTCTCGGCGACGGAGAGGCCTTCGACGAGGTCGAGTTCCTGGTAGATGGTGGCGATGCCGAGGCGGACGGCGGCGCTCGGGGAGCGGAGCCGTACGGGTGCGCCGTTCCAGGTGATCCGGCCCTCGTCGGGCTGGTGGGCGCCGGCGAGGACCTTGATGAGGGTGGACTTGCCGGCACCGTTCTGGCCCAGGAGGCAGTGGACCTCACCGGGCGCGACCTCCAGGTCGACGCCGTCGAGGGCGCGGACGCCGGGGAAGGACTTGGTGATTCCGGACATGGTGAGGAGGGACGGGGGGTGTTCGGGCATGGCGGAGATCCCCTCGGCGAGTGCGGTGGGCCGTCCGGCGGGTGTGGGTGGACCTGGGCGGGGCGTGCGGCTGTGCGTACGGCGGGCGCCTGCGGGTGGCGCCGGGGCGCGTGGGGGCGCGGGGCGCGCTTCGGGTGCGCCTGGGCTCGTGCGGGTGCGGGTCGTGCGGCGGGGCGTGCCGGTGGGGGTTGTGCCCCTACCCCCGCCCCGGAGGAGGAACGTAGGGCCACGACCTCCGTCAAGCCGGGGAGAAGAGGTGGTCGCTGATGAGGCGGGCCGCGCCCGTGACGCCGGCTGTCTGGCCCAGTTCGCCCAGGACGATGGGCAGGTTGCCGGTCGCCAGGGGCAGGGACTGCCGGTAGACCTGGGTGCGGACGCTGGCGAGGAGGTTGTGACCCAGGCCGGTGACGCCGCCTCCGATCACCACCAGACCGGGGTTGAAGAAGCTGACGAGTCCGGCGATGACCTGCCCGACCCGGTTCCCGCCCTCACGGATGAGGGCGAGTGAGGTGGCGTCTCCGGCGGCGGCGGCCGCCGCGACGTCGACGGCGGTGAGCCGCCCGGCCGCCGCCAGCCGGGCGGCGAGCTCCTCCGACCCGCCGCCGCGCGCCGCGTCCTCGGCGTCGCGGGCCAGGGCGGCGCCGCTGAAGTGGGCCTCCAGGCATCCGTTGTTGCCGCAGGCGCAGGGGCGGCCGTCGGGTTCGACCTGGATGTGTCCGATGTCGCCCGCGCTGCCCGTCGTCCCGCGGTAGACCTCTCCGCCGACGACGATGCCGCAGCCGATACCGGTGCCGATCTTGACGCAGAGGAAGTCACCGACGGAGCGGGCGACGCCGGCGTGCTGCTCCCCCATGGCCATGAGGTTCACGTCGTTGTCGACCATGACGGGGCAGCCGAGTTCCTGGCTGAGTGCCTCCCGTACGGGGAAGCCGTCCCAGCCGGGCATGATCGGCGGTGCGACGGGGACGCCCTCGGGGAAGCGGACGGGTCCCGGGACGCCGATGCCGGCGCCGTCGAAGCCTTCCGCGAGCCCGGTGGAGCGGAGCTTCGCCGCCATCGACAGGGCCTGTTCGAAGACGGCGACGGGGCCCTCGCGGACGTCCATGGGGTGGTTGAGGTGCCCGAGCACCTCCAACTCGGCGTTGGTGACGGCGACATCGATGGAAGTGGCGCCGATGTCGATGCCGAGGAAGCGGAGTTCGGGCGCGAGCCGGATGTTGTGCGAGCGGCGGCCGCCCCGGGAGGCGGCGAAACCGTCGGCGACGACGAGACCGGTCTCCAGGAGCCGGTCGACCTCGACGGCGAGCTTGGAGCGGGAGAGATCGATCTGATCCCCCAGCTGCGCGCGGGAGTTGGGTCCTCCGTCGCGCAACAGCCTGAGGAGTCGCGCCTGATGTCGGTTGGCAGGTCGTGCCGTCATGCGTCTCACGCGCCCCTCCCTCTCGTACCCGCTCGTCTTCGCGCTTTCGAGGGGAACGTAGCAGCGGCGTACCGGAGTGGGAAGAAGTTGCGCATGAATCCGCTCCGACTTTTTCCCGGTTGGGGACAAAGGCGGGGTCGGGGGCGGGAGAAGGGTCAGCGGACTTCGGCCAGGCGGGCCGATACCACCACGTTGCCCGCGTAGCCGTTCTCCTCGGTGAACGTGCCACCGCAGGTGATCAGGCGCAGCTCGGGCACGCCGGCGTCGCCGTAGACCCGCTCGGCGGGGAAGCCCTCCTTGGGGACGACCTCGACCCCGTACACCGCGAAGACGGCGGTCCGGCCGTCGCGGCGCGCGATCTCCACCCGGTGTCCCTTGCGGAGGGCGCCGAGGTCGTAGAAGACGGCCCGGCCGCCGGGGACGTCGACATGGCCGACGACGACGGCGGTGCCGCGCTCGCCGGGGGTGACCGCGCCGGTGAACCAGCCCGCGAGCCGGTCGTCCTCGGGCGGTGGGGCCTCGATCCAGCCGTCGGCGTCGAGCCCGACCCTGGTGATCGGCGCGTCGATCCGGACGGCCGGGGCGCGGACCCGCAGCGGGGTCGACGGGGGAAGCGGACCGGGTACGGAGGCGGGGACGAGCGCGGCTTCGGCGGCGCGGGTGCCGTCGGGGGCGGCGGCGGAGAGCGGCTGCGGGGGGCCGTCGGCCCGGAGCTCGGCCGTACCGCCGCGCACGAGGTGGACGCCGACGAGGAGGACGACGGCGACGAGCCCCCACGCCC
>NZ_LIPQ01000103.1 GCF_001418135.1 Streptomyces aureus
AGTGCGGCTCCAGCCGAGCCCACTCTTCATCCGAAAGATCTCCCCGCCCCATGTCCCACGGAACGAGTTCCCAGCGGGAGCGTCACACGACCCATCGGACAGGCCCTAGGCCGTGTGGCAAAAGTGGATCTTGGGCTGTGGATGATCACGGTTCGTGGGTCGGGGAGATCTCACGGACGAGCAGTGGTCGGTGCTGGAGCCGTTGTTGCCCAAGGGCGCCAGGGCGGGGCGGCCGCCCGTCTGGCCCCGGCGGCGGTTGATCGACGGCATACGGTTTCGGGTCCGTACCGGTGTGCCGTGGCGGGACGTCCCCGTCGAGTACGGACCGTGGGGCCGGATCTACGACCTGTTCCGCCGATGGCAGCGGAACGGCACCTGGCACCGGATCCTCAGCCGACTCCGGGCCCTGGCCGAGGCGAAGGGACCGGTCGATCCGCAAGCCCGTGAACGTCTCCACCCACACCGGCTCAGCCGCAACACCCCACCCATACAGGGGAAATGCCCAGAAGTGAGCCTTCTGCAACACCCTTTAGTCACATGATCGGCCGGACGCGTCCTGGGAGCACGCCGCCCGTGCGGGCGGCGGACCGGGCCCTACGGGACGGACAGCTCGCGGTCCGGCTTCCCGGTGCCCGGATCGAGGCGCACGGTTGTCACCTGGCCCTCCCCGGTCGTGAGGGCCAGGGTGTCCGGCCCCGACCAGGCCAGCTTCGCCAGTACGCCGCCGGCGTCACCGTTGAAGGTGGCGACGGTCCAGTGGCGCGCGGTGAGCCCCGACCCGTCCACGACCGACACCCGCCACAGCGGGTCGATCATGTCCGAGCCCTCCTCCACCACGACGTACCGATCCGCGCCGTCCGGGGCGGCCGTTCGGCCCGTCTCCTCCCAGTCGGTGCTCAGCATCGGGAAGAGGACCATCCGGAACCAGACGGCAGTCACGGCCGCGAACGCGCACACCGCAAGCACCCGCCTCCGGACCGCGCCGCGGGCCAGCAGCCGGGTTGCCGCGCCGAACAGCGCGACCGCCACCAGGAAGCTCTGCCACCGGTACTCGAAGGCGCCGGTCAGTACGAGCAGCCCCGTCGACTCGGCGAGGTGGGGGCCCACCAGGCAGCCGACTCCCGTCGCCACTCCGCCGGCCAGCAACACCCGCCCGAGGGTCCGGTGCCGCGGGCGGTCCGCGCGTATGTCCGCAGTGATCGTCACGGGCCCATCCTGACAGCTCCGTTCGACCGCCCCGGACCCCAATGCTCCAGCTGTACATCGTGATCCTGCCGACGGGGCCGCTGCGGGGCCGCGTACGGCCACCGTTGATCATCGTCGCGTGAAGACAGAAGATCAGGTGGTGGCCGCAGAGCACGGCGTGGACCCTGCCCGCTGGCAGGAAACATGCGAAGGCTTGAAGGGCCGCATTGTCAGTGCGGTGCGCTTCACTGTCCGCCATGAAGCTCACACAAGCGGACGTCAGCGATCTGCTGGCCCGACTCGGCCCCGGGAACAGCTACATGTACCTGCCCGGCGATCTGGACCTGCAGGACCTGACCGACCGACTCGAAGGCAGGTATGGCGCACCGCGCACCCTCATCCTCGATGGCTTCACCGATCCGACGGTCGACGATTCCAGGGGGGCGGCTCTCATCATCCCCTTCGAGGGCCGAGCTGTGATGCTACGGGCGTGGGCGTACGGGGATCAGTGGGTTGGCACGGGGACGGCGCGGGACTCCGAGGGGACCGAGCGGTCGGTGCTGGTCATCGCTCCCAGAGAGGTGCCCGAACCCTTGGTGGTCGCTCCGGACGAGGACGAGGACATCGACTGGATGGAGCGGCTCAGACTTATCACCGGCTGGACGCAGTCCGACCAGCGGCCGGAGATGGACTGGGCGGAGATGGAGTCCCGCCTGGGCACTGCGCTGCCGAGCGACTACAAGCGCATGGTCGAGACGTTCGGCAAGGGCGCCTTCGACGGATTCCTGGACCTGAACCAAGAGCCGTGGACGGATCTCAGGGAGGACGGCCTGCTCATCTGGGCAGGCACGGAGCACGAGAACCTGTATGGCTGGAGGGCTGACGGCGGCGACCCCGACCGCTGGCCTGTCGTGGTCCGGTCCTTCGACGGTGAGGACGTCGCCTTCGACTGCCAAGCCGCTGAGTTCGTCTGCCGCATCCTCACCGATCCGCATCACCCGTTCACGATGGCCAGCTTCTTCGATACTCACTGGTTCATGAACTACGGGTAAAGCGACTGACCGAGCCCTGCTGTCAACGGCATCCACATCGCGGTTGGCGGTGCCTTCGGGGAACAGGGCGGAAGCACTCACCTGCCACGGCAGACTCGCCAATTCATGATCTTGCTGGCGAGGTCGCTGCAGGAACGGGTACGGCCACCGTTGATCACCGTTGCGTGAAGACAGAAGGGCACCCACACGGTCGGGGTCCGGCGCCAGTACACCGGAACAACCGGACGGATCGAGAACTCCCAGGTCGCCGTCTACCTCGTCTACGCCGGCGAGCGGGGACACGCGGCGGTGGACCGGGAGCTGTACATCCCGCGCTCTTGGACAAGCGCCCCGGACCGCTGCCGGGCAGCGGTCCGGCACAACCCCCGGTGCGACACGTTCCCCGAGGGAGCATCGGAAGTGTTCCCTCGGGGAACGCTTGATCCTGCGGAGGCAGGGCTTTCCGTTCAGTTGCCGGTGGCGTACCAGATCAGCTGGGGCGCTGAGCGGTGGCCCGAAGGTGCTCATAGAGGAACGGGTCGTCGAGACGTGTGTCGATGACACGATTGCGCACGTCGGTGAGAAGCCAGCCCAGCAGCTCGGGAGTGGCGTCGTACTCACCATAAAAGCCCATGCGCAAGTCGGTGATCTCGAACTCGAACATCACGTCGTTGACAAGGTCTGCCAAGTGCGCGTCGGCGGCTGGGGTATTGGTCGTGGTCCATGTGTTCAGCCAAGGACGCAGGCTGTTGGTGGCCACGGTGATGAGGCTGAGGGAATCCCTGACGGGCACGGGGCTGGGGTGGGTATGCAGCGTGCTCTGCCACCAAGCGGACCAGACGTCCCGTAGAGCCTCGGTCAAGGGCAAGTCCCAGGTGGTCCAGCCCGCCTGAACCAGGCGGGAAGCGATGAGCTCCTCGTCGACGTGGAGCTGGCCGGTGACGAGTGGGCGGATGATGCGCGGGACGAGGCGGCGATAGAGACGGGGGAAGTCCTCCCAATGATCAGGTACCTCTGCGGCAACCGAGGAGATCAGGCCGTCGGCTATGAGGTGCAGTGGCCCGGAGAGTTCGGCGAAGTCTTGCTCGCCGTAGCAGGAGGTGCACCCTGTGACGAGGAAGGGATCCTCTGAGGCGAAGGCGTGGTCCAGGGCATCGAGAGCTGTCATGAGCTGCTCAGAGCAAGGCATGAAGACCTGCCGGGGGACTCCGTCCGGGTGACCGGCGAAGATCGCAGGCTATCAGGCCGTCCCCCACCTCTCGCGCAATGCCTTGGTGGTCCGAGTGGAGGGGGCCGAGGTTCCGTGAAGAATCTATCTCTGATCCTCACACGGGCGACGCGAAAGGATCGGGCCATGATGGAGAGTCCCGTGGTCGAGCTGCCTTAGGCCGAGTACCGACGCGTTGGGGACCGCTTCTACGACGAGTCCAAGTTCTAGCCGAGTACGAGTTCTTTCAAGTGGCCAGCCATCAAGGAGCCCGTCGCATCGGTTACCCGGAGCCTTGCCGCGCTTGACGACGACCTTGAACACGAGCGTTTGGACCGCCTGGTCGAGGTGGTCGAGCAGGGGCTGACTTCCTGCATTGGCCCGAGCGGAACGCTGCTCGCGCTCGACTGGCAGCACACGTCATATCGCTTCACACCGCAGGGCGTCGGTGGCCCCGGGCAGCCGGCATGGCCCTTGAGCCCGCAGACGGCCGGCCGCCAGCACCACGCGGGACCGCTCGCCTATGTGCTGCTCGTCGTCGCCGGGTTCGTCTCGCTCTTCCCGTTGTACTGGAACGTGGTCGCCGCCTCGCACAGCGGCGAGCGCCGGGCTCCTGTTGCGCTCCGCCGCCCAGGGTGGTCGAGGCTGGTGAAGTCGTCGTCGATCCGGACGGCGGGGACGTCGCCGAGTCAGGCGTCGACGTGGTTGCGGTTCCAGAGGTAGCCGTTGGGGTGGCTCCTGGTGATCTGGGGACGTGGCAGGCCGACGTGCGGCAGGGCCGGGAGGTCGAGAAGGGGCCCGATGAGGGGGGCCTGCCGCCAGCTGGTGCACCAGACGGGGGCGACCAGGCCGGTACGGATGACGTCCATGAGCAGGCGGCCGTGGTCGGGGCTGAGCCTGACGGTGACCGGGTTGTCGGCGCTGCGGCCGGCAGGGACGACGTCATGGCGGGCGTGGGCGGCCGGGGTCGAGCCGTGCTCGTCGGGGGCGCGACCGCGAGCGGCTGGGGCTCCTGCGGATCAAGGGGCCTACATCCCGGGCCCGAGCGGCGAGGGCGGGGTCATCCCCGCGTGCGCGGGGAGCAGGTTCCAGCGGCCTCGGCTCGCCGGCTGAAGCCGGGTTCCCTGGCGAAACGCCCGACGCTCAGCGGTCAGGCCCCCCAACCCCGCCGGATACCTCACCTCACCGGCATATCGGAGGGATCATCAACCGTCACTACCCGGCGACAACCCGAAAACCTCAGCAACTGCACTTTGTGTTGCGGGAGCTTCACCGAGAGCTGATCTCATGGAAGCTGGCGGTCGGGCGAGCGGCCGGGATGGCTCACCTGGAGATGAAGGTGACTTGGAACATGTGAGGCCAGAGTTTGCCGGTGATCAAAAACCTGTCGGTTCCGGGTACGGCGGCGATGCCGTTCAGTTGCTTGGCTTTGCGGCGTTCGGATGCGGTCAGAAGTCCGGCTGCGTCGATGTTCGCGGTGACGGCACCGGTGTGCGGGTCGATGCGTAGGATCGTGTCCGTCGCGTACACGTTGGCGTAGACGAAGCCGTCGGGTGCGCATTCCAGCTCGTTGAGCCGCGTGACGGGTTGGCCGTCCTGGTGAACGTTGATGCCGCCCGTTGCCGTGAAGGTGTTGGGGTCGCGGAAGGTGAGTCGGCCTGTTCCGTCGCTCATCACCAGTCGCTCCCGTCCGGCAACCCGTTGGTGGCACAGGCCCCATCCCTCGCCCCGGTAGGTGACCCTTCGGCGTTCCACAAGGGTGGTGGGGTGACGTTCGATGGCGATGCCGTCGCGCCAGGTGAGTTGCCAGAGCCTGGAGCCGGTAAGGGTGATGCCCTCGCCGAACAAGGGCGCCGGTAGTTCGGCGTACGCGGAAGGCGGCTTCCCCGGCGGTCCGGCGCGCACGGAAGACCGGCCTACCAGACCCGTGCTTTCGTAGAGGATGCCGCCGCGCATCTCCAGACCCTGAGTTGAAGCACGTGGATCGTGGGGCAGGACCTCTCGTACTGCGGCTCGCAGTGCCTGGGCCCGGTGGGCACTGGGCCCAGGAGCCGCTGGGCTGCTGGCTGGCTCGCGAGCGGATGCTGCCACACGACTGTCGGCCTGTCCGTGGTCACGGCCGGTCGACAGGGCGGCTGTTCGCATCGCCCTGTTGGTGTGGCCGGGGGCCGGCGCCGCGGCAACGCTCGAGAGCAGGGCGCCGGCCAGTACTGCTGCCGTGATCGTCCGTGAAGGGCTGGCCAGTGGGGCCCGTTGCGGGCGGGCGGCGCAAGTCAGGGGCTTCATACGGCCACCGCGCAACCGGGCCGTCCAGCTGGGAGGTGGCCCGGTCGGCAGTGTCGATGTCAGTTGGTCGTCTTCGTGAAGTGCTGGGTGGTGGCGTTGCCGCCCCCAGGGCTATTGATGTTGTTGTTGGTGCTGATGTTGTTGAACATCGTGAAGATGCCGTTGAGGTTGATGGGGAGTAGCGATCCGCCTCCTCCGTTGCCTCCATTGCCTCCGCCTCCACCGCAGGTGCCGCCGGGGATGGTCGTGGTGACCTGAACCGAGTCGACAATTGACGCTCCGCTGCGGATCAGCGCCTCGTTGGTGACGGTGCATGGGGCATCCGCGGCCACGGAGACGTTGAAGGTGAAGGTGTAATTCGAAGGAGCTGGAAGGGGACCCTGGCTGTCGCACGTGAACCCGCCAGCGTCCAAGCCGCACGCCCACTGAGCAGGGTCGGAGGCTGTGACGCTTACAGGAGTGAGTCCCGTGGGCAGGATGTCGCTCACGGAGGCAGGGGCCGTCCACTGCTCCGTACCCGTGTTGGACACGGTGACGGTGTACTGGCCCGCCCCGCCCCGGACGAAGCTCCCCCCGGTCTTGCCGACCTCCAGCTGCGCCCCTTGCGCGTGGGCCGGGGTGATTCCCGTGGCCAGCGGCAGCACGATGCCCAACCCCATGACGGTGAGGAGGGACGACGTACGTCGCTTGAGACCTTGAGTAAGCATGGTGTTTCTCCAGTTCTGTCGAACGCCGCCGTGTTGCCGCTGGGATCGTTGACGAACGGCAGTGCAGGCTGGCTTCGGGACATGCCGAACGGACAACGTCGCGGGATGAAGCTGGATACGCGTGAAACGCCTGCCTCACCTGATCGCCACAGCGGTATCCCCGGTCAGGCCCTAATTCAGCGGACGTGCAGAGAAGCCAGGACCCGTCCCACCGGTACGGGTTCGGCGGCAACCCGCTGTCTCTGGGGGTGGATCGCGTGTGGTGTGACGTGGGGTGAGGGGTCTTCGTTGAGCCTCTGGGACTCGTTCTCGGGGGGTGTGGCTCTGCGGCGGGTTGTTCCACGACTCGTGGCAGGAGTATGCGATGCGCGCGTTTCCCGGTGGTGATGCTGTCCCGGCAGAAGTAATGGACGGTCCTTGATGACGACGTGGAGGTTTCCCCGTTGCCGATCGTTGGCTTCGGAATCTTCGGTTCGGGCGTGACCGGGCAGAGCTGACCACGAAGGCGTACGCCCGCGGCGTCGCGCTCTACCTGCGGTCGTGTGGGTCGACAGATCGGGAGTGGGAGGCCGGCGGCCGTGATCTCGGTCTGTTCATGGTCTGGCTGAAGTACACCCCCGAGGGTCGGGACGGAGTGGCGCCGGTGGGCGGTCGGGGCCGGGCGCCACGCCGGTGAGGGGTGAGCGGCGGATCACCCGGGGGCTCTCGCGGTGCGTGGCCTGCTGTCGTACGCGGTGTCGGTGAGCGAGGCGCCGCGGTCGCTGCTCGGCCAGATCTACGAGCTCGCTGACCGCCGTGACCTGCCTGCGCATGCGCAGGGTGAGGACGGCGGGTTGTTCTACCGGCTGCGCCGGTGCACCGGCTTCGCGAGCCGGGGGCAGAGGCCGACCGGGCGCTGGACGCGGAGCTGGTCGCGATGTTCGGTGGCCGTAACCCTCGTCCGCCGCAGCCGCACCGTCCTGCTCGGCATGCCACGCGTCCGCCAACCCCTGCCCGACGTCCGGCCTGCAAGGAACCTGGCATGACCGACCAGATGACCGACGGCCGCCAAGCCGGCACCGACCGGCGCCCCCGCGTCCAGCAGCTGGAAGCGCATCTGTCCCGGCAGCTAGGGGACAGGGCATGGCGGGAATCAGGGCTCGGTGCAGCGGCCGGCATCGCCGGGCTTCAGGGCATCAACACCAACCTGGAACAGCAGAACGTCGAGCTCAAGCGGCGCCTGGAAGAGATCCAGGAGGAACTAGACGCCGCGAGGGCCGCGAATCGTGATCTGACCCGAGTCCTCAACCAACGGGGGTGAGGAGTCGCGGGTTCACCAGCCGGCTCCTGCCCGTCGGGTCCGCCAAGGCGACGGGCAGGAGCTGGTGTTCTTGGGAAGGGCCGACAACGGGCGCCCGGGTGCCGCCTCAGGTCGTGACGCTCGCGGCGGCCTTACGCCGGTCTGCGAGGGCGGCGAGGTGTCGCTCGGCGTCGAGTGCGGCCTGGCAGCCGGAGCCCGCAGCCGTGATGGCCTGGCGGTAGGTGTGGTCGACGACGTCGCCGGCGGCGAAGACGCCGGGAATGTTGGTGCGGGTAGAGGGGGACTCCACCTTGATGTAGCCCTCGTCGTCGAGGTCGACTTGGCCGGTGAAGAGGTCGGTGCGCGGGTCGTGGCCGATGGCGATGAACAGACCGGTGGCGTCGAGGTCGCGGGTCTTGCCGGTGAAGGTGTCGCGCAGGACGACGCCGGCGAGCATGCCGTTCTCGGACTTGATCTCGGCGATCTCGCTGTCGAAGGCGAAGGAGATCTTGTCGTTGGCGAACGCCCGGTTCTGCATGGCCTTGGAGGCACGCAGGGTGGAGCGGCGGTGGACGACGGTGACCGAGCGGGCGAAGCGGGTGAGGAAGGTGGCTTCCTCCATGGCGGTGTCGCCGCCGCCGACCACAACGATGTCGCGGTCGCGGAAGAAGAAGCCGTCGCAGGTGGCGCACCAGGAGACGCCGCGGCCGGAGAGCTCGTCCTCGTTCGGGAGGCCGAGCTTGCGGTAGCCGGAGCCGGTCGTGATGATCACGGCCTTGGCGCGATGGACTGTTCCCTCGCTGTCGGTGACTTCCTTGATGTCGCCGGCGAGGTCGACGGAGATGATGTCGTCGTCGATCATCTCGGCGCCGAAGCGTTCGGCCTGAGCCCGCATGTTGTCCATGAGGTCAGGTCCGTCGATCCCGGTGGGGAAGCCGGGGAAGTTCTCGACCTCGGTCGTGGTGGTCAGCGAGCCGCCGACGAAGATCGAGCTGCCGAAGAGCAGGGGCTTGAGCTGGGCGCGGGCGGTATAGAGGGCGGCGGTGTATCCGGCGGGGCCGGAGCCTATGACGATGACCTCACGGACGTCGTCGGTGATGGGCTCGGTCACTTCGGTCATGCCTCCTGCTTCGCGTCGATCTCGGCGATGAGGCCCTCGATCAGGACCTTGATCTCGTCGCGGATGGGACGGACGGCATCGACGCCCTGACCGGCCGGGTCCTCCAGGGCCCAGTCGAGGTACTTCTTGCCCGGGAAGATCGGGCAGGCATCGCCGCAGCCCATGGTGATGACGTAGTCCGACGCCTGGACCGCCTCGGTGGTGAGGACCTTCGGCTTCTGGTCGGAGATGTCGACGCCGACCTCGGCCATGGCCTCGACGGCGGCGGGGTTGACCTGGTCGCCCGGGACGGATCCGGCGGAGCGGACCTCGATGCGGTCGCCGGCGAGGTGGTTGAGGAATCCAGCGGCCATCTGGGAGCGGCCGGCGTTGTGGACGCAGACGAAGAGCACGGAGGCGAGCGGAGCGGTCATCGGTTCTTCCTTGGAGGCAGGGATGGTGCGAAGAGACGGAGAACTCAGGAGCCGGACTGCAGGGTGTCCAGCAGGGTGGTGATCCTGGCGTCGGTGGCGTCGGTGGCGTCGGTGGCGTCGGTGGCGTCGGTGGCGTCGCGGATCGAGCGCACGACGGCGATAGGGGCGCCATCGGGATCGGGTACGGGCCAGTCCAAGTAGCGATGGCCGGGCACCACCGGGCACGCGTCGCCGCAACCCATGGTGAGCACGATATCGGCGGCCTGGACGACCTCGTCGGTCAGCGGCCTGGGGTAGACCTCGTCGACTGCGATGCCCGCCTCGGTGAGGGCCTGGACCACATGCGGGTCGACGGCTCGGGAAGGGTGCGTGGCAGCGGAGGAGACGATCACGTCGTCCCCTGCCCGGTGCGTGAGGAGAGCTGCCGCCAGCTGCGAGCGGCCGGCGTTGTGGCTGCACACGAACAGCACCCGCGGCCGTTCGCCGGTCGGTACTCGACATGCGCCGGCGCGTCCACGCGCTCTGCGGCGAACCGCTCGGCCAGCACCCCCAGGTGCGTACTGACGTGTGCGTTCGCGGCAAGCTGCTCGTAGGAGTCGGCGACCAGCCGCTGGACCGTCTCCACGGAGTACCGGCCCTGGAGGCGCACGGCTAGGCGGGCGACACCGGGCGCGAGGCGTTCGTCGGGAAGGACCGGGTACGAGTACGCGGTCATGGCGAGAACCCCCTGGGTTCAAAGAGGTCAGCCCAGGCTGGTATCAGCTCCGGGTGATGTGAGAGTATCAGCACATGATGACGTCAGTCGATACTGATCTGATCCGGGTTCTGGGTGATCCCCTGCGCCTGCAGATCGTGACCCTGCTCGCCCGCGAGACGCTGTGCACCACTCATCTCGTGGAGGAGACCGGTGCCAAGCAGACCAACCTCTCCAACCATCTGAAGGTGCTGCGCGAGGCCGGGGTCGTGGAGACGGAGCCATGCGGCCGGTTCACCTACTACCGGCTCAAGCCGGACGTCATCGAGCAGCTCGCGGGGCAGTTCGCCGCCCTGGCCGCAGCCGCGCGCGCCAACGCCGACACCAAGAGAGCCTGCCCGTAGTCTCTCGACTCACCTGCCGAGGAGTACCTGCCCGTGACCGCCACCGAGCCCGCTGCGAGCGACGCCATAGTCACCGACCCGTCGCCGCAGCCCGCACCCGGCGCCACCCCGCCCCGTACCCCGCTCGCCGCACGTGCTGCGGCCGAGCTCGTCGGCACCGCCGCCCTTGTGGCGATCGTCGTAGGCTCGGGCATCCAGGCCACCCAGCTCACCGACGACGTCGCGCTGCAGCTCCTCGCCAACTCCACCGCCACCGTCTTCGGCCTCGGCGTCCTCATCGCCCTGCTCGGGCCGGTTTCCGGCGCGCACTTCAACCCGGTCGTCACCCTGGCCGAGTGGTGGACCGCCCGGCGCGGCGGTGCGGGCGTGAATGCGCGCGAGCTCGCCGTCTACGTGCCCTCCCAAATCGCGGGCGCGATCGCGGGCGCGATCCTGGCGGACGCGATGTTCGGCGAACCGCTGGTGAAGTGGTCCACGCACGACCGCTCGGCAGGCAATCTGCTCCTCGGCGAGGTCGTCGCCACCGCGGGCCTCATCCTGCTGATCTTCGGCCTTGCCCGCACCGACCGCCTCCGCTTCGCGCCCGTCGCTGTGGCCTCGTACATCGGCGCCGCCTACTGGTTCACCTCCTCCACGTCCTTCGCCAACCCGGCGGTGACGATCGGCCGCGCCTTCACGGACACCTTCGCCGGCATCGCCCCCGCCTCCGTCCCGGCGTTCATCGGCATGCAGATCATCGGCGCGGTCGTGGGTCTGGCTCTGGTCGCGGTCATCTTCCTGCGCGGGAAGACGGGAGCCGAGTGACCCAGGTCGTGGACGTGGTGGTGATCGGCGGCGGCCAGGCCGGGCTCGCCGCCGGCTACCACCTGCGCCGCCTCGGCCTGGACTTCGTCATACTCGACGCCCAGCCGAGCCCGGGCGGTGCGTGGCAGTACACCTGGGACTCACTCCACCTCTTCTCCCCGGCCGCGTACTCCTCGCTCCCCGGCCGGCTCATGCCGCCCCAGCCAGGGGAGACGTACCCGGGGGCGGCGCACGTCGTCTCGTACCTCTCCGACTACGAGCAGCGGTACGAGCTCCCCGTCGTGCGGCCGGTCCGTGTCGAAGCGGTCCACCGCGACGGCGAGTTCCTGCGCGTCGAGACCACCGCCGACACCTGGCGGGCCCGTACGGTCATCAGTGCGACCGGCACTTGGTGGCGCCCCTTCGTCCCCGCCGCCCTGGGGCGTACGGAGTTCAAGGGCACCCAGCTCCACACGGTCGAGTACCGCCGCCCGGCCGACTTCGCCGGGCGGCGAGTCGTGGTGGTGGGCGGAGGGAATTCCGGCGCCCAGATCGCCGCCGACCTCGCGTACGAGACCGACCTGACCTGGGTCACCCTGCGCGAACCGCGCTACCTCGCCGACGACATCGACGGCCGCGCCCTCTTCGACCACGCCACCGCCCGCCGCCGCGCCCTCGACGAAGGCCGCACGGACACCGGCGGCGTCGCCTCCCTCGGCGACATCGTCGCCGTCCCGCCCGTACGCGAAGCACGCGACGCCGGACTCCTCAAGGCCCAGCCGATGTTCGACCGGATCACAGCAACCGGTGTCGAGTGGGCCGACGGCACAAGCGCGGAAGCCGACGCGATCATCTGGTGCACCGGCTTCCGCCCGGCCCTCGCCCACCTCGCGCCCCTCGGCCTGCGCGGCCCCCGCGGCCACATCGCCACCCAGGGCACCCAGGTCCTCGCCGAACCCCGCCTGCACCTCCTCGGCTACGGCGACTGGACCGGACCCGCTTCCGCCACCCTTATCGGCGTCGGCCGCCCGGCCCGGGACGCTGCCCGCGCGATTTCCGGCCTGCTGCAAGGCGAGTGAGTCGGCCGCATTCTGAGGAAGGGGCGGCTGCACGTTCACCGTTGCCCTGCCGCCTCTGCCGCCTGCCCACGCCACTCACGACGGACCCGGGCAGGCCGCGGCCTCTGTGGCCCGCGCCTGCAGGATGCCCAGGACGGCCTCATGTGCGCTGTCGACCTCGATCACCAGACGGATGTGCCCCGGCGAGGGGATGGGGGTGAAGGCGAAGAACGAGCAGCAGCCGCTCTCGCGGGCCGCCAGGTTGCCCACCGCGTCCTCCCAGCTCTCACCACCGGCGAACACCAGCTCCAGCCTCAGCGGGTCCGGCCGGGCCGAACCGGTCAGCCGCTCGGCGAACAGCGTGTCGAACTCCGCGACCCGCAGCGGCTGCTCGACGGTGGGCAGCGTCCAGGACGCTGGTACACAGGTTCTCATCGTGACCACTCCGTCCTCTTGTCGGGCCGGGTGGCATCTCCGACGGTAGGCCTGCACCCGGGGACAGACTGCAACCCGGCCTTCCGGGAGACCGTCCGGGGTCAGGCCGCGGCGGCCTTGGTCAGCAGTGCGCCCATCGCCGCGAGAACGGCAGGCTCGACGCGGTAGTACACCCAGGTCCCGCGCCGCTCAGAGGAGAGCAGCCCGGCTTCCTTCAGCTTCTTCAGATGGTGGGAGACGGTCGGCTGCGAGACGCCGACGTCGGAGATGTCGCAGACGCACGCCTCGCCGCCCTCGTGCGAGGCCACGGCGGAGAAGAGCCGCAGCCGGACCGGGTCCCCGAGGGCCTTGAACATGACCGCGGTCCGCTCGGCCTCCTCCGCCGTCAGCGGCCGCTCCGTGAGAGGCGGGCAGCATGGCTCGACGGCGGGTTCCAGCAGCGGCAGCACCTTCACATTCGACATACGTCTATGTTGACACATGTCGAAGCAGACGCCCAGAGGGCACAGCTGGCGCAGGCCCGGCCGGCCGTCGCGCGGCACGTCGAGCGTCGCGGCCGACGCCACGCAAGGACGCGGACGACAGGCTGCGCTGCCACTCCAGCCCGACGTACGCCAGGCGGGGATGAGCAGGCGAGGCGCCGTCCCGGTGTCGAGGCTGGCCCGACTCGTCGAGGGCTCCGGGCGGGGGGAGGTAGCCGAGGTCGGGACGGTAGCCGGAGGCCGGGATGATCGCGTCGACGTCCTCCACCGTGCCGTCGACCCAGGTGGCCGAGGGGTCGTCCGCGCGCATGAACACCGGACGCCTGTCCGGCCGTCCGGCGGCAAGGGCGGCGCGCTAGCGGCCGTCGCCGATGATCGCCATCGATGCCGGATGCCTGGAAGCGGGCCGGCGGGGCGGTGTCCAGGCCGGTGACGGTGAGCCGGAAGTGCAGGCCCCTCCCGAGTGGCCGCTGCGGGAACCACCGCACGGGGGCCCAGGACGCCAGGCTCGCGCGCGCGGTGTCCGCGAGCTCTGCCGCGACCTGCACCGCCGAGTTCCCCGCCCCGACCACCGCGATCCGCTGCCCCTTGAACGGGTCCGGGTTTCGGTACTGCGAGACGTGCAAGGGCGTGCCGGTGAAGGTGTCGAGCCCGGAAAGCGCGGGACGGTTCGGCTGGCCGAAGCCTCCCGTGGCCGCGACCACCGCCCGGGCGCCCAGCGTCCGTCCGTCCGCGAGGTCGAGCGCGAAGCCCCCAACTGTCGGCCGTACCGCCACGACGCGATGCCCGGTGCGGATGTCGGCGTCCAGGCGCCGGCGTACCGGGTCAGGTAGTCGACGACCTAGCCCCGGTGCGGGTAGCGGTCCAGGTCGCCGCCGAACGACACTCCCGGCAGCGAGCTGTAGCGGGCCGGGGAGAAGAGGGTGAGGCTGTCGTAGTACTGCGGCCACGACCCCACCGCCCGCTCCGACGCTTCCAGAATCACAGGCCGAAGCCCCTCCTCCAACAGGCTGTACGCGGCGGACAGGCCGGACTGACCGCCCCCGATCACCGCGACTTCGACGCGATCCACGGGTCACCACCCCGTTTCGATGAATGTCTATGTTGACGTCTATCGATACAGGTGCCATGCTGAAGGCGCAAGAGATCGATGGACGTCGAAATATGAGGAGACTCGTCATGAACGCCACCGCCACCGAGCAGCTGCCCGTCGTGGTCATCGGAGCCGGCCCGGCCGGTCTGGCCGCCGCCGCCCACCTGGCCGGCCGCAGCATCGAGCCGCTGGTCCTGGAGGCCGGGGTACAGGCGGGTGCCGCGGTGCGTGAGTGGTCTCACGTGCGACTCTTCTCCACCTGGGGCGAGGTCACCGACCCCGCGGCCGAGAAGCTCCTCGCCCCCACCGGCTGGGTGAAGCCCGACGCGAGCACCTACCCCACCGGCGGTGACTGGGCGGAGAGGTACCTGCAGCCGCTCGCCGACGTCCTCGGCGACAAGGTCCGCGTCGGCGCCCGGGTCACCGGAGTCTCCCGCTCGGGCCGGGACCGGATCGTCGACGCCGACCGCGCCACCCAGCCCTTCACCGTGTACGTCCAGTACGCCGACGGGCGTGAGGAGCGCCTCTTGGCCCGCGCCGTCATCGACGCCTCCGGTACCTGGTCCATCCCGAGCCCCGCCGGCGGCGACGGCCTGGCCGCGCTCGGTGAGCGCGCGGCAGCCGACCGCATCTCCTACCGCGTCCCCGACCTCAACGACGCCGCCGCCCGCTCCCGTTACGCCGGGAAGCGTACGGCCGTCATCGGATCTGGCGCCTCCGCCTTCACCGCCCTCGCCCTGCTCGCCGACCTCGCGAAGTCCGACGACGGCACCGGCACCCACGCCACGTGGATCCTGCGTCGCGGCATCTCCGGCTCCACGTTCGGTGGCGGCACCGCCGACCAGCTCCCCGCCCGCGGCGCCCTCGGCCTCGCCGCCAAGGCCGCCGTCGACGACGGCCACGCCGATGCCGTCACCGGCTTCCGTACCGACGCGTTCGAGCGCGACGACGAAGGCCGCCTGGTCCTGGTCGCGGAGGACGGCCGCCGCCTCGACGCGGTCGACGAGGTCATCGTCCTCACCGGCTTCCGGCCCGACCTGTCGTTCCTGGACGAGCTCCGTCTCGGCCTCGACGAGCGCCTCCAGGCCCCGGTGGACCTGGCTCCGCTGATCGACCCGAACCAGCACTCCTGCGGCACCGTCTACCCGCACGGCGTGAAGGAGCTGTCGCACCCGGAGGAGGGTGTTTACCTTGTCAGGATGAAGTCCTACGGCCGCGCGCCGACGTTCCTCGCCCTGACCGGCTACGAGCAGGTCCGCTCCGTCGTCGCGGCGATCTCGGGCGACCACGAGTCCGCCGAGCGCGTCGAGCTCGTTCTCCCGGAGACCGGGGTGTGCGGGGGCGCCGGCCTCTTCGACCAGCCGGCCGCCGACGACGCGACGGACGGTGGTGGCTGCTGTGCGCCCGCGCCGGACCTGATCCAGCTCGGCACTGCGGCTCCGGCGCCTTCCTGCGGCTCGTGACCGACCTCAACACCCGTGCGAGCGGGGCTGCGACCGGGACGGGGGTCTGGTCGCGGCCCCGCGCCGTGCTGCCCGCGCTGTGCGCCACGCAGATCACGAGCTGGGGAATCGTCTACTACGCCTTCCCCGTCCTCAACCCCGAGATCACCGCCGCCACCGGGTGGTCGAGCACCGCCACGACGGCCGCGTTCTCTCTTGCCCTGCTCGTCTCCGGCATTGCCGGGATACGGGTCGGCAGGATCATCGATCACCGCGGGCCCCGCACCGTCATGACCGCCGGATCTGCTGCGGGCGCGGCGAGCATGGTGATTGTCGCGCTGGCGCCGAATCCGGCAGTGTTCTTCGCGGGCTGGGTCCTGGCGGGGTTCGCGATGGCGGCCACGTTCTACCAGCCCGCCTTCGCCGCCCTCACCCGCTGGTTCGCCCCCGACCACGTCCGCGCCCTGACCATCGTCACCCTCGCCGGCGGTCTCGCCTCCACCGTCTTCGCGCCCCTCACCGCCGTCCTCGCCGACCACTTCACCTGGCGCACCACCTTCCTCGTCCTCGCGGGCACCCTGGCCGTGGTCACGATCCCGGCGCATGCTCTCGCTCTGCGCGCGCCCTGGCCGCCGGCGATGCCCGCGCCCGCCGACGTCGCTTCGACCCCGCGGGACGTCGTGCGCAGTCGCCCGTTCTTGCTGCTCTCGCTGGCGTTCACGCTCTCGTCGTTCGCGATGTTCGCGGTCGTCGTCTCCCTCGTCCCGCTCCTGATCGAGCGCGGCTACACCACCAGCCAGGCCGCCTGGGTCCTCGGTCTCGGCGGCGCCGGCCAGACCCTCGGACGCACCCTCTACGCCGGCCTCGCCCAACGCACCGGCACCACCACCCGCACCGTCGTCCTCATCGTCCTCGGCGCCCTAACCACCGCCGCGTTCGCCGTCGTCCCCGGCCCGTACGGTCTGCTGATCGCGGTGTCGGTCGTCGCGGGCGTGGTCCGCGGCAACCTCACTCTTCTCCAGGCCACTGCCATCACAGACCGATGGGGCACCACCCACTACGGCCGCCTCTCGGGCATCCTCAGCGCACCGGCGATGACCGCATCCGCCCTCGCCCCGTTCGCTGCCGCGCTCCTCGCCGCGCCCCTCGGCGGCACACCCCAGCTCTTCGGCGTGCTCGCCGCCCTCGCCCTCGCGGCCGCGGTAATTGCCACCGGAACCTCGATCCGCAAGGCAGTAGGGGCATAGCTCCAGGGGAGCCGTCAGGTGTGCAGCGCCCTGCTCTGGCCTGATGTCGGCAATCGTCGCTGCAGGCACGGCAGTCGGAGCCGCCGTGAATTCCCTCGATTCAGTGATCGCGCCACAGCTGTTGCACCCGGTACGGTCAGCGGCACCGGTGCTGAGCCGAGAGAACCCTCTGCAGGACGATCGCGCCACCCGTTCAGTCCCAGAGAACCCGCTGTGCCAGGAACATCAGCGAGAGGTGCGCCGATCCACGAGCGCTCCGCCCGCCTCCAGGACGCCTACAACAACCGCACGAAGCAGCAGTGCTGAAGGTCGATACGAACTGCCGGGACCGCAGCGCATGCCGTGAGGAGAACCCCGAGCTGTCCTCCCCATCGGCGACACCGGTCCGGCGCTGCTGCAGATCGAGGAGGCCAAGGCCGTCTGCCGCCTTCTCTGGGGGTGACCGTGTGGCGCGAGGCGAGTGGAGACCGCTTTGTGCAGCTCAGCGCCGGTGTGATCGACCCTGTCGTGTGCAACACCTGTGGCGCTACTTGATGTTGTGTAGGGTCACCGATCATGAGTGATGAGTGGCGGAAGGACCGGATCGGCAGTGCCCTTCGGGGTGAGAACCCTGCGGTGCTGCGGAAGTTGGGGGCGGGATTCGCGGTGATCGGGGACGTCCAGTTCCTGCCGGGATACTCGGTGCTCCTGGTGGACGATCCATCGGTGGAGCGGCTGTCGGAGCTTTCGAAGGGCAAGCGCCTGACGTTTCTCTCCGACATGGACAAGCTGGGTGAGGCAGTGGAACACGCTTGCAGGCGGCTGGACCCGGCTTTCCGGCGGGTCAACCTGGAGATCCTTGGGAATACCGATCCGTTTCTGCATGCGCATGTGTGGCCGCGGTTCGAATGGGAGCCCGCCGATCTTGTGGGCAGACCGGTGTGGCTGTATCCGCGTGAGCGGTGGCATGACAAGCAGTATGCGCTCGGCCCGCAGCACGACGCGGTGCGCGAGGCGATCACTGATGAGCTGGACCGCCTCACCCCCTGACGTCTGCGGGGCGTCACCGAGTTCGGCATCCACTCCTACCGTCTCGGCAGCGCGAGGTGACAGGACTGCCTCCGTCAACAAGCCGCGGACGCGGAGACCGCTTCTTCTCACGGACATCGAGCGAGCTGTTCGTAAGCGGCGCCTGTCATCTCGTCAGCACCCACCGTGCTCACCCTTTCGACGACGTTTTCGGTTCTGCCGTCGCACAAGCGCCTGAGCAACCGGCCGCTTGGGCCGACCGCTTGGGCCAGGCCCTCGCAGGGCGGAGGCACGATGCGCAGGCGGCAAGGGGGTGCAGGCCGGGGCCTCGATGCGACGCGAGCACCCGATTCCCCCGCCCCGCAGCCTGACCGCTCTAATGCCCCGGCCGCGCTGCCCGTACTGCTCGTATCCGTGCCGGAGTACCGGCAGATGTGGGCGGCCGTGGACGCCCCCCACGCGGCCTGGGGCTGGCCCGCTGCAGGAACTCAGGACACCGAGGGCGAGGATGCGGCCGAGGGTCTCGCTGTCGCCCGGGGACGCGGCGCCTGCCCCGGTGCCCGGGGCGTCTTACCCAGCCCCTCATCGCCGGGTGAGGGCGTGTCGTGGTCTGGTTCAGCCGGCGCCGACGGGCAGGGGAGCGACTCGGGTCTCCAGCCAGGAGGGGAGGTCGAGCAGCCGGACGCCTTCCTGTTCCTCGGGGTCGGTCCGGGCGACCAGGCACACCATGTCTTCGCCTCCGGTGTTGACCGGCATGTGGGGGGTGTCGGCGGGGATGTGGATGTAGTCCCCAGCGCGCAACACGACGTGTTCGGCGAGATCGGGTCCGTGCCAGACCTCGACCTGTCCGGACTGGATGAAAATGGCCGACTCGTGTCCCTCGTGCAGGTGAGGGCGGCCCCGGGTGCCGGCGGGCATCACCAGCCGGTGCAGGCACAGCCGTTCCGCGCCGGCTGACTGGGCGCTGATTCCCGCCCCGAAACTGCCGCCCTGGATCCCTTCATACGTGCCGGTCCGTACGACGGTGCACTGCTTTTGATCTCCCATGCGCGCAGTACACCAGCCGCCCCGCCCTGTGCGAGCAGTTCCCGCCACCGGCGACCGCAGGCTGCCGCCGAGCCCGAAGGCGGGACTGGGGCTGACCGCCTTCGAGGAGGCCGACTTCCTCGTGTGTGCGGGTTGGGCCTGCCCCGCCTGCTGCGGGGGCGGGGTTCATCGCGTGCGTGGGTGGTCAGGTCGGCGGGGCGGCCGCTGTGCCACGCGGCCGGCCCAGGTCGTTCTGCCGCGCCTGGGACAGGGGTGGTGACGGGTCGGGTGCGGGCTCGTTGTGCCGTCTGGACGACAGCGCCTGTCGGAGCACGGCGGCACGCCACGCCGGATGCCGGCGGGTGAAGCGCTCGGCCCTCCGGCGGCCCGGGGTCGAGCGGTTGACGAGACCGCGAGGCAGTGGGCAGCGTCGCTGCTTTCGGCAAGAGACACCGAGGTGTCTAAAGCGTGTTGCAGAACGCTGCGGAGCGGGCATTTCCCTTGCATGCGTGGGGTGTTGAGGGCCGAGTCGTTGTGGGTGGAGACGTTCACGGGTCTGCGGATGCGGCAGTTCGAGCGGCTGGTGAAGGTGGTTCGCGAGCGGGGCGGGAACGGGCCCGGTGGTGGTCGGCCGTGGTGTCTGCCGCTGGCCGACCGGGTGCTGCCGCTGGCCGTCTACTACCGCACGAACCTCACCATGCGGCAGCTCGCGCCACTGTTCGGCTGCTCGCCGGCGACGGTGTGCCGGGTGATCCAGCGGCTGCGGCCGCTGCTCGCGATCGAGCCGGCCACCCGTCCCGCCGACGCGGTGGAACGGTTGTGGATCGTGGACGGCACCCTCGTCCCGGTCCGTGACCGGAAGGTCGGAGCGTCCTCGCGCAACTACCGGTTCTCGGCGAACGTGCAGGTCATCATCGATGCCGACACCAGGTTGGTGGTCGCCGCGGCCCGGCCGGTGCCCGGCAACACCGCGGATGCGAAAGCGTGGCGGGACTCCGGCCTGGCCCGGCACTGCGAAGGCGTGACCGTGCTGGCCGACGGCGCGTACATCAACACCGGGCTCGTCGTCCCGCACCGCAAACGCCCCGGACGAGCCCTCCTCCCCGGTGAGGAGGAGGACAACGCCGAGCACCGCAGAGTGCGGGCCCGCGTTGAGCACGCCTTCGCCCGCATGAAGCACTACAAGATCCTGCGCGACTGCCGCCAGCGCGGCAACGGCCTCCACCACGCGGTCCAAGCAGTCGCCCACATGCACAACCTCGCCATGGCCGCGTGAGCAGGCCAGCCACGAAACCGACCCTGACCTGCCCAGACACAACCTTCTGCAACACGCTTTACTGATCTTCTCGTTAGTTCTGTGGGGTTTGTGGGTGGATGGTGAGTCCGGTGTGGGTGAGGAAGGACCAGGGCAGTTGTGGGTTGTCGTTGATGCGGTGGATGCCTTGCTCGGTGGCGTCTGCGACGTCGGCGAGGTGGTCGCCGGCGAGGTTGGCGAGTTCGCGTTTCTTGAGCGAGGACCACAAAAGTTCCACCGGGTTGAGCTCGGGCGCGTAGGCGGGTAATCGCTCGAGGGTGAGCCAGTCCTGCTCGGCGACCCAGGCCCGCATGGCTTGGCTCCAGTGGGCGGACAGTCCGTCCCAGACCAGCACCACCCGCTCGCCGCGGTAGAACACCTTCATCTGCTCCAGAACCTCGATGAGGGCGTTGGTGTCGTAGCTGCCGGGCTTGAGATGGAAACAGAGGCGGGCCCCGCGATCGGGATCGGTTGAGTGGTATCCCAGGGCCCCGGCCATCGAAGCACGCTTCCAGTTCAGGCGGTGTCGCAGGAGCGGGGTGCGGCCGCGGGGCGCGTAGGTGCGGCGGACCTGCGGCAGCAGCGACACTCCTGATTCGTCGAGGAAGACGATCCAGGCACGTGTGTTCACCGCCCCTTTTTGATCCGCGGCCACTCGTGAGCGATCCAGCGGGCGATCTCGGACTCATCCCGCTCCACCGCCCGACGCTCGGGCCGCTGCAGACTCCACCCCAGCCGGCCGGTCAGCAGCCGCCACACCGACGCCCGCGACAGAGCAACTCCCGTTACCCGCTCGACGACGGCGCCTACCCGTTCCAGGGTCCACAGGTCGGCCTCGAAGCCGTGCGCCTGGGCACCTTGTTCCAGCGCGGACCGCACCCGCTCGGCCTGGTCATCGTCCAGCTTGGGCGGACGCCCGGTGGCCGGACGCCGACGCAGAGCATCGGTGCCGTCCCTCTCCCAGACCCGTTTCCAGCGGCGCACACTCTCCTCGCTGACCGCCAGCATCCGCGCGATTTCAGCACCCGAACGTCCCTGATCGAACAACTCAGCCGCCCGCACACGCCGGGCCTCGGCCAACTGCGGCCGCGTCAAAGGAGGAACAACAGGCGAAGGCTTGAAAGACACCGCATCAGCATCCCATCAACGACTCCACCGCACCCACTGGACTAACGAGAAGATCAGTAAGGCTTGTCCCGTAAAGCTGGACAGGCGGAGATCTCCGGACCAGGTCTCACACCGGACACGGCCGGAGTCGAAGGTGATCTCCAGTGCGAGCCGCCCGCTGTCCGGGGCACTCTCTTCGCTGACTGCCAGTGCCGTCTCGCCGAGGTGATCCGCGAACGCGGTCTCGCCACTCATCGGCGCCACCTCGACGCGACCTGACTCCGCCATGTCGTATCCCGCGAAGGGGGTTGACGTCTCCACGATCAGGCACCAGTCCGAACCGGTCGTGATACGCGTGGCGACCGCCTCACTGTCGATCAGCCACACGTCCAGCGGGCCGGACGGAGGCTCCGAGCCGAACAGATGCCACGAAGCCACCACTTGCTCAAGCCGACGCCCGACCAAGTGATCAGGACGCACACCAGCCCCGTGCAACGGGCACCCGCTCACCCTCATCGACTCCACCCAACGACCGTACCGTCAGGCAGAGCCCCAGCTCACGCCCTTATACGGGACAAGCCTTAGATCGGTGCATCGGGCGATCTGGATGGCGTGCGTATCTGGTGATCGCCTGGACCGTTGATCACGGCATGAAGCCACGCACCTTACTCGGGGCCCTCGCCCTCGCGACCATCCCCCTGCTCCCGGCGACTCCCGCCCAGGCCGCCGAAGCCAAGCCGTCCCCCGACTTCGGCGACATCCTCGACCTCGACGCCGGGACCATAGCTTTGGCCGCGGACATCCTCGGCGTCAACGGAAAGGGAGGCATCATCGGAACCCCCGGGAATCTCCTCGGGCAGTAGTCCGTCGTAGTGCGCGGAACACTGAGCTTCTTCGAGTTGGCCACCGATCGGGTGACTGTGACTGAGCGCTTCACTTGGCGAGTGAGCGCTTGAGTTGGCGGCTGCAGCGTCCGGTGCCGGAAGCTGGGTGAGACGGGCCATGGGTCCACTCGGATTTGTCGGCCACAACGCAAACAGGGCGGGCAAGGCCGATGAGCGACGATCAAGCTGTTGTCAGTGGCTGACTCTAGGCTCGGCCCTATGACAGCAGACCTGGTCCAGGCATCATGGACTCGCATCGACGCGTGGTTGCGCGAGCACGCGCCCCGCACTTTCGCCACGCTTCGGCCGCCCGCCAGGGACGAGGAGATCGCGGCAGCGCAAGAGGAACTGGGGGTCACCTTTCCTCCGGACCTGGTCGCTTCACTCCTCCGACACAACGGGGCGTTGGAGGGACCTGAGGCTTTCCGGTTCAGCACGGGCGACCGGCTGCTCGGAGTGAGCGGGATCCTCGGGGAAACCGGGTGCATGCGTGGTTTTGACCAAGGCATAGACGGGGAGGCAGAGGGCTACTGGCTTCGCAGCTACGTAAAGTTCGGTTCCTATGACGTGACGTCGGACGGTCTCCTGGTGGATTGCCGTACTGGGCGGGACTCCTTCGGTGCGATCGGACGGTTCTTCGACGAGACCGGTACCCGTTTCGGGGCGGCCGACTCGCTGGGTGGGTATCTGTCCGAACTGGCCAGCAAGCTTGAGCGCGGCAAGGACGGTGGTGCCGTCACGTTCAACGGCCGGCTGTTCTGGGAGGGGCCTCTGGCTCCCAGACCGGAGTGCAGTGCCGACGAGCCCCTTCCCGCACCGGATGAGAAGCTGCCGGAGCTGGACCTGTCCCACAGTCCCACCGACCTCTTCCACGCGAGCTACCTGGATGGGCATGAGGAACTCGGTGCACTGATCGCGATCCTGCCGTATGAGCAGGTGGTTGAGGCCGCACGGAAGCAGTTGCGCAGACTGGCGGTCGAATCGGGCCTGAACAAGTACCCGGAGGTCAAGGCAGCCCTGGACGCGTGGGAGTGCGGTGTGGCTCCACCGCAGCCGGACCAGACCGGGCCGCTCGCTTTGCGGCTCCGCGCGGTGCTCGTGCAGGCCAACACCGGCCGAGACGTCACTCTCAGGTGGGCCGCGGAGAAGATAGCCCTCGGGATCTGGGGGTCCCCCTACAGGTCCGTGTGCGAGAGCGCGGAGCTCCGAAGTCATTTCACTGTCGACTGGCGTGCGGATCTGCATGCGGACCTGGGCAGTCCTCCACTGCCGCCGCTGCCTGACGAGCGCTTCTGGGGGACTCTGCGCAACCCCGCCATCGACTCCAGTTGGTACGCAGCTCAGTACACCCAAGATCAGGTCTGACCCCAGGGACTCCGGTTCCGCGTGAGCGCCGGGTACCGCTCGGGGGCGCTGGCGTGCAGCCGCGCGGCGACGTCCGGAGGTCGGCCGCGAAGGCTTCGGCCTCCTTCACGACATGGTGGAACACAGGCGTCTGCGGAAGTGCTCCTCCGCAGACGCCTTCACCAACGCGGTCTGCAGGGCCGCGAGCCGGGCCCCGCGCATCTCGTCAGACCGGCCCCCGCGCCCAGAAACTGCGCGGCCTGGACCTGCGTGTCGGTCACGTCGATGCATACGACCTGGTAAGGGGCACAGATTCCTCTGTCGATCGCGTCCGAGAGCGTCAAAGTGAACGCCTGCCTGCCGAACGGGACCTAGGGGCGTCTTCCATGCTCGCGACCAACGCGCCGGGCGCGCCGTCCTGGTCCCCGTCCCCGAGTTGCCACAGCCGGGGCGTGGCCGTCGTGTACAGGCGTCGCAACGAAGGGATCTTCTGATTGTCGTGGACGACCGCCCACGGCTTCCCGATCCGGCCCGACGTCCTGTGGCCTCATCGACCCCCGGCGGCCTCCCTCACGCCACGCGGCCCTGGTCTGGGCGAGCAGGTCCAAACAGGCCTTCCTTCGCTGACATTCCGATCTGCCTTCTCCTGTGGGCCGGGCGAGCGGTCTCACGCGGCAGAGAACGGGAAACCTGCACGTGGACGGGGCGTGATTGACTACGGTGAAGTACACCCCGTGACGAAGCAACGCACACACTCAGCCGAAGGGGAGATATCTGAAGCAGCTCAAATCATTTCGATCATTTCTAAAACGATGCAGCGCCCATAATTCAGGTTGGATGTCGACTTGACGCGCGATAGAATATCATCGAAGGTCGGTTATATGCCATGTGCCATCGACATCTTTGAGGACCAGCTGTGACAGGTCCAGTGGATTGCTGCCAAGATCGACGTATCCAGTGAGTCCTGACGCCTTGGGATATCGAGTGTCCGTGTCAGCGAGTTCGCTTTTCTCAGCGGAGGTCAGAGGCTCGATCATCGCTTGGATCGCTGCGGGACAGTCTTTGGCGCGGTAAGTGGCGGTGAGTTCGGCTCGGGCAGTCCGGGTCATAGCGGAGCAAGCAGCTTGACCGTCTTCTCTGCCGAGGTGACCAAGGTAGTTGGAGGCAGATTCCTCAAGGGGGTCCAGGGAATCGCGTAGAAGCATGAAAAGGCCAACACCGAAAGCCGTTACCAGGGCCGCGGCAAGGATGACTATTCCCTGGATCCAGCGGCGCGAGAATCCTGTTGAGGTCATACAAACCCTCCTGCACGTGGTCGGGGATCGCCCCGATCCTACTCGGAATGGATCCACGATTCACTGATGAACGAGCCACCCGACCGCCCCAAGCCTGACGCAGCCGGAGAGCCACCGCAGGCCAGCGGCCCTTGGCCGGGTGACCGGCCCTCCGTATCCTGTTCTCGCCCGACGACCCGTCACCACCCGTCCTCCACGCTAGCCTTGCCACGGCAGGGCCGTCAGGCCCGTGGGTGGGGCGCGCGGTGATGATCTGCGGGTTTGTCGGTGGTGGTTCGGCATTGTGATGTCAGTGGGTGAGTCTCGAACTCTCTGCTGTTCAGTGGGTTTTCGTGGGTGATTTGGCTGCTGCCAGGGATGCCGATTTGGTGCTGACTTCCTTGCTGATGGTGTGGGTCATTTGGTTGCCGGTCGGTATTGTCGGGAGATGTGTTGTCACTGGTCAGAGCTGTGATGGAAGGGGCTGGGTGCTGGTAGTTGGGACGGGACCCGCCGGTGTCGGGTTCTACCGGTGATGGCTGAGTGCGTAGCGGATTCCCGTTGCGGTGAGGCGGAATTGTTCGCCGTCCTGGACTGTGATGAGAGGCAAGACCGGGCTGTCCGGTGCACGGTCTTTGAGCTGTCCGTGGACGTCGGCAGCGCGTACGAGGCAGCGCGCCCAGGTAAGGGTTGTCCCGCAAGTGATCTCGGACGTGCTTCTCAGCAGTCGTCGGCATAGATCCACTATCCGGTCAGGGCGAGGTTGTGGAGGCGGGCGATGCCGAGCATGGCGTGGTGGACGCCGTCGCCTTTCAGGCGGCAGTCGCGGAGGATCTTTGAGGTCTTCATGCGGGCCAACGTGTGCTCGACTCGGGCGCGGACTTTGCGGTGGGAGGTGTTGTGGGCTTCCTTCCAAGCCGGTAGTTCGGTCTGGCCAGGTTCTCGGCGGTGCGGGATGATCAGACCGGTGCCGCGGTAGCCACCGTCTGCGATCACGGTGGTGTTGCCGACCGAGCTCTTGGCTCCGGATAGTTCCCATGCCTTGCAGTCGTTGCGGTTGCCGGGCACGGGCCGGCCGACGGAGACGACAAGGCGTGAGTCGGCATCGATGACGACCTGGTGGTTGGTCGAGTAGCGGTAGTTCTTGGACTGCTCCGCCACACTGTGGTCCCGTGTCGGCACCAGGGTGCCGTCCACGATCAGCACCGTGTCTCGGCGGAAGCGGCTCCGCGGCTGCAGCGCGAGCAAGGGCCCGAGCTGGCTCACGATCCGGCCCGCGGCCGACTTCGAGATCCCGAACAGGGGAGCCAGCTGCCGCAAGGTCAGGTTCGTCCGCCAGTACGCGGCAACCAGCAGAACCCGGTCTTCCAGCGGCAGACTCCACGGACGACCCCTGCAAACAAGGGGCGGGCCTCCGCGCCGCAGCATGGTGATCAGTTTCCCGAACTGCTTCGGACTCAGCCCGGAGTACGGCGTTATCCATGACGGCTCCGACGCCGTGATCACAGCCCCCACAAGAAGATCATCTCAGCGACGGGCCTGACATCCCTGCCCGCCCGGAGGCATACGGCCCGTGACTTTGCCGGGCCGAAGTCAGTAGAGCCAGCGGTCCAGGAGCCCTGGCCAGAGAAAGCCTTCGTAGCCGTTGAAGGCCGCCGGGTCGATCTCCTTCAGCTCCTCGGCCAGCTGGTTCAGCTCCGCGAAGGCCCGCTCTTCCTCCTCCTCAGAGAAGTACTCCTCGGGACCGTCCGGCTCACTGAGAAGCTCAGAGGCTGTGACTCGACTGCCGTAACAGTGAAGGACGTCGAGCCACACGCCGACACCCGAGTTGCCGAACCATGCCTCCCCATCCGGCATGACGAAGTAGACCGCCCCAGTCTCCGGCTCGACGCCGAACGATGACCGCTCGGCCTGAACATCGGGGTCCGCCTGCTCGGTGAGACGGTAGAGCGGGCCCCGGGACGCGAGCAGGGCTGGCTCAGCCTCGCTCTGCATCACGACTCGTTCGATGAGGCGCGGAGCTACCGGGATGCCCACCTCGACGAGCTGTGCCTTCATGAAGCCCGGGATCCGCCAGCCGGCCACAGCGTCCTGTCCGGCTCGCGTGACATGCCCCAGACCGGCCCACTCGGTCAGCTGGTCGTACGTCGCCATCGAACGATCCTCTTCCGTCGGCTGCGGACCTGACCCTATCGAGCCGGTCTCAGGCCAAGGCACGGCCGCACTTGCGGGACATCCCTTAGGGAGGGCGTAGAGCCGGCATCTGCGGGGGGCTGTGCTGTCGTGGATTCTGACGGCGGTCGCTGTTTTCGTTGATGTCGATTCCGCGGATCATAGCGAGCCGGTTGATGTCCGCCCCGGTGACCGCGTGAAACTGAACTTGATTGAGTTATGTCGGGGCTGGCCGCCTGATAGGAGTCGCGAGTCTCGCGGGCCTGTGGGTGTTGCCGAGCGGTCCGTTGGGAGAGGCTCCTCCCGCGAACCAGCCCCTGCCGCAGTTGCCGAAACCCCTTGTTGGCAAGCCAGGTCGTCGAGACGACACCTCTAATTCGTTAGTAAATAGAGGTTCTGGATCTCTGAGGGGCCCGGGGCGGTTGTCCAGCCTGGGGCAGGACGTGTGTGGTCCGGTCGGTGCCGTGGTGACCTCTACGACACCTCCGACCGTGCGAGGTCTTGCAAAAGACCGGTTGTGCTGGGCGCCGGCCGGTCCTCGCACGTTCTGCCCCCGCGGGCCCGTCGGGTTCGGGATCCACGATGGATGAGCTGCCGCACGGTGACGCGTTCCTTCTCACGAGCCTTGAGCTCTGGACACGGCGTGCGCCCGTGCGGTCTGGCGGTGCCGCGCACGGCTGATGAGGTGGCGGACCTTGGAGCCCTGGAATTAGTGCGCCGTGCGGCCCCGCGTGCTCGTGTTCGAGAACGGCACTGGAGAAGGGATCCATGGACGTGTTCTGCGGGATCGACTGGGCGGAGGGACACCATGACGTTGCGCTCGTCGACGACACCGGCAAGTTGCTGCCAAGTGCCGCATCGGCGACGATCTGGACGGCTACCGCCTGCTGCTGGATCTCCTGGCTGAGCACGGCGATACCGCGGAGACGCCGATCCCGGTGGCGATCGAGACCAGCCGCGGCCTGCTGGTCGCCACGCTGAGGCAGAGTGCCCGGCAGATCTTCGCGGTCAACCCGATGGCGGCCTCCCGCTACCGCGACCGCCACGGAGTTAGCCGTAAGAAGCCCGACCCCGGCGACGCACTCGTGCTCACAAACATCATCCGCACGGACATGCCGATGCACCGGCCGTTGGCTGCCGACACCGACCTGGCCCAGGCGGTGGCTGTCCTGGCCCGAGCCCAGCAGGACGCGGTCTGGAACCGGCAACAGGTCTGCAACCAGATCCGCTCGCTGCTGCGCGAGTACTTCCCGGCGTTTCTGGAGGCGTTCAAGGACAAGCAGGGCGGTCTGGCCCGTCCCGACGCCCGCCGGATCCTGGCGGTGGCACCGACGCCCGCGCTGGCCGCCAAGCTGCCGCTCTGGCGACTGACGGCCATGATGAAGCGGGCCGGCCGACGCAGGAACATCGAGGCTGACACTGGCGCCTGCAGGAGCTCTTCCGCCGCGAGGCCCCGCACCAGGTCCCGCTGGTCGAAGAAGCGATGGGCAAGCAGGCCCGGGCCCTGCTGCTGCAGCTGGACGCTGCCTGCGAAGCGGTCGCCGACCTTGGACAGGCCACAGAGGAAGCGTTCCGAGCCCAACCCGACGCCTCGATCATGCTGAGCTTTCCCGGCATCGGCTCCCAGATCGGCGCGCGAATCCTCGCGGAGATCGGCGACGACCGCACCCGGTTCGCCACCGCCGGAGGGCTGAAGGCATACGCGGGCGCGGCCCCCATCACCCGGGCCTCCGGCAAACGGCACTACGTCGGGCGCCGATTCGTCAAGATCAACCGGCTCAACCACGTCGGCCACCTCTGGGCCTTCGCTTCCCTCGGCGGCTCGGCCGGTGCCGACGCCCACTACCGGCGGCGACGGACCGGCGGGGACTGGCACATGCAGGCCCTGCGGCACCTGTTCAATCGGATGCTCGGCCAACTCCGTCACTGCCTCTTGGCACGGGTCCCGTTCGATGAAGCGATCGCCTTCCCCGCACAGCCCCATCCAGCAGGAACAGCCACCGCGTGAAGCAGAACGGGGCGGCTTGTCCAGGGGCGGCGGGGGAGACGATCATTCGGCCATGAGACCCGAAGTACAGACGTTCGTTGCCGACGGACCGCTTCCCGACTGGGACGCGAGCGAGGAAGAGATCGACCGGCGTGAACGCCAGCTGAGGACGATCTCCCGCCCTGTCACATCCGAAGAGGCGGCCGCCCTGGCCACCTGCTTCGGTCCCGACGACTGCTACGGCGTCGCCTGGACGCTCGTGCACCTGATCGAGACGGCTCCCAGCCCGGTGCCACACTGGCAAGATCCAGGTCCGGAATCTGGCGACTGGGCCGAGGTTCTGCGGGGGCGATGGGGCGGCGGCTTGACGCCTTAACTGCATGAGGTGTCTTTCTCCGCGATACTCGGAGGAAGAGGCTTGATGCGCCACGTGCGGCGGGCAGGCCTCCCGGTGGAACCAGCCTCCGGGAGCTGGCTGGCGAGGCTCACCGCTGCCGCTCACGCGCGTGAACGCCGAAGCGGCTGCTGAGCTTGCCTGATACGGCGGTACAGGGGGGCCCTGTAGCAGAGGGTGAGGGCGCTCATCTGGAGCTTCTTGATCTGTGTTTGCGGCTACCGACGAACTGGCACCGGCGATCAATGCAAGAGGCGAGTTGAGTGTGCATCGGTCGGCGCACGCCTGCTCGTGCTCCGAAACGCCTGACGACCCCGCCCGGGGGCGGGGACGTCAGGCGTGAGGGCTGGCTCCGGGCGCGTCCCAGTCGATGCGGCGACGCTGGGGGAGTGGCGGCTCGACGCCGAGGCGCATCACGCCGTTCGCGCTTCACGGGGGTCCTTGCTCTGCACGTTCATCCGTACGCAGCTCTGCACAGAGACGGGTAGGCCGACAACGGCCCGCCGGATCCCGGAGGGCGGGCCGTTCCACCGCCCGTGTGGCCGGTCGTCGGCGGGTCGGCCGACGAGGTCTCGGGGCGGTGGGGCCACGGCCTATCGGGCCGTGGCCCCAGGTTGGTCCGACGTGGCTGGTCAGCCGTTCCAGGTGGCGGTGATGGTGAGCTGACCGGGGCCGGCGGGCAGACCCTGGAGTGCGACCGGGACGGGGGTGTCCCAGGTCCGGTCAGTGTGACGGATGGTGTGGAGGAGCTTGTTGTCGCTGGTGGTGACGGCCACCTGCACCTCTCCGTTGACGTGGGTGGCCGCGACGCTCTTGGCGGTCACGGTGCCCAGGACGGACTTGAGGTCGCCGAACGGGGCCCAGCTGCCGTTGGCGCTGCGGATGGTGTGGTACTGGCGGGTGCCGTTGTCGGTGGCGATGACGAAGTGGGCGTCGTCGCTGCCGGTGGCGGCGCTGACCGAGGTGATGGGGCCGATGGGGCTGGCCTGGCTGGCCTGCCCGGAAACGTCGCCCCAAGCGGTCCAGGTGTCGTTGGCCTTGCGGACGCTGTGGAAGAGCTTGCCGTTGCTGACGACGGCGGTGTGGAGTTCGCCGCTGACGGTGGTCATGGCGGCGGCGGTGATGTTGGTGCGACCGTTGGAGATGTCGCGGAATCGCGTCCAACTGCCGTCCTGCTTGCGGACGGCGTGGAAGGCCTTGCCGTCTGCGACGGCGAGGAGGTGAAGGTCGAAGCCGATGCCGGCAGTGGTGACACTGGTCAGGCTGCCGAGCTCGCCGGCGACGTCGAACACGTCGCCGAAGGGGCTCCACGTGCCGTCCTGCTTGCGGACGGTGTGGAAGAGCCGTGCGTTGGTGCCGATCGCGACGACGTGGGTGTCACCGTTCATGCCGGTGGCTGCCGAGGCGCGGATACCGTTCAGGGACGACGCCTTGTTCTGAACGTCCTGGAAGCCGGTCCAGGATCCGTCGTTGAGGCGAGTCGCCTGGTAGAGGCCGCTGCCGGACTGCACCAGAGCTTGGGTCTTCCAACCGGTGCTCTGGGCACGGACGAACTGGAACCAGTTGTGCAGGTCGTCGACGCGGGTGCTGTGAGCGCCACCGAGGGTCTCGACGCTGCTGCCCAGGCAGTTCCCGAACGTCGAACGGCTGACGATGCCGACGAGCGTGAACGTGCGGTAGTCGACCTGGCGGACCGCCGGTGCACCGGCGTCGCCCTGGCAGACGGTCGTCTCGTCCGGGTTCTGCGGGGTGAGGGGGAACCCGGTGGCCTCCACCGTTCCCGTGGTGAAGGCGCCGTCGTGGCGGGTGGTGGGGACCCATGCGGTCTGTGTACGGCCGAAGGCCGGGACGGTGAGCTTCTGCCCGGCGACGGGACCCGTGGTGGACAGGACCGCCGGGGCGATGTTCGTGGCCGGTGTGGCGAGGCGGCCCATGACGAGGTCACGGTCGGGGTGCGGCACCAGCTCGACGATGTCGCTGGCGTGGCCGCCCATCAGGTTGATGGCCGGTCGGCCCAGGGCGACGGTGGTCTTCTCCTTCGGAGGCCCGGCGAGCAGTGTGTTGCTCTCGGAGGGCTTGTCTGCGAAGCAGCTCTTTGCGGAGAGAACCCACTGCGGATCGACCAGCGTGGCCGAACAGTGCTTGATGTCGCCGATGTTCAGACGGCCGCTGAAGGAGAGACCGGTGATGTCGGCCGAGAGGCCCGGGGGTGTAGAGGCGCCGGTGACGCGCATCTGCAGGAGCACCGCCTGCTTGGGATCACTGACATCGGCTTCGCCGAAGCCCATCGAGGTGTCCCGGGCGACGGTCAGCTCCTCGGTGGTGCCGGCGATCGACACACCCGCCTTGACGTCCCGGCCGTCGGTCTCGATGCGGTAGGCGCGAGGGATGTTGACCTTGAGGTAGCCGGTGCGGCCGGGGGCTGCGAAGCAGATCCTGGAGTCGCCGGTCTTCAGCTTCACGGCCCAGACCTTGATCTGGTAGGGGCCGTCGCAGGGGGTGACGGTGATGTTGCCGTCGCCTTCGACGAGGTCTGCTCCGGTCAGCGCGAGGACATTGGCGCGGTCGGGGTACAGGCCGTCTTCTACTGCGTAGCCCAGGTCGGTCGGCGGGTCGCCGGCCGCGCTGGCCAGGGTGGTCGGTGTCCCCAGGGCGACGGCGAGCGCCGCGGTCGTAACGGGCATCCATCTGCGTATGCGCACTGCTGAGTTCGCTTCCCAAGAAGAACCCCTCCGCACGGGCGGAGGGGGACAACGGAGTGTGGAGAAGACCGCGCCGTGAACGGCGGGCCGTCATGATCGCCTGGGGGGCCGCCGCACAATATATGCACAGGTTCCGACGAAGACCTATTCGTCGCCCATGGTTTGACCATCAGTTATATTCCGGGATCGCGGCTGGTGGGTCGGTGCGACCCACCACCTCGCTCGTCCATCCGTGACGACCACAGCAACGCCGCACGAGGTCCGTGTGTTTGCTGGGGCCCGAACGCCTTCGGCCTGGGGAAGCCGAACAACAGGAGGCGACAGGGCCCCTCCAGCGTGTTCCACCGCAACACAACGCAACGGTCCGGCCGTCGGCCGGAGCGGACTTCTTGGTGCACGGCGATCAGTAGAAGGAAGAGAAGAAGTGCGTCAGCATGCAGGCTCTGGGTCCCGGGGGAGGGGATTCCAGTTGGCCGGCAGGTCCGCCCGAGGACTCCTGCCCCTGGCCCTTGTGGCCACCCTCATATCCGCGGCGCCGGCCGCCGTCGCCGAACCGGTGGCGCCACCGCTCTCCGACCGGGCCAAGGTGCTTCAGGCCTGGAAGACCTCGAGCCCGGCCGTTCGCGCGGCTGCGGAGGAGGCCCTCACCGGCACCGATGCGAAGGTCAGGGAGTACCTGGCCGACGGTGAGAGAATCGCTGAGGAACTCGACCGGCGTGAGGCTGCCCTCACGCTCGTCACCGAGGCCGGACCGGAGGTGAGTGCGGCTGCGGCCGTGGCTCTCGAGGGCACTTCGGAGCAGCTGAGCGCCTTCATGCAGGACGGCTGGAAGCAGCCCCTGGAAGAGGACCAGAGGGTCGCCGCAGCACGCGCGACCGAGGCCGGCGGGCCCGTGGGCCGCGAGGCCGGCGATGCGGCGATGAACGGCACCATCGACGACATCCGTGCCTTCCTGAACGAGGGCCAGCACACGAGCCGTGACGAGGACGCCCGTCTGCGCGTCGCCCAGATCGAGACGGCGGGAGGTCCGGCCACCAAGCGTGCCGCGGCCGCCGCCCTGAACGCGGGCATCACGGAAGTACGGGATTTCCTCGCCTACGGGCAGTACATCACCCGTGCCCAGGACCAGGAACACGCGAGCATCAGCGACCTGGCCAAGCAGACCTCGGATGCGGCCGTCGCCGCTGAGAAGGCCAAGGCCAGTGCGGAGGAGCAGGCCAAGAAGGCTGAGGTCGCGGCGGGTCTGGCGAAGAAGGAAGCCGCGACGGCCGCGGCCGAGACCCTGGCCGCAGCGGAGGACGCGGACAAGGCCGAGGACGCGGCACGCCGGGCAGCGGAGTCCGCCCGCCGTGCCGCCGCAGCTGCGAAGACCGCCATCTCGGCGGCCCGCGCCGCCAACGCCGCAGCCCAGACCGCGATCGCCGCGGCGTCCAACGCCGCGACCGCGGCCCAACGCGCCTCGCAGGCGGCCAGCGACGCGTGGTCGGCCGCGGCTTCCGGAAAGGTCAACGAGAAGGCGGCGGCTGACGCGCTGAAGGCCGCGACGGACGCCGAGAAGATCGCCAATACCCTCACGGCGATGCTCAAGACGGCCATCGCGGCGAAGAACTCGCTGACCGCGGCGCTCGAGGCCATCGAGGACATGAAGGATGCATCGGCCAGCGCGAATGCCGCAGCCGGACATGCCGCCAAGGCAGGCGCCGACGCGAGCAGGGCCAAGGCGGCGGCAGCAGCGGCGGAGCGGCACGCCGCCGAAGCCAAGCGTGCCTCCCAGGAGGCGCAGCGCCACGCGGACAACGCCGTCTCCGCCGCCACCGAAGCCCGCGACGCCGCTTTGTCCTCCGCCGCCCACGCACGCAAGGCCGCGGAGGCGGCTCGCAAGGCGAGCGAACACGCGGGCGATGCCAAGGCCGCGGCTGACGCGGCGAAGGTCAACGCCGCGGAGGCCGCGAAGGCCGCGCAGGCGGCCACCGATGCGGTCACCAAGGCGCAGGACGTCCAGGCCGCCACCCGCAAGGGCGAGGCCGAGGAGATCACCGCCCGCACGGCGCTGCTGGTCAACGAGGCCCGCGACGCCAAGGAAGTCACCGACGTCGCCAAGGCGGAGATCGCCAAGGTCGCGCAGGAGGCCCTCAAGCTGCAGGCCGATTTCGACACCCTCGCCACTGAAGCGGCCAAGCCTGATGCGCAGCCTGCGCAGATCGCCGCCAACGGCCGGCGCATGGCCATGACGGCCCTGCAGATCCGTGGTCCCTGGAGCCGGGCGGCAGCCGAGGTCGCGCTCACCGGCGACGACAGCGCCGTCCTCGCCTACGCGCGCTCCGGCTGGAAGCAGGCAGAGGAGGAAGACGAACGCGAAGCCGTCAACGTCCTTGCCGAGCAGTCTCCCTACGAGGACGTCCGCACGGCCGCGACCGCGGCCCTGTCAGGCACCCCGGACCAGGTCCACGCGTTCCTCATCGCCGGCCAGTACCAGGTGGCCGCCGACGACAACCGTGTGCAGGTGGCCCGCGTCGCCCAAGCCGGCGGTGACGTCGTCAAGGAGGACGCGCAAGCCGCCCTGGACGCCGCCGACCCCAAGGCTCTCGACACGTTCCTCACCCACGGCCAGCACCAGGCACGGATCGAGGACTACCGCATCGAGGCCGCCCGGCTCGCCGGCGGGACACCTGAGGTCAAGGCGGCGGCGGAGGTGGCTCTGGCCAGCCCCGACACCCACCTGACCGCCTTCATCACCTCCGGCCGTCACAAGGCCACCCGTCGCGACGAGCTCAACGCCGCGCACATCGAGCAGATCACGTCCATCCTCGCCACCGCGGCCCAGACCGCTGCGCTGGCCCACAAGTCGGCCTACGATGCGGCCGCGGCTGCCGAAACGGCCCAGGGCCATTCGGATCTCGCTGCCGGTCACGCCAGGACCGCTACCGCGTTCGCCACCGAGGCTCAGGGCCACGCCGCCCGGGCCCAGCAGGCCGCCGACCGCGCGAGCGCGTCGGCGAAGTCCGCGGTGGCCTCCGCCGCAGCCGCCCGCAAGGCCGAAGCGGAGGCCGCCGCCAGCGCCCGCAAGGCCCGGAACGCGGCCATCTCCGCCGAGGCCAGCTACAGCGCCGCCCAGGGGTATGCCGCCAGTGCGTTCCGGGCGGCCGAGCAAGCTCGGCAGTCCGCCCTGAACGCCGGTCAGAGTGCCACCGAGGCCTACGCCACGTTCCGCTCGACGGTCGTCCGCTACCAGACCGAGCGCTACACCGCCGAACAGCAGAGCCTCCTCGACCAGCGCATGGCCGCGCACAAGTTCGCCGCAGAGCTGGAAGCGATGGCGGACGGCGGGGGGTCCTCTGAGTGGAACGAGTTCATCCTGGCGCTGGCCACCAACCAGATCCCGCCCGGCATGAGCATCAAGGAGTACATCCACTTCAAGCTGGACATCATGGGGGTTCTGCCCGTCGTCGGGGAGCCCGCTGACGCCATCAACTGCATTGCCTACTCCGTCGAATCCAACCTGTCCAAGTACGGGTTGGGCAACAAGGACGCGGCCAAGGACGCCGTTCTGTCCTGCGCCGCCATGATCCCTTTCGGGGGCTGGGCCGCCGCCGCCCTCAAGGGCCTGGGCTGGGGCAAGAAGTTCGGCGTCAAGTTCGACGACATCTTCGAGAAGATCGGCAACGTCCTCAAGCGGGACCCCCCCTGCAACAGTTTTCCGGCCGGTACCCGGGTGCTCATGGGTGACGGCACGGCCGTCCCCATCGAGGACGTCCGCACGGGTGACGCGGTGCAGGCGACCGATCCGCTGACCGGGGAGTCCGGACCGCGGCGCGTGGACGCCACCATCTACACTCCCGAGGACCGCGACTTCACGGACATCACCCTGGACGCGGCCGTCGGCGGGGGCAGCCTCACCGCGACCGGGAACCACCCGTTCTGGTCGGACAAGTCCAGGAAGTGGGCGGAAGCCGCCAGCCTCAACCCGGGCGACGAACTACGCCTCCCCGACGGTGACACGGCACCGATCGCCAAGGTCCACCACTGGAAGGGCCTCCAGCCCGCCTACAACCTGACGGTCAACGACCTCAGCACGTACTACGTGCTGGCAGGTAGCACCCCGGTTCTGGTCCACAACAACCGGTGCCTGATCGCTGACGCCACCGGCCCGCAGGGTGAAGTACTCTGGCTCCCCAAGGGCCGGAAGGCGATTTCCACGGCCAATTCAGGCAAGGGTTGGTTCTACGAGATCAAGGCCGCCGAGGCCAAAGCCAACGGGTTCCACAAGGACGTCAGGTACGTGCGCGTCATGGATCCCGTGACCGAGGGGACCCATAAGTACCCCAACGGTTACATAACGTATGTGAACGAGGCCGGCCAGTTCGTCAACCCGCACACAGGTCAAACCGTTGGCAAAGCAGACAAGTACTGGCATATATCTCTGTGATGACAACTATGGAAGACCTCTACAGCCTGCAGCACTATCGACGCGCTCTCGAGACCGTCGAATGCGATCCGCTGACGAGATCAGACGCACTGCATGATGTGCAGCTGCTGGAAGCCAGGGTAGGTCCGACAGTCAATCAGGCGGCGCTTCTCTTCGACATGAGAACCGCATCGTTCTTCCCGTCGGGGAATGCCGCTCTGATCGTCTTCCGGGGGCTCAGGTCTCTGCGATGGGACGGAATGCCGCAGGATTCTAAGCTGATGGCGTTCACGGTGACATCAAGCCGGCCGCGCGTCGCGCCGACGGGTGAGATCTCTTTCGAGATGGACTTCTTTCCCGATGGAAATCTTGCTGTGAGCGGCGATTGCGCGGACTTCTACCTGCTCCAGGTGGAGGGAATCCCGGAGGCCCCGCCTCTTTATCTCGAACGAAGCCTCGAGCACGTGCGATCGGACCTCCCCTCGTGGGATTCGCAGTGCGAGGTGCTGCAATCAAGCACTCTTCCGCAGGCAATCGGGTGAGGCCTGGCCTGCTCGGGCGCATCGCTCGCGCTGAGCCCGGGTGAGGCCTTGCCTGCTCGGGCGCATCGCTCGCGCTGAGCGTACGTAAAGGGGCGGTGTCGGCGCCGACGGTTAAGCCGTCGGCGCCGGCAGACCGGCTCGTCCTCGCCACCCCAGCACCCTCACAAGCAGCATGATCGGCTGGACAGGCACGGACGCCTCCGATGACCGCCGTCGGGTGTGGGCGGTACTGTCCACCGAACGCCCGCGCTCCCGCACTTATCGGAGCGCCGGTCCGGCGAGGGTGTCACGGTGGCCGACGAGGACGGCCGTGCCGGTTTCACCGGGTGAGGGGCCTGCCTTGGGCCGGCCCGCCGTCATCGGCCTGTTCAGTGGTGGGGCCCCAAGTCGTCCACGCTTGTCGAGGCTGAGAGGGGTGATGGGCTCCTCGACGAAGATGGCGGGGATGGCGACATCCACCGGCCGTGAGCGCTGAAGAGGCGTGGGCGCGGCCGGCGAGACCGGTGGAGCGCCGCGGCCCGCGGCATCGTCGGCACGGACGGCGACGGCCGGGGGCCGAGTTCGTCGGTCAAGTCCGAGCAGGCCGACACGAGGCCTGCCAGCGACGCGAACGTCACCGACAAGGTCATCGTGAGTCGGCAGGCGCGACTCGGCCCCCGCCGCCGTGGGGGTCGGCGGTGCTTGCTTGGCCTTGCCGAGGGCACGACGCACGGCGGACCGGCGGACCACGACCACTGCGATGCCCAGCGCACCGGCGGTCAGCGCGGCACTCGACCCGAAGTTCGACTCCTCCTCGGCGCTGAGCGTCTCAAGGTCCGGGACACCGCCGCCGCCCGCGGGGACGGCGCCGGAGGGCTGCTGGTAGCCCGATCCGGCGTTGATCTCCGCGGCAGGCCTGCTGCTCGGGCTGGCCGGACGGGTTCGGGCCCTGGCCCGCGGCACGGCCGTCACAGTCGATTTCGAAGCTTCTGTTCTTGGGGCCGGATGGGACCGTCCAGACGAGCTGGTAGGTGCCTTCCGGCAGGAGGTACCGCTCGCTGCGCGCCGCGCCGTTGACCAGCGGCAGCGTGCAGACCAGGTGTCGCCCGGCGGCACGGTCGGCGGCTGCCACGGGGACACCGTTTCGCCGACCGGACCCGGGCCAACCACGCGACCATGCACGAACTGCTGGCGGGCGGACTCAGCCGGAGGGCAATCGGCCGCCAACTCCGCATGACCTCGCGCACCGTCAAACTCTTCGCCGACGCAGCCACCCCGGAGGACCTCTTTCGCGGGCAGTGGCAGGGCCGGCCATCCAAGCTGGACGCGTTCAAGCCCTACCTGGATGACCGCCGGAATCAGGGCTGCACCAACGCTTGGGCAGTATGGGAAGAGATCGCGCCACTTGGCTATCAGGGCAGCTACCAGCGCGTTCGCGCCTACTTCCGTAAGAAGCGGATCTCTCCCAACCCGATCACAGCTCGGCCACCATCACCCCGCGTCGTCGCCGGCTGGATCCTCCGGCGCCTCGAGACCCGCCTCCCCAGCCTCCACACTCTTGCCGCGGGCATCGAACGTGACCGCAATGCCGTCATCGCCGGGCTCACCCTGCCCTGGAACTCCGGCGTGGTCGAGGGGCACGTCAACCGGATCAAGATGCTCAAACGCCAGATGTTCGGTCGGACCGGCTTCGCTCTCCTGAAGAAGAGGGTTCTTCTGGCCAGCTGACCACAGCCACCCGTAGGGTGACGGGGAACCAGAGAAGAGCACGATGGATCCCCGCATACCCCGCCTGCGTCGCAAGCTGGCCGCGATCCCTTTCCAACCCCTGCGCAGTCACTCCTTCGGAGAAGAGCAACACAAGTTCCGCCTCGGTCCGAAGCTGGCGGAAGCACGCGTCGCTGCCTTCGAGGCCGAGCACTACATCGTCCTGCCCGACGCCTATCGGCAGTTCCTGACGCACATCGGCGGCTCAGGCGCGGCGCCGTTCTATGGCCTCGTGCCGCTGGAGCGATGTTCCCTGCGGGGCATGAATCCGCGCGGAGAACCAGGGGCACCCCGCGGCTTCGACGGCAGAGACCCCAGGGCCCACGGACGCGACCTCTTCCTCCACATCATCGAGATGGGCTGCACCGACGTGTGCCTCATCGCGGTGACCGGGCCCCTCACTGGCCGCGTCCTCATCGGTAACAGCGACGGGTACTGGGGCCCTAACGTCTCCTCAGCCACCGACTTCCTCGACTGGTACGAACGCTGGCTCAACCACATGAGCGCCGGACGCGACAACCGCGCCCTGGAACTCACTTCGCCAAGGCTTCGCGCTCATCCAAACCGCCATCGCCTGGCTCCGAAGATCTAATCTCCGTAATCGCTCCACGGAAAGTGAGCCAGAACCATTTCTCGTGAGCATCAGCACCGCTCAAGATCGCCAAGTGCTGCCCAAAACACTGACCAAACGCAGCTCTGCACGTGAACGAAGCCAGCCTGTCCCTGCCTGATGTTGAGGCCACGGGATCACACCGGGGGCAGGCGCCATGCGCACCGACTGCGGTGCGCAGCAGTAGAAAACCCGCCAAGGAGATACCCGCATGAAGGTGACCCGCCGCGCCCTCGTGGCTGCCGCCACGGCCGTGCTCGCCGCCGTCGCGCTCGCCGCCTGCAGCCCCGAGTCGTCTGACTCGGCGCCGGCACAGTCGGCCACCACGCAGCCGACGACCGCCGCGCCGACCACCGAGCCCACCCCGGCCCCGGAGACCACGGAGCCGACCGAGGGTGCGACCGAGGAGGCCCCGGCCGCCGAGACGGCCGAGGTCCCCGACGTCGTCGGCATGAACCACGCCGAGGCGCAGAGCCTGCTGCGCAGCAAGGGGTTCATGGTGAACGAGGAGGACGCCAGCCCGGAGGGCCGCATGATCCTGAACAACTCCAACTGGAAGGTGTGCAGCCAGGACCCGCAGCCGGGCGCGAAGGACACCCTGCGTGTCGCGATCTATTCGGTCAAGCTCGACGAGTCCTGCTGACGTGACAGTCGGGGGCCGTCGTGCCCGTCAGCGGCGGCCCCGCCCCCTTGACCCGCCGCAAGGAGTACCTGATGTCCGCCCTTCCCTTCACGGACCCGGTCGAGACCGACCTGGCCTCTGGGGCGTCGCTCGAAGCGGTCGCCGCCCGGCACCCCGACCTGAGGGTGCTGGTCGAGGAGTTCGCCCGGCGCCTGAACTGGCCGCCCTACCTGTAAAAGGTCGGGCCGAGCGTGTGCCGGCTCTGTCTCCCGTCTCCGCTCAGCCGCCTGGTCATCGCCTTGGTGGCCATTCACGCGCTGCCTGGTGAAGAGCTTCGCATGATTCCGACGAACGACCTCAACCTTGCTCGCGGCACTCTCGAAGTCCGCCGCGGCTTGCTGCGGCACACCCTCTACCTGGAGGAATTTACCCACCGACTCGCCAGTGAGTGGCTCGCCTATCGCCACCACCGCTGGCCGGCATCGGCGAATCCCTACCTTCTCGTCAGCCTGAGGACAGCCCTCGACCCAGATCATCCGGTGGTCAGCAGAACATTGCTTCGCAGAACCCTCCCCAAGAACGTCACACTCGTCGGCCTGCGGCAGGACCGCATGCTCAACGAGGCGTTTGCCACCGGTGATCCCCTCAAGCAGATGCGGTTTTTCGGGATCACCGCGCAGACCGCCATGTGCCATGTCGGCGCCGCCTGCCCGGGGCGCACCGCGAAACTGCCCAGGTAGCGGGCCCGCTCCGAGCCCGATGCCAGCTGAAAGCCCGTGGCGGGGTAGCAGTGGGTCCGGCATCATCCCCATGTGATTGTGATGCAGCCCGTTCTGGAGATCTCCGCCGCTGACGACTTCGCGCTCTGGCCGGTTGGCGAGCACGAGTCATATGGCTACCTCGTGCTGAACGGGGAGCTCACTCCGGCGGAGGTCGGCACGGCGGTTATGCAGATCGCCGACTGCAACGACTTCGAGCCGGAGGAGGAGCACGGGCCGCGCCCGACCGACCCGCTCGGCACATTCCTGCACGGGCTGCTCACCATGCCTGATCTGTTCGCCGCCGGAGGGTTCCGGGTGACCGAGAATGCCACCGGCACCGTCTTCGTCGAGCCGGGCTGCTGCAACGGCCTGGAGACCTGGCGGGACTGGCTGGAGGTGCTCGACGGCACCGGCTGCTCCTACTTCGGCCACGATCCGTCGTCGGTGGCCGAACGCGTTGGCGACATTGTCCGGCTGACGTTCGACGCTTACGGGTCGGACGGCAGCCCGGTGATCGAGCTGTCGGTGGACCAGGCCCGCAGGCTTGTCGCGGGCGCCCAGCAGGATTTGCAGGACTTCCTCGGTCTTGCCGGAATCTGGGCTGAACAACACCTGCCAGCAGACGCCGCCGCCATCACTGCCGCCCTGGCACGGGCACTGGACCTGGCGCCCACACAATGACCAGCTTCCTGACCCACCGAGCGCACGTGCACGACGCCCGTCTCTCCCTCCGTCGCCGGCACAGCGCGCTGCGGACCTGCATCACCCTCTTTGCTCCGTACGGCTTCCGGGCGACGTACCACCACCTCACGCTCAGCGCCGCGATCCCCCGGCGGCTGGAGGCGGACCCGGACGCGCTGGTGCGGGCGGTGGAGGAACTGCATGAGGCGCGGGTGCTGTGGCTCGCGCGAGCGAAGGAGTACGCCGCGCAACGCCGGGCGGAGAAGCGGGCGGGGCGGCGCCCTGTACAGAATCCGCGACCGTGGTGGCTGCGGAGCTGGTGGGAGGGCCCGAACCGCGCCTGGTACGAAGACCCGTTGCGCCATCCGTCGCTGCGGCTGCCTGAGTACGTCCGGCGACAGAATGCGATTCTGGACGGCGCCGACCTCCCCGGCTGCCCCGCCTGCGGGGACGAGAGACCGCTGGTGTCGAACTCGACCGGGCACGGCTGGGTGGAGCTGTGCCGTGGGTGCGCCTGGGTGCTGGCGCCATGTCCGTGCGGGCAGCGGCCCCGGTTCGTCCCGGAGACGCCGTTCAACTGGAAAGGGATCTGGCAGCGGGCGCACATGAGCGATGACGGCATGCCGAACCCACATTGGCCTGCGGGCTAGCCGGTTGGATGCGGCATGGGGGGCTTGGGTGTGGACGATCAGCTGGGTGGCGCGCGCTCTTCAGATCGTTGCCCGCCGCGCAGGTGATCGTTGCCCGGCGCTCCTCGTAGTGAAGAGATATCGCGGACGCTGCTGGGAGGTCGCTGTGGAAGCACTCAGGGAGCCTTTTCCAACCTCAGGTCGAGGCGTGGTGAAGGACGAGAGAGGGCTTAGCGAGGCCGTTCCCGGTGGCCCGCACCAGGGATGGGCCCTGCCCGTTCGTTCAGGAAGCCCGGATCGCCCGATCGATCTCCGCGCCGGTGCAGGCCACGACGACGGGCCACTCGTTCCTGAGGGCGGCAGGCAGAAGGTCACGGTCCTCGTCCCGCTGAATCATGGTTGGTCCGCCCGGGACGACGAGCACGGCATCCAGTCGGCGCAGCAGGACGGCCAGGAGGTCCATGATTCCGCCGCCTCCGAAGCGGTTGAAGGTGATGTTGTCCGGACTGGAGAAGAACACACCAGCCTCCTCCCTCTCCGCCGTACGCACCTGCAGGAAGTTCGTTCGGGGGTCCCGTGCCACCGCATAGGGGGGCGAGGACCTCGTGCGCAGCACTCATGTCCAACGGCGTCGGCTCACCGTTCTCGAACCGGCATACGAAGATGTCGAAACTCATGGAGTCCTTTCTAGCCTCAGGGCGAGGCGTGGTGCAGGACGACGGCCTACCTCGGTTTGTGCAGTTCAGGTGCAGGGTGAGGATGGCCTGGACGAGCCTGGTGATGCGATTGGTGCTGCAGCGGAGTTTGCGTAGCAGGCGCCAGGTCTTCAGGGTGGCCATGGCCTGCTCGGCCAGGGCCCGGATGCGCGCGTGGGCGATGTTGACGGCTTGCTGTCCTGCGGACAGTCGCTCCCACCGGCCGAGGAAGGGCACCCGGACGGTGCCGCCGGCGCCCTGGTGGCCCTTGTCGGCCCAGCAGGCCAGGCCCACGTCGGTAAGGGCATCGGTGATGCCGTGGCTGCGGGCCGCCTTGATGTCGTGGACGGCGCCGGGCAGGGCGGGCGAGGCCCACAGCAGGCGGCCGAACGGGTCGGAGATTACCTGCACGTTCATGCCGTGCTTCTTGTGCTTCCCGGAGTTGAACGGGCGGTCGGCGGTCCGGTCGATCGCCAGCAGCGTCCCGTCCAGGATCACGAACGCCTTGCGGGATGCGGCCTTGACCGCACTTGCCATGTCCGGGGCGAGTGCGGCCAGGATCTCGACGGCCTCGGCGATGTACCGGTAGGCGGTGGTGGTGCCGACGCTGAAGCCGGCCGCAAGCTGGGCATAGGCGTGTTCGCACCGCAGGTGAGCCAAGGCCAACAGGGCCTGACGGCCGGTGGTCAGCCGCCGCCAGCAGGTGCCACGCTGGCGGCGATGGGCACGCAGGCGGGCGGTCAGGAAGCGCAGAGCGGAACTGGACACGTCGATCCCTGACGGGTAGGCAAGCATGAAAGCCTCTGGTGGAGACGGTTCTCTTGGTTAGAAACCCATCTACCAGGGGCTCCACTGCGCTGTCAGCCCAACTTGCCATCAAAGAAACCAGGTTGGAAAGTTCTCACTGACCGCCTGGATCGCGTTCAGCGGGACCATTCCCTTGGTCGGCCCCGCGGTGGCAGTCAGCCTTTATCTCCGAGACGGCACCGTCGGCGAGGGCCTGCCATGAACAACCGTGCCGTCGACTTGCTGAGGTCGGCGCATCCGCGGCGAGGTGAGGTGGGCCTCGCTCTGCCCGCAGTGGTCGTCGGGCCCGCCGCTGCTGTTGACCCGGCAGTTGTTCCTCCGGATGCCGGGATGGATCTCCGGTATCGCCCGCTACGCTCCGGCTGACGTGCCCGCGTCGCTGTGCGTTCGAGTATCTGAGCGGCGGTTCTTTGCCGCACCCGAGTCATCCGTCTCACGGTTGGTCAGGGTTTGGAGTATGAGCGCGCCCACGCACAGCAGCGCGCCCAGTCCCCAGATCGTCAGATAGGCGGAGAGCGCTGGGACGTCCGTGTCCCTGACGACCAGGGTGCCGAGGACGACGGCCGAGCCCGCGCCCGCGAGGCTGCCGCCCAGGGTCTTGAGGTTGTTGTAGACGGCGGTCGCGCTCGCCGTGCGGTCCGGGGTGCTGCGTTCCGCGATCAGGGTGGGCAGACCGCCCATGGCCAGGCCCATGCCGAAGCCGGAAACTGCGGATGCCAGGGCGAACAGCGGCAGTGTGGTGTGGCCGGCGATCAGCCCCACGTTGCCGGCGGCCATCAACGCGAAGGCGAGCAGCAGGACGCGACGGTAGCCGGTGCGGGCCGCCACTCGGGCCACGAGGCTCGCCCCGGCGAAGGCCAGGACGTGGGGCACCGCGCCCCACGCGCTGATCTCCCAGGTCGTGAGCCCGAACCCGTATCCCTCGTCGTCCGTCGACGCGGCGATGTACGAGATGCCGACTGCCTGCCCGCCCAGCATCACGGCGCCGAAGACGAAACCGGAGACGTAGTACGGCGCGGACCGGGGGTGGGCCACCGCCCGGACGTCGACCAGGGCGTGCGTCCGGTCCCGTTCGAGCCGGACCCACCAGGCGAGCAGGGTCAGGGAGAGCACGAGGCCGCCCAGGGTGAGCGGAGAGGTCCAGCCCCAGGTCGCGCCGCGCGCCGTCGTGCCGAGGAACAGCAGCAGCGCCAGGCCGAGCAGCAGTGCCCCCGTCCAGTCCATCCGGCCGGGCGCGCGCGTCCGGGACTCGGGGATCGCGCAGTACGACAGGGCCACACAGGCGCAGGCGATCGCGGCGAGGACGCCTAGCGTCGCCTGGACGCCACCGGTGAGTTCGAGCAAGGGGCCCGCCAGGCCATGGCCGAGGAGCGAGCCGAAGGTGAGCGCCCCGACGAGGAGCCCTACGGCCCGCCTCGCGCCCTCGAGGTCGAGCCGGTCCCGTACGAGACCGATCTCCAGCGGCAGCAGCGCCGCCAGCGGACCCATGAGGGCACGGCCCACCAGCAGCACCGTCAGATTCGGTGCGAGGGCCACCAGGACGGTGCCCGCCGCGACACAGACCAGCGCGATCCGGACCAGTCGACGGTGCCCGTACAGATCACCGAGCCGCCCCAGCACCGGCACCCCCACCGCGGCGGCCAGGAACTGGACCGCCATGTACCACTGCGCCTCCGACGCGCTGATGGACTGCCAGTCCTGCACGGCGGGCACCAGCGCCGGGCCCGACCCCTGGAGGAAGCCACTGACCAGCTCGAAGACGACCAGCAGACCCACGACGGCCGTGACCCGGGGCGCCGCCATGCCCTCCGTCCCGCTCGGCGCTCTCATGCGGACGCCCCGGTGGCGAGCCGCCGCTCCGCAAGCTCGGCGAGCAGCGCCGCCTGGCGGTGGAGCACCTGGTCGTCGAACATGGCCCGCGGGGAGTGGTTCTGCGGCGCCTTCACCACGTCCACGCCCTCGGGCGCCGCGCCGACCAGCAGCATCGCGCCGGGCACCTTGTTCAGCACCAGGGAGAAGTCCTCGGAACCGCTCGCGGGCTGGGGGGCGTGCCACACCTCGCCCGGGCCGAACAGGTCGCGCGCCGTCTCCAGGGCGAACTCCGTCGCGGCCGGCTCGTTGACCGTGACCGGGTAGAGCATCTCGTACTCCACCTCCGCCTCCAGGCCGTGCGCGGCCGCGATCCCGCGCACCAGACGGGGCAGCCCCTTGGCCAGCCGCTCATGGTTGGCTTCCGAGTAGCTGCGTACGGTCGCCTCGAACTCGGCCGTGTCCGGGATGACGTTGTGCTGCGTACCGGCGTGCAACCGTCCGACGGTCACCACCACCGGGTCGAAGATGTCGAAAGTGCGCGTCACCCAGTTCTGCAGCGCGGTCACCATCTCGCAGACCGCGGGCACCGGGTCCTTGGCGTGGTGCGGAGCCGAACCGTGCCCACCCTCGCCCCGCACCGTCACCCGCAGGACGTCGGATGCCGTCATGACGGTGCCGGGCCGGGACGCGACCCAGCCGCCCGGCAGGCGGTTGGCCGACACATGGAGCGCGAAGGCCGCGTCGAGGGGCTTGCCGGCCGCGTCCAGGACACCCTCGTCGATCATCGCGCCCGCGCCGTTGTGTCCCTCCTCGCCCGGCTGGAACATGAACACCACGTCGCCCTGGAGGCTCTCCCTGCGGTCCGCGAGCAGCGTCGCCGCGCCGACGAGTCCGGCGGTGTGCAGATCGTGTCCGCAGCCGTGCATCCGGCCCGGCACCTCGGAGGCGTACTCCACCCTGGTGAGTTCGTCCACCGGCAGTGCGTCCATGTCGCCCCGCAGCAGGACCGCCCCGCCGGGACGGCCACCCCGCAGCACGGCCGTGATGGAGGTCAGCTCCCGGCCGAGCGTGATGTCGAGGGGGAGACCGTCGAGCGCGGCAAGGACCTTCTCCTGCGTACGCGGCAGCCGCAGACCCAGCTCCGGTTCGCGGTGGAGCAAGCGGCGCAGCCGCACGAGATCGGGCTGGAGTTCCCTGGCGCGTTCCAGTACGGACATGCTGCGTCAACCTCCTGGTACGGTTCCGGCTTTCGATGGGGCAAGACTGAAGTACTCACCATCCCGTCGGCTCTGAATCGCAGGAAACACGCAAGGGGCATCGCATGACGCAGGATTCTGGGCATGGTCAGGTAAGGGCCCTCGACGACGTCGACCAGGCCCTGGTGCACGCACTGCAGATCGCCCCCCGGGCCGGATGGAACGAGATCGGCGCAGCACTCAGCCTCGACGCCGTAACCGTGGCCCGCCGCTGGCACCGGCTCACCGAAGCCGGCGCCGCCTGGATCAGCTGCTCCCCCTCGCCCGCCCTCGCCTCGGCGGGACAAGGACTGCTCGCCTTCGTCGAGGTGGACTGCGCCGGCGGCAGCCTGCTGACCGTGGCCCAGGCCCTCGCCCAGCTGCCCCACGTCACTGCCGTCGAACACGTCAGCGGAGACCGCGACCTCCTGCTCACCGTGATGGCCCCGGACCTCGCGGCACTCACCCACTGGATGACCCGCGGCATCGGCGCGATGCCGGGCGTCGTCGCCAGCCGCACCCACCTCGCGAGCACCGTCTACACAGAGGGCAGCCGCTGGCGGCTGCGCGCCCTCGACCGCACCCAGATCGCCCGCCTCACCGACACCGACACCGCCCGCACCGAGGCACCCGTCTTCCCGCTCACCGACCTGGACCACGCCCTCATCGCCGCCCTTTCCATGAACGGCCGCGCCACCTACCGCGCACTCGCCGACGCCTGCGGGGCGAGCCCGGACACGGTCCGCCGACGGCTCGGCCGGCTCTTCGCCGCCGGCATGCTCCAGACCCGCTGCGAGGTCGCACGCCCCCTGTCGGAGTGGCCGGTCACGGTGATCCAATGGGGGCGGGCAGCCGCGGGGGAGCTGGAACGCGTCTCGCGCGGAGTCACCGGCGCCCGGGAGGTACGCCTGTGCGCCGGCGTCACCGGCCGGAACAACGTCCTCATCATCGCCTGGGTGAAGTCCCTCACCGACGTGCAGCGCTTCGAGGTACGACTCGCCCAGCGCGTTCCCGGCCTGGAGATCACCGACCGGGCCGTGGCGCTGTGGCCGCTGAAGCTCAGCGGCCATCTCCTCGACGAACAGGGCTACCGCATCGGCGGCGTTCCCCTGGACGTCCGCACGGCGGGACCGAGCACCCGGCCCTAAGGCCCTGCCTGACAAAAGGCCGCGGCCGCGGAGCGCATGGCTCGGGTGGCGATGGCCACCCGGTGGCCCATCGGCCACAGACGCGCCCGCCCTGCCGTGGAGTACACCCGCGACGTCGACGACTGGCTCGCCACCGTTGCCACCCGGCCGATCTGTCGGCGTCACCCCGCAGGCCACGTCAAGTCGCCGCAGGCCACAGGGTCCGGCCCGAAAGCAGCGTCACGCGACTGCGTCGACAGCGAAGTTGGTCCGCGCAGGTCAGCGACTTCGGACTAACTTCGTTGTCAAAGGACACGAACTGCAGTGGCCGTCTCGGATGTGGGTTCTCAATAGCCGCGCCATATGCTCAGCGGCAATCGCATTCCCGGACCACATATGGGACTGCTGCAGGGTTGGGTGACACCCGACCGAGACCGTGAGGTAATCAGCGACCGTGGGGTTCAGGGAGCGACGGGAACCTGCCACGTGGCGCGAACAAGCTTGTTTGGCAGGGGGATTGGGCTGGAAATCAGGAATGGGGAATCGGGGCCATCACGCCACGACCCGGTGGGGTCGCCCGGCCCCGGAAACAGGGGGCAAATGTGGACGCACGGGACAGATTATCAGTACCGTCCGAGCAGCCACCTCCGCAACGACCGATTCCCCCGTACCCTTCGTTCCCACCACTTCCCCCGCAGGCGCCGCACCTCTCGCCGCCGCTAGCGGGCAGTCGGGCGTCCCGGACGGCTGGAGCGCTTGTCCGGTTGATTAAGTCCAGTTGCTGGTATTGGCGTTGGGGAATCCTGGCGCTGGTCATGGTGCTTGCCGCCGGTCTGATGACCTTTGTGCTCTGGCCACGCGAGAAGACGCCCCCGCAGCTGGCCTCGGCGGCAACGAAGAGCCTGCGGGCCTGGCGCGGGGTCACCTATGCGGGGACCACGGTGAACGGCAACGGCGCGATCATCGGCTTCCGTCTGACGGTCGCTCGCGACGGCACTACGTACGGAACCCTGAGCCGTGACTCTGGGGCATACGCGGAGCTCGCTGTGAGCCCCAAGCGAACCCTTCTGCGCGGCAACAGCCAATGGTGGTTCGAGCACGAGCCGGGCAGCGCCGAAGCGCTGGCCAACACCTGGGTGGCCGACCCGCCGCAGGGGGTGATCGGCCTGGCCGAGCTGTCCCGGATGACTCCGACGGCGCTCGCCGATGCCCTCTCGGGTAAGGACACCGACGGTCCGTCCGGGCGGCCGTCCACGTGGCGCCAGAGCGGGGCCACGTCGGTGAACGGCCGTCCGGCGAAGGTACTGACCGACGGCACCCTGCGCATCGTGGTGAGTGCGTCCCCTCCGTACCAGCCGCTCTCGGTCGGCCTGCCAAGTTCTGCCGGATCTCAAGGAGCCGCCACACCCGAACCTGCGCCGGACGCCTCGGATGCGCGCACGGCCGTCTTCCGCTCCGGCCCGCAGGACGGTGCCGCACGGTCCGCGGGCCATGTGCAGTCCGCAGGTCAGGTGCCGGCGGCGGTGGGTGATCCCGCGCCCGCCCCGGCCCTGTCGTCCGCGGTCAGCGAGCCCGACAGGGCCCAGGTCCAGAGCACAACGGAGAACGTACGCCGGGTCGGCGCCTCTCACGAGCAGGCCGAACCGCTGAGCCAACGTGTGGCGGCCCAGGCGGATGTGGCCGTACAGCTCTCGACATCGTTCTGCAGCACCCCGAGCTGCCCGGCCACCGTGAACGTGACCAACCAGGGCACCGCTCCGGCCAGCGGCACGGTGATAGTGACCGTAGCCGGACAGACGCCCCTGAACAGTCCTGTTTCCGTGCCGCCCGGCGGAAGCCGCACGCTGACGACGGCGGCGAGGAACGTGGCACCGCCTGGCCAGACGATCCGGGTGAGCTGGTCCGCGGTCTTCTACGAAGCGAGCGTCATGGGCGACGACCTGGCGCTCGTCAAACGGCTGATGGGCCGCGGCTTCCAGCTCAATGAGCCACTGGGCGACCAGCGGGCCAACGACAGCAAGGGTAAGCCCGTCCTGCAGCTCCTCGACGCCATGACGCCCGACATCGGCCCGCGGACCAGCCCCGAGGTCCGCAAGAGCCGGCTCAGCAATGTCGGCAGGACAGTGGCCAATCTGAAGCAGCAGGGAGCGTTCGAGCCGTTCTACGACCTAGCCGTGAACACCGACAACCTGACCGTTTCCGGCGAGAGCGGCATTGCCGAACTGACAGCCAAGACAGCCCAGCTCTCCGTCTCCGACCGGCGGACGCTGCAGTATGCGAGCGATCTGGCGCGGGCGGGGAACAAGGTCGTGTGGGGTAACACCTACAAACCCGAGGGTTCCACGGACGGGTACAAGGCGGACCTCCAGAACCTGACTGGCAAACAGACCATCCAGCGCAAGGCCGTGTCCGGCGGCACGGACGCGGTCGTGAACGACTTCGCGGCGGCGATCAACGAACTCTCCGGTACCGGGGTGGTCCCGCCCGGCTTCGACAAGGTCGCCTGGATCGACATCGACCCGAACGCCTCCACCGTCCTGGCCGGAAGTGACCGGCAGGCACTGGCGAAGGAGTTCAAGAAGCTCAAGCTCGGGAAGTACTGCAACGGCGCGGGCGGGCCCGCCTTCGACACGGCCGTGTTCACCACCTATCCGCCCGGCCCGGACGGCACCCCGCAGCGTACGAACAGCGTGTTCAGCTGCAACGAGCTACTGAGCAGTTCCGTCGACCACCACAATTACATCCAGGACGAGATGGTCTGGAAGGCCAACAACGACCCGGTCTGGTACTCCGCCAACTACATCAGCGACGGCCGCCGAAGGAGCGAGACCACCACGGAGAACGGCATCGCGCTGCCGAAACTCGCCAAGGACAACGAGAACCACTGGATCTCCAAAGACAAGCTGCCCTCGGCCCCCGGCGCGAAGCTGTCCCCCGCGAAGTTCGTCGGCCCGGTCTCGGTCGGTGACAGAAAACGGAGCAGCCTGCTCAACAAGATCGCAGACCATCGCAAGACGTCGGTGGATCTCACCAACGCGGAGCGGAAGTTCCAGAAGACCCAGAGCGTGGCCAATGGGCGGACACGCGACAAGGCATTGCAGCACTACCGGAAGGAACTAGGCGTCACGCCCAACAACAGCTCCATACCCGAGCGGCTCGGCGAGAGCGCGGCACGCTACCACGTCATTCCGGACCAATTCCCGGGAGCCCAGTGGATCACCCTGCCCAAAACCCCCAATGGTGCCGATAGGTTCGACCAGCTGTACCGGCTCAAGGACGGCACGCTGCTCATCGTCGAGGCCAAGGCGCCATCGAGCGCCCTCGGCTGGCGTCAGGGGAAGGGCCGACACAAGAACAAGATGGTCCAGCAGATGACCAGGGAGTACGTGGAGACGATCATCGAGGCGATGAAGGAGCGTGCGCCGAAGACCCCGCGGGACGGCGAGCTGGCGCACGACCTGGAGGAGGCGCTGGACCACGGCAAGCTCCGCTACATCCTCGTGAAAGCAAAGGACGACGGCAACTCCTACGCGGGTGGCACCCTACAGGAAGGCATCATCAACTAGCCCGGCGCTGCGGGCAAGCCCTGGCTGAAATGGCGTGACGTGTCCCACGCGCTTCCCTCGTACTGCGCAAGCCTGGCCGTAATCGGCGGCCCCCCGGGGCTCCGGCAATCCTGGCCGGCTGACCCGAGCCCTTCCTCCCCAGCCCACGGGCCGTGCTGTAAGGAGCACCGCGCTCGCGGGCTGGAGCGTTCCCGCGGGCTGTGAGGGTGAAGGCGCCGGACGTCGTCAGCGAAGGGAACGTCTGCGCGAGAAGCCGGGCCCATCTGCTCAGCGCCCTCTGTTTCTGGCGCAGCCCCCGCGGCCGGCGCCGCCCCGCTCATGGCCGCCAGCGCATACGGAGGGCCCGCTGGGAGAGCGAGCACATGGTGCGGCCTGTCGAACGGCAGCCACAGTTCAGCCAGGACCGTGAGGAAGTGCCACGGTCGTGAGACCGACCAGCTGTGCCATCGAGCTGGGACAGCAGAAGAACTGCTGGTCAGCGTGCACGACCTGCGCCACAGGCAGCGAGACCCTACGGCCCCCAGGCTATGCAGCCTGGCGTCGTGGTTTCGGCGGTGAACCCGCCACCCAGATGACGGACCTATTCGGTGCGTTTCCGTACGCCGCAGGCTCCCGGTCGGGCAGGCTCTGCGATCGTGATCATGAACTTTGCGCGCCGCAGTGCCGCGCTCCCCTCGCTCTCCTCACTGTCGCCGCTCCGGCCGCGGCCGCTCAGGCTGCGCCGGCGGCCGCGGCGGTCCTGCCGCTCGCTGATGCCGCCGAACTCCTCCCGGTCGCGGACGAGTCCCGCACCGGCTACACCCGTGACTCCTTCAGGCACTGGAACTAGGGACTCGACCCCGCCGACGGCTGTAACACCCGCGCCGAGGTCCGGCTGGCCGAGGCGGTCGAGGCGGGCTGCAAGCTCTCCGGCGGCCGCTGGATCAGCTACTACGACGCGGCGGAGGTCACCCGACCCGGGGAAGCTCGACATCGACCACATGGTCCCGCTTGCCGAGGCGTGGGACTCCAAGTAGGCGGAGTTGGGCGCGATGCATCACTCTGCTCCCGCGTGCTGACGGCTTGGGGCAGGTGGGGGAGGGGGTTGTCGCTCGTCGAGGTGACGGTGGGTGAGTTCTGACCTGCGGCGGGGCAGTCAACGCCACGATGTTGCATCTGATGCAACCCTCGGAGGTGGCGTTGAGCGGGGCGAGTTTGCCGGGGGCGATCCGGCTCGTGCGGGCGGCGAATGTGGCCGCGCTGGATCCGGAGGCAGTGATGTTCACCGCGATGCTGACCGGGTGGGAACAGCAGCAGCGCAGCCGGCTGCTGACGAAGAAGACGATCACCGACCGGCTCAGTCTGGTGCGGCGGTTCGCCGAGTTCACCGGCACCTACCCGTGGGACTGGACCCCCCGAGGACGTCGAGGCGTACTTCTCCGCCCGGCTCTCGCGTGGCGAGCTGGTGTGGCCCACGGTTCGGGGGCAGCAGGGCGACTTGGAGATGTTCTGTGCGTTCATCACCGACGCGCGGTACGGCTGGGCTGCGGCCTGCTCGGAGGAGTTCGGCCGGTTCCCGGTTCAGGTGTGTCACGACTGGAACACCGCAGCTAACGTCGTCGAGTACGAGGGCCGGCCCGGGCGGCCGGCGCTGACGTTCGACGAGCTCCAGACGTTCTTCGATGCCGCAGACGATCGGGTCGAGGAGACCCGCCGGAAGCAGCGCAAGGGGGTGCTCGCGGCGTGGCGGGACGCGATCCTTCTCAAGCAGGTCTACGCCCGGGACGCGGCGCCGAGAGATGGCGATGCTGGATCTGGCCGACCTGCGGCGGAATCCGCGGGCGCCGCAGTACGGGCGGGTGGGTGCGGTGGAGGTGCGGTTCGGGAAGGCGTCGTGGGGGAGCCCACCGAAACGGCGGACGGTGCTGAGGGTCCCGGAGGCCGAGTGGATCGTCCGCCTCATCGAGGAGTGGGTGGCCGAGGTGAGGCCCGGCTTCTCTCCTGGGCGTCATCCGGCGTTGTGGGTGACGGAGCGGTGCGGCCGGATCGGGGTCCGGCGCCTGGACGAGGAGTTCGCCACGGTGCGCGAGCGCGCCGGGCTGCCGGGTGAGCTGGACCTGCACTGCCTGCGGCACACCTACATCACGCACCTCGTCGAGTTCGGGTATCCGGAGCGGTTCGTGCAGCAGCAGGTCGGACACGCCTACGGCTCGACGACGGCCTTGTACACGTGGGTGTCTGATGAGTACCGCAACCGGCTGATCGAGAGCGCACTGCGGCGACGGCTGGAGCCCGGCACGAAGAAGGAGGTGGCGCTGTCGTGGTGAAGCGTATGGGGATCGTGTGGAACCTGCGCCGGCTGATGGCCGAGCGGGACATGTTCCAGACCACCGATCTGATCCCGGCCCTGGCCGAGCACGGGGTCCATCTCTCCCGCGAGCAGGTCTACCGCCTCGTCGCCCAGGTACCGCAGAGGCTGTCGATGGACGTGCTGGCCGCACTCTGCTCGATCCTGCACGTCACCCCGGCAGACCTGATCACCGTCACCGAGACCCACGTCCAGGTCGCCAAGCCGACCGCGACCGGCGAGACCACCACCGCCGCGAAGGCCCCGCCGGCACGCCGCGTACGCCTGACCCGACCCGGGGACCGATGACCGCCCCCGGCTCCGCCCCGGACACCTGGCGGGAACTCGCCCGCCTGATGACCGCATCCCTCCCCGACCTTGCCGATCCGGACGCGGCCCGGATCGTCGCCGACCTGACCCCGGCCGCCCGCGGCCGCATCCGGGCCCACCTCACCGCCTACCCCGACGCCCTGGTCAGCGGCGCATCCGCCGCACCCCGGTCCGTCCAGGCCCTCATCACCACCCTGGCCAACCACGGGGTCACCGGAGTGCGGGCCCCGGCCTGCCTGCGCTGCGGACGCGTCCGGCCGCTACGCCGGGCCGTCCCGGGCGGCCGGGTCTGTCTCGGCTGCTAAGGGATCCTCGCCAGCCGCGGCAACATCGGCGCCTGCACAGTCTGCGGAACCATCGGACCACGACCGAGCCGGAACACCTGCGCGGCCTGCCGCCGCAGACAGGCCGCGGCGACCCGCACCTGCTCGGCCTGTGGCAAACCGGCCGAACTGGACCCCTGCTCGAACTGCCGCCCCCGGCCGGTGATCGCATGCGCGCTCTGCCACACCACCGCACCCGCGACCGCACGATGGCCCCTCGGCCCGGTCTGCCTCCCCTGCTACCGGACCGCCCTGCCCGGTCTGCAAGCGGACCCGGGTACTGATCGGCCGCGTCGACCGGCACCGGGTCTGCGGGCCCTGCGCAGGCCTTATTCATCTGTTCGACGACAGCGATGAGGACGCGTTCGCTGGTCCCGCTCTCGACCTGTTCACCGACTGGGCGGCCGCGGAGACGGACGTCGCCGTCCTCACCGAGGTGCTGGTCGCTCTTGGAGAACAGAGCGACCCCCGCGCGGAGACGGCCCTTCTGTCCCACGCCAGACATCCCCGCACCGTAACGCCACACCTGACCAGCAAAATCCACCTCGCCTGCGACGGCCGAGGCCGCTCCCTGGCCTTCCTCATCACCGCGGGCAACCGCAACGACTGCACCCAGGCCGAGGCCGTCATCAGCAAGATCCGTGTCCCGGGTCCGGGCTCCGGACGACCCCGGACCCGGCCCGACCACGTGGTCGCGGACAAGGGCTACTCGTCCCGTACCTTCCGGGCCTACCTCCGCCGGCGCGGGATCAAGATGACGATCCCCGAACGCGTCGACCAACTCGCCGGCCGGAAGCGGCGTCGTGAACGGCCCTGCGGGTTCGACAAGACTGTTTACCGGCGCCGCAACGTCGTCGAGCGCTGCTTCCACCGCCTCAAGCAATGGCGCGGCATCGCCACCCGCACGACAAACGCCCCGACCGCTACCTCGCCGCCATTACCCTCGCCAGCACCCTCATCCGGCTCGACACATGATCGCCGAGACACCCCCTAGCGCCCGACTCAGGCGGGGGCCGTGCCAGGCCGCTTGCCCCCAGCGCCTTGTTGGCGAGCCTGTCGGATCTGTGACCGGGGCCCTGTGGGGAATGGCCGGGCTGCTTCCACCGCTGATGGGGAGTGGATGGAGTTCCACGGGGCGTTAGCTGTCAGGGCCCCGGCCTCCGGTGTTGGAGTGTGTCTGTGGTGTTCTTTGATGGTTCTCGAGTGGGCTGGAGTGCGTGAGCATGGCGAATGTGAAGAGCGCGGGAGTGTGGGGTGTTGGCGGCGTTTGAGTCATCGCGCGTTACGAGGCGGGCCCGGCATTGGCGAGTCTCGCTTCGGCCCCCTGGGTCGCGGTCATCGCGGCTGTGTAGATGCGCTACGGCCGTGCCTCGACACGATTCGCATCCTGCCGAGCCGTCTGTTCGGTGATCTCCGCGCCTCTCGGCCTCTCCCGGTCCTTTCCTCGGTCTTTTCAGGGTGGGGATCGTTGCTCAGGTTGCCGTACAGCGCGTCGCGGCGGCTGATCCGGTCGGCCAAATCCCTGCTCGTGAGGCCAGGTCGCTTCCCCGCGGGTCAGGTCCCGGCGGATCGCCCGGTGCAACGTGGAGAGCGACGGCACCGGGGGAGCGCCGGATCGTCGGCCGCCCGCCGCATCAGCTCGGCGTGGACTCCAGAGGCGTTTCCGCCCCACAGCGCCAGCAGGCGTCGGACCTCCGTGGTGATCGTGAAATGAGGCGACTCCATCCGGGCAAGGCGGTGATCTTCCCGGGCAACGGCCAGCCATCGCCGCACCGGCTACGCCCTAGCGGTGGCCTGCTTGCACGGAGTCACGATAGGCACCGGGAAGTTCGCGCGGACACGCTGGCCAGGTAGGTGCCCAAGAGGGCCTGGCAGCAGCTGTCCGCAGGGGTTGGAGCCAAGTGCCACCGTCGACGCCGGCATGTGCCACCGCCTTTGCTCTCCCGCCCGAGCACGCGGCCCGTCGCCTCGACGCCCAGGAGCAGGGGGCCACCGGCCGCCAGCTCCAGCAGGCCACCGCCGACGCTCTCGGTGAGGTGCACTTCCGCGACGGCGGGCGCTGTGCGCACGGCCTCCTGGTCGAGCTGAGTGACATTGAGCAGATCGAGTTCGGGCTGTAGGTGGAGATGCCCGGGCCCCGGGGCAGGTGTGTCCGAGGGCCCCGTCGGGTGTGGTGCTAGCGATGGGCGTTGACCGTCACGCTGATGCCGCCGGAATCGAGGTGACGGAGAACGTCGGCAGGACCGGAGTGGTCGGGGTACTGCAGAACGGTCCCGGCAGGACCGTTCTGATCCGCGCGGACATGGACGCGCTGCCCGTCCAGGAGACAACCGGACTGGCCTATGCCTCACGCGTCGCCGGGGTCATGCACGCATGCGGCCACGACACGCACACCGCGATGCTGGTGGGCGCCGCCCAGGCCCTCGCCCGCGGTCGCCGTCACTGGAGCGGGACGGTGCTCTTCGTCCTCCAGCCGGCCGAGGAAACCGGGGAGGGAGCCCTCGCGTTGCGCGCCGACGGACTGCTGGAGCAGTTCCCTCGCCCCGACGTACTGCTCGCCCAGCACGTCAGCGCCGGACCAGTGGGGCTGGTGGCCCATGTCGAAGGACCGGTCCTGGCAGCCTCGACATCCATCCACATCGTCATCCACGGACGCGGCGGCCCCGGGTCACGCCCCGACACCACCATCGACCCCATCGTCATCGCCGCCGCCGTGGTCGGCCGACTACAGTCGATCGTCGCGCGCGAGATCGCCCCACGCCGCAGCGCCGTCGTCACCGTGGGACGGATCAAGGCCGGCACTGCGAACAACGTCATCCCCGCGACAGCGGGCTGTCCGTGCGCTCCACCACGGGCGAGGTCCGGGACCGGATCGTGACGGCGATCCGTCGCATCGTGGCGGGCGAGTGCGCGGCGGCGGGCGCCCCCACCGAGCCCGAGATCCGCAGAGTGAAGTCCATACCCCGCAACGGTCAACGACACCGCAACGGCCCGCCGTATCGCGCAAACCCACCGCGAGATGTTCGGCGCCACGCATGTCATCGGCCCCGGACCAGCCATGGGCAGCGAGGACTTCTCCGAACTCGCCCTCTGCCCCGACGGCACGTCAATCCTGTACCACTACTGGTTCCTGCCCTCCACCACGGCCGCAGTGTGGGACGCAGCTCCGGGCGCGTCACCGCTGGAGAAGTTCGCAGAGGTTCCCAGCGCCCACAGCCCGCACTTCACCCCCGACCCCGCGGTCCTCAGCCAAGGCGTCGCGGCCATGACCGGTGCGGTGCTGGCCGAACTCAACCAGCCGACTCTCACTTCAGCGCCTGAGCGTCTTCTCGTTCTGGTGTCCGGAGGGATGCGGACCTGATAGGTATGTCCTCGACACGTGGTGAGCGGCGACGGACCCCTCGTGAGAGTGCCCAGTACAGCGAAACGAGAATCAGCAGCCGGCCTGGGCCTGTCGCGGTAATTACGTCACCTCACCTGCGAAAAACGCGGGTCGCCCTGCTGAGGGGCCCGCCCTCGCGGTAGATGAGAACAGGGTGCCGCCTTGTCAGTGCCGGGTGACACCATCCGGCTATGAGTAGCGAATCGTTCAACTGGCACGAGTTCCTGGGACGGTGGCAGGAGGAGTGGGTTCCGCGCCCGGACGCAGACGAGGTCGGTGAGCAGATCCTTGTCCGCCCGGGCCTGCCCGGGGCGGACGAGGCGGTGATCGCCGTGGCCGAGGAGCGGCTGGGGCGGCGGCTGCCGCCCTCGTACCGGGGGTTCCTGGCCGCGAGCGACGGGTGGCACGTCGACCAGCCGGCCGGGATCTACCGGCTCGGGGGTGCCTCGGATATCGACTGGTTCGGGGATCCATACGACATGACCGCGCTGTACGAGCCGGATCCGGGCGACGACCCCCGCGAGGAGGACGTGCTGCTGGCCGGCATGTGGCAGCGGGCGCTGCGCCTCGAGACGGACTCCGACATGTCGCACGCCCTTCTCGACCCGGGCGACAGCGACGAGGACGGCGAGTGGGCACTCTACGTCTACAAGGGCTGGAGCGGTGAAGTGCTTGACCGCTACCCCTCGTTCCGCGCATACATGGAGGCCATGTACCGCGGCTTCCACGCCGACCGGGTGGCGCAACCCGGCTTCGTGAACGCGACCACGCTCGCCCAGGACGTCCACGTGGACGAGGCTCATCTGCTGGCCCTGCGTGGACGGTACGAGGAGGCCTTGCCCCTGCTGCAGGAGGCGTTCTCATTCGGGAGGCCGCGCAGCGCCGTCCTGCTGAACCAGCTCAGGCAGATGCTCGCTCCGAGCGGCTCCCAGGGCCACGGCAACCTGGTGGCGGACCCGCTGTACCAGCCGGAGATGCTGCCCCTGGAGGCCATGGAGCAGGCCAACGGCCGTGGGTCGTCGGGCGGGGACGAGCAGTGGCTGCGGATGATGGTCGCCCGGGGGGTCGCCCCGGAGATCGCCGAGGCCGTGCTGGGCGCCGTGCGGGACGGCACACACCAGTACGCGCCTCCCGGTCCGTGGGGGCGGGCCGTCGCCGAGGCCCGGAAGGCGGCCCGCTGGGGCGCGACCGACGCCGCGTGGCACGTGCTGCGGGACGCGCTGCCGCTGTGGGAGGCGCCGGGGCCGCTGATGGTCGTCCCGCTCGGCCTGCTCGCCGATCCGGTCCTGGGGCCGCTGATCACTCCGGAGCGCGGCCGGGAGATCCTCGCGACACCGCGGGCCGGTGAGACGGGCCCCGCTCCCGAGCCGGTGCCCGATCTCGATCCGCCGGGCCTCACCTGGCTGGCGGGGCCGTTCAGGTACGGGCAGCCGCTCGACGGCTACCGCTGCGTCTGGGTCGAGGGGGCGGATCCCGTCGGCCTGCCTGCCCTGATCGGTGAGGAGGGCGCCGAACTGAGCCCGCCCGTTGATCTGTCGAGGTCTTTCCGGCGGGCGCCCCAGCCCCACGAGCGGGAGGGCGTGGAACTCTGGGAGGACCGGGCCGTCGTCGCCGTCGGCCGCACGACCGAAGGGTGGGCTTTCGCCTTCGACGGGCCCTCCCACCGCCACCTGCACGGCCTGTTCCTGTCCCCGGCCGCGGCCGCCTCCTCGTCCGGCCGCGCGGTGGTGGTGTGGTCCGACCCGAGGCGCTCGTCCCCGGACGATCCGTCGGCCTTCCACGTATCGGTGGCCGAACACGGCCAGGAGCTCTACGCCTTCACCGTGCGGGGCACGGAGATCCAGCGCTCCGGCGCGATACCCGAGACCCTGGACCCCGCACGGCTGTTCCGGCCGGAGGACACCGAGCGGGACAACGAACGGCGGGTGCTGGAGGCCCTGCACACCGAACTGGGGCTCTCGCTCCCGCGCTTCGCGCTGACCCAAGGCAGGCTCCACACCTTCACCACCCGGTCCTGGACCCGGGCGCCACGCGCAGGTGAGGGCTTCGCCTACATCAGCTTCGCGCGGCACCGGTCCTGACCGCCAGCGGGCCCGCTGGCAACGACCGACCGCGGTCTCAACTGCCTCCCTCACCGACGGCGAGGACAAGCAAGGCGGCCTGCTCGCCGCCCACGAGTCCGGCCTCCTTCCTGCCTGGGACCTGCTGATCGCGGACGAGGCCCACCGCACCTCGGGCAGCATCAACAAGGCCTGGGACGCCGTCCACGACGACACCAAGATCCCCGCGCGCCGCCGACCAACGGCTATGCGGGGTAGCCCGTAAAGCGAAGGTTGCCTGATGCGGCACCAGGCCCGCCAACTGGCCTGGGTCGCTGGACCACCAAGGGCACCAAATCCGGTGCCCGCGGACCCCGGCTGCTCCGATACTGCTGGTGAGGAAAGCGGGGCCCCGTGTCCCAGATCGAGCCGAGCGTGCTGTCCGCGCTCACGAGGGCGTCGAAGGACGCCGTCTCCCACCCGACCCCCGCGCGGGCCCTCGCGACCGCGGACGTCGGCTCGATCACGGCCACCGCACACCGGGGCGCAAGGGTCGCGGCCTTGTACCGTCGGCCCGCTCCGGTGACGAAGGCCCGGAAGGAATCGGGGGAGACGTCGCCGGCTCCGCCCGCACCAGCCCAGGTGGAGATCTGGAACTTGTACGCAGACCACGTGGATGACCCTTTTCTCCGTGGCCACCTGCATCATCTGCTGCTCGACGCCGGCCACGGCCGTAGGCCCGACCACGTCCGCGGCGCGGCCACCGGATACCTCGACACGGCGCAACTGCTGTTGACCGCCGAAGACGGCCACAGGTGGCCGCGGGCCGCCCAGTGCTTGAAGAGGGCCGGGGAGCTCTCCCTCAAGTTCAAGCAGCCCGAACTGCGCGAACGCGTGACCAAGGACGCCCTCACCATCGCCGAGCACCTCCTCGCAGACGCCAACGCCGATGCCGAGGGACGGCCCCTGCTGGCCGCCCTGGAAACGCTGCAGACCCTTAAGTGCGATGTCGCCGACCTCGCCGAACAGGCGGTCAGCCTCTTCACCCACGACATGGATGTCCGGCTCGGCCTCCTCGACGCGCTGCGCAAGAACGTGCCCCCCAGCCGCCACGCGGAGATCGACACCGCCGTGGTCCATACCCTCCTCGACGCCGCCGATACCGCCGACGCAGGCCACCGCCGCCTGCCCTTCTGACGCAGGCAGCGACCGAGGCGCACAAGCGGGGACTGCCCGACCTGCGGGCCCGCGCCGAGATGGCCCTGCAGCAGACCACGCCGGAAGGAACTTCCATCCGCACCGAGGGCACCATCCCGCCCGCGGCGGCCTTCTGGCACCAGGATCAGGTCGATGCCACCCCGGACCTGCGGACCGCCCTGTGGCTCACCGTGCCGGACATCCACCCGGCGATGCGCGCGCAGGCCGAGGTCGAGACCGACGGCGCACTCGAGGGCCTGCTACGGAGCCCGCGTTCGCGCATCAACCCAGCCGGACCGGTCTTCGTCCGCCCGCCCGTCGACGCCGATGACGACCTCGCCGTGGCGATGCAGGTCCGCGGCCTGAGGCTGTTCGGAAGGCTGACCGCAATCCAGCTCGACCGCATCGGCGAGCGCTTCCGGCTCGACGAGTCCGAAATGACCGCCGCTCTGGCACACGAGACGGTGCTCCCCGAGCCTCGCGCGCGGACCTCGCCCGGGCCTTCCGCTACTACTGGCTGCAGGAATTCGACGCCGCGGCGTGCGTGGCACTGCCCCAGCTCGAACAGATCCTCCGCCAGCTTCTACGCCCCCAGGTCCCTGTCATCTCCGTGGCGCGAGGACAGAGCCCTGGTGGCGTCGACCTTATGGGCACACTCCTCCAGAGCATGCCGAAGGCCGGGTACCCGGCGGACTGGAGCAAGGCGCTAAAACTCCTCCTGGTCGATCCCGACCGCGGAATGAACCTGCGCAACGACATCCTCCACGGCCTGACCGGCACTCCGCCCAGGCACTACGTCGCACTCATCCTCCAGGCGGCCCTGTACCTGCTCAGCCACGCGCACGGACAGCGCACGCCACCCGGGACGACACCCTGATCGGTGAGTTCTCAGCCCCGGCCTCTGACGGGGCACAGCACAAGGGCCACAAGGCCTTGACCGCCAGGGCCGTAGGGCGCGGAGGCCCACGTGCCGCTCACCTTGTAAGGCCCTGCATCGCGGGGAAACGCCGAAGCGCCCGACGACGGTCGATGCAGACCGCTACGATGCGGCTCGGCAGGACGCGCACCGCCAATCGCCGCCGCTGAATCCCCCCCCCGCGTCGGGGACAGCCCTGACGGCCAAGGCCCCCACCCGGACCCGCGCTACTCACCCGCATACCTGCGGGCAAGCGCGGGATGCCCGGAGAGACCACCGCCATGCCACGCAACCAGTCGCGCCCCGCCCAGCGGGCCCGCCGCGCCCAGCAAGCCGCCAGCGGCAAGGGCGGCTTCTACGGCCGTATCAAGGTCGGCACCGGATCGCAGGTCTACAACCAGATCACCGGAGGCAGCGACCTGACCGGCGACGGCAGGCCGGACGTCCTCGCCGCCGACAAGACCGGCGTTCTCTGGCTCCACCCCGGAACCGGCAACGCCACCACCCCCTTCGCCGCCCGGACGAAGATCGGCACCGGCTGGGGCATCTACAACTACATCACCGCCGTCGGCGACATCGCGGGCGGCCCGGCCGGAGACCTCCTCGCCCGTGACACCTCGGGCGTTCTCTGGAACCACCTGGGCAAGGGCGACGGCACGTTCGCCCCGCGCACCCGCGTAGGCGGCGGCTGGAACGCCTACAGCCACCTCATCGCCACCGGAGACGTCTCCAAGGACGGCCGCCCTGATCTGCTCGCCATCCGTGGCAACGGCGACATGTCCCTTTACCGGGGAACCGGCAACTGGAAGACCCCGCTCCTCGCCCAGCGGGTCTGGTCCTACGACATCGGGTTCGGCTACAACCACGCTGCCTGAACGAAGCCACGCCGTCGAACCAACGCAGCAGCAGACCACGCTGACGGCGGGCCAGAACCTGCGTACGGCCCAACTGCGCCGTAACGTCGTCTCGGCCCCGACACTACGGACGCCCGTAGCCGGTCCCGCGTCCCCGCACGTGCGCGGGACCGGCTGAAGGTACCGCCACCGAAACGAGGGACACCGGCCTTCTCTCGGCGCCCTTGCCTACACCGCCCACCGTCACCCCGAGCCGGCCACGCTGCTGACACTCCCACCCTCGCGGCCCTGCTGCCGACGTGGAAGCTGCGGCTGATGATGACGAACGCGGGCCGCAAGCGCGGCTTCACCGAGGACGCCGAACGGCTCCATACCCTGTTCCGGCAGCCTGCCGCCTGTCAGCTGCCCGCGCCCGAGGAAGCCATGGGAATCCAGGCGAAGGCCCTGCTGACCCAGCTCAACGCCGCCTGCAAGGCCGTCGACGAGCTGGCCAAGGCGGTCGAGCGGACCGTCCGCACCCACCCGGACGCGCCGATCATGCTCAGCTTCCCCGGCGTCGGCGCTCAGGTCGGCGCCCGCATCCTGGCCGAGATCGGCGACGACCGCACCCGTTTCGCCACCGCCGGCGGACTGAAGGCATACGCGGGCGCGGCCCCCATCACCCGGGCCTCCGGCAAACGCAAGTACGTCGGCCGCCGGTTCGTGAAGAACAACAGGCTCAACCACGCCGGATACCTCTGGGCCTTCGCCACCCTCACCCACTCGAAGGGCGCCAACGCCCACTACAGGCGCCGACGCGAAGCAGGAGACTGGCACGCCCAAGCCCTGCGGCACCTGTTCAACCGCATGCTCGGCCAGCTCCACCACTGCCTCCAGAACCGGATCGCCTTCGACGAATCCATCGCCTTTCCCACCGCCTGCCCCGGACAGGCGGTCTAAGCAGGAAAAACGCAGTCGTAACCGACGCTGTCGGTGGGATACAACGGCTCGTATGACGGTCTTCTACTGCGCGAAGTGCAGCGCCGAACTCACCCCGGACCTGCAAAAGCTTCCGGGCATCCCGGACGTCTCCGTGCACGACAAGGACCGCCACCGCACGACACGGCTCGCGCCATCGACAGTCCCCCAAGGCAGCTATGCCATCGATCCCGAACCCTGGGGCGCCCCCTTCGAAATCCCGGATGCCCAGACCACGGACGTGCAGGGAAGCCGCGCGCTTCTCATGCCACCTGACATGACCGGCATGGTGCCTGCCGGACCCAGGAACTCCGTGATCGTGCATCCACAAGACGTGCCGAGTCTGCAGCTGACCAGCCGGCTGGGCGTGCACCACGGATGCTGCGGGCCGCTTGGAACCGGAGGCCGCAACATGGCGTGCAGGTGCGGGACACGCGTGGCCACTCTTACCGCGGACTGCATGGGCCCGCACGAGCTGCACCTCGATCCGCTCCGTACGTATGCCTTCATGCCTGATACCTCAACGTGATCATGAAGCGTCCGGCGCCCATAGGCCGGTGTCTCTGACGGACACCTTGACCTGTTAGGACTTGTCCGGCCGATCATGTGACTAGTCCGTGTCCGGGTCGTTGATGTGGACATGGGTCGGGGTGATCTGACTGATGCCGAGTGGGAACGGTTGCGGCCGTTCCTGCCGGTCAGCAACAGGCGTTGCGGCAGGTGGCGGGACCACCGGCAGGTGATCGACGGCATTCTGCACCGGGTTCGGACCGGCGTGCAGTGGCGCGATCTGCCCGAACGGTTGGGCCGTGGAAGACCGTCTACGAACGCCACCGACTGTGGTCGAGTGACGGAACTTGGGAGCGTCTGCTCCAGCAGGTCCAGGCCGCAGCCGACGCGGCGGGTGAGATCGACTGGGACATCTCGGTCGACTCCACCATCGTGCGGGCTCATCAGCACGCGGCTGGCGCCCGCACCGACCCGCCGCCGGCCCCCGCCTCAAAGGGGGACGAAGCCTCAGAACACCAGGACGAAACGCCGTGGCAGAGCCTCGTCGCCCGCCCTGTAGGTGGTGCTGGAGGTGAGGGCCTGGGCCGCTCGCGCGGCGGGTTCACCACCAAACTCCACCTGAGCGCCGACGGCAACTGCCGCCCGCTCTCACTGGTCGTCACACCAGGCCAGCGGGCAGACTGCACCTAATTCAAGCCGGTCCTGGAGAAGATTCGCGTCCCGAAGCCCGGGCCGGGAAGGCCACGTAAGAAGCCGGACAGTATCGCGGCCGACAAGGCCTACAGCAACGGACCCTGCCGCCAGTACCTGCGCAGCCGCGGCATCCGGCACACCATCCCGGAGAAAACCGACAGCCACCCCGCCCGCCTGCGCAAAGGCTCATGCGGCGGGCGGCCACCGGCCTTCGACGAAGAGCGCTACAAGAAACGCAACACCATCGAACGGGCCATCAACCGCCTCAAGCAGCACCGGGCAGTCGCCACCCGCTACGACAAACGCCGCTACGTCTACCTCGGCACCGCAACCGCCGCAGCCCTCACCACCTGGCTCCGGACGTGATCGACCGGACAAGTCCTAAGAGGTCCTAACAGAAGCTGTTGATCATGTGACTGTCGGCTTGGTTGCTCGTTGGTCCGTTCGTGGCGAAGAGGAACTCCCGGCCGTGGATCGTGTCGGATGAACTGTGGTCGCTGGTCGAGCCGTTGTTGCCAGCTCCGGCGCCGAAGCTGGTGGCGGGTCGGCCGCGGGTGCCTGACCGGCAGGCTCTGTGCGGGATCCTGTTCGTGCTCCACACCGGCATCCAGTGGGAGTACCTGCCCCAGGAGCTCGGCTTCGGATCCGGCATGACCTGCTGGAGGCGGCTCGCCGTCTGGAACGAGGCCGGCGTGTGGGATCAGCTGCACCTGGTCCTGCTCAAGAAGCTGCGGTCGGCCAAGCAGCTGGACTGGTCTCGGGCGGTGATCGACTCCAGCCACGTCCGGGCCGCTCGACGCGGCCCAAAAGCGGACCCAGCCCGGTCGACCGAGCCCGGCCGGGCAGCAAGCACCACGTCCTCGTCGACGGGCAGGGCATCCCACTCGCCGTGTCGCTGACCGGCGGAAACCGCAACGACGTCACCCAGCTGATGCCCCTGCTCTCCAAGGTCCCCTCCGTCGCCGGCCTGGTCGGCCGGCCCAGGCGACGACCGGACACGCTGCTGGCCGACCGCGGCTACGACCATGACAAATACCGCCGCCTGGTCTGGGCCCAGGGCATCAAACCGGTGATCGCCCGCCGCGGAGTCCCGCACGGCTCCGGCCTCGGCGTCCACCGCTGGGTCGTCGAGCGGACCATCGCCTGGCTTCACGGCTTCCGCCGCCTACGCGTCCGCTGGGAACGACGCGACGACATACACGAAGCCTTCCTCGGCCTCGCCACGTGCCTCATCACCCACCGACACGTCCAACGCCTTTGTTAGGACCTCTAAAAGGTGTTGCAGAAGGCTCAGTTCCG
>NZ_LIPQ01000104.1 GCF_001418135.1 Streptomyces aureus
TTACGAGTGAGTCTCGGCCCGGTCTCGATCGCGTACCCCCTCCCCCGCCGCGTACGCCGGCCGGACCTCGCCCCGCTCCGACCGGGACCCGCGCTCCGACCGGGACCCCACACTCCGGCCCGGCCCCGGCTACTCCCCCGACTGCCCCCGGATCACGTCCAGCACCGCGTCCAACTCGTCGGGCTTGACCAGCACGTCGCGCGCCTTGGAGCCCTCGCTCGGCCCGACGATGTTCCGCGACTCCATGAGGTCCATCAGCCGCCCGGCCTTCGCGAAGCCGACGCGCAGCTTCCGCTGGAGCATGGAGGTGGAGCCGAACTGCGTGGAGACGACCAGTTCGGCGGCCTGGCACAGCAGATCGAGGTCGTCGCCGATGTCCTCGTCGATCTCCTTCTTCTGCCGGGTCCCGACGGTGACGTCCTCCCGGAAGACCGGGGTCATCTGGTCCTTGCAGTGCTGCACGACGGCCGCGACCTCGTGCTCGGTGACGAAGGCACCCTGCATGCGGACGGGCTTGTTGGCACCCATCGGCAGGAACAGTCCGTCACCCTTTCCGATGAGCTTCTCGGCGCCCGGCTGGTCGAGGATGACCCGGCTGTCGGCGAGCGAGGAGGTCGCGAAGGCGAGCCGGGAGGGCACGTTGGCCTTGATGAGGCCGGTGACGACGTCGACGGACGGCCGCTGGGTGGCGAGCACGAGATGGATGCCGGCGGCTCGCGCGAGCTGCGTGATGCGGACGATCGAGTCCTCGACGTCCCGGGGCGCCACCATCATCAGGTCGGCGAGCTCGTCGACGATGACGAGCAGGTACGGGTACGGGTTGAGCTCCCGCTCGCTGCCCTCGGGCAGCTTGATCTTGCCCTCCCGGATCGCCTGGTTGAAGTCGTCGATGTGCCGGTAGCCGAAGGCCGCCAGATCGTCGTAGCGGAGGTCCATCTCCTTCACCACCCACTGGAGGGCCTCGGCGGCCCGCTTGGGGTTGGTGATGATCGGGGTGATGAGGTGCGGGATGCCCTCGTAGGCGGTGAGCTCGACGCGCTTGGGGTCGACGAGGACCATCCGGACGTCCTCGGGGGTCGCCCTTATCATGATCGAAGTGATCAGGCAGTTGATGCAGGAGGACTTTCCGGAGCCGGTGGCACCGGCGACCAGGACGTGCGGCATCTTCGCCAGGTTGGCCATCTCGTAGCCGCCCTCGACGTTCTTGCCGAGCGCCACGAGCATCGGGTGGTCGTCCTCGGCCGCGGCGGCGAGCCGCAGGACGTCGCCGAGGTTGACCATCTCCCGGTCGCTGTTGGGGATCTCGATGCCGACCGCGGACTTGCCGGGGATCGGCGAGATGATCCGTACGTCCGGGGAGGCCACGGCGTACGCGATGTTCTTGGTCAGGGCCGTGATCTTCTCGACCTTCACCGCGGGGCCGAGCTCGACCTCGTACCGCGTGACCGTCGGACCCCGGGTGAAGCCGGTGACGGCGGCGTCGACCTTGAACTCGGTGAAGACGTTGGAGAGCGAGTCCACCACGGCGTCGTTGGCGGCGCTGCGCGTCTTGCCGGGCCCGCCCCGCTCCAGGAGGTCGAGCGAGGGCAGGGAGTACGTGATGTCGCCGGACAGCTGGAGCTGCTCGGCCCGGGACGGCAGATCGGTCGGCTCGGGCGCCGGCTTGGTCAGATCCGGTACGCCTCCGCCGGGCCGCTGGTTCCCGCCACGGGCCGGCGGCACGGGAGCGGCCGGGGCCGCCGTTTCCGACGCCTCGGCCGCGGCCTTCGCGGCGGCGTCCACGGCGGCCTTGCGGTCGGCGGTGACGTCCCTGGTCAGGTCGGCGACGATCGGGGAGGGCGGCATGCCGTTGAGCACCGCGCCGTCGAGCGCGGCGGCGGCGGCCGCGGCGACGTCCACCGGGTCCAGGCCGTGGTCGAAGGCGGGCTCCGAGGAGGGGCGGCGGGCCGGCCGGCTGCGCCGGTCGAGCATCTCGGCCTCGGCCCGGTCCACGTCGTAGGGATCCACGGGACCGCGGCGTCGCGCGGACCGGGCGGTGCGGGGCTGCGGCCGGGCCTCACGCCATTCCTCGTCGTACTCGTCGTACTCCCCGGAAGGGATTGCATGGCCCTCGGGGCGGTCGTCCACGGGGTCGTAGGCGGGCTCGACGATTCCGAGCCTGGCGCCGAGGGCACGCAGCCGCTGCGGGATCGCGTTGACCGGGGTGGCGGTGACGACGAGCAGTCCGAAGACCGTGAGCAGGACGAGCATGGGGACGGCGAGGACCTCGCCCATCATGAAGACGAGCGGCTGGGACGCGGCCCAGCCGATGAGGCCGCCGGCGTCCTGCATGGCTTCGCTGCCGTCGCCGCGGCCGGGTGAACCGCAGGCGATGTGGACCTGGCCGAGGACGCCGATGACGAGGGCGGAGAGGCCGATGCTGATCCGGCCGTTGGCCTCGGGCTTCTCCGGGAAGAGGATGAGTCGTACGCCGATCGCGCCGAGGAGCAGCGGAACGAGCAGGTCGAGGCGGCCGAAGGAACCGGTGACCAGCATCTCGACGAGGTCGCCGACCGGGCCGCGGAGGTTGGACCACGTGCCCGCGGCGACGATCAGCGCGAGGCCGAGGAGCAGCAGTGCGAGCCCGTCCTTGCGGTGGGCCGGGTCGAGGCCCTTGGCACCGCGCCCTATCCCCCGGAACATCGCGCCCACGGCGTGCGCGAGGCCGAGCCAGGCGCCACGCACGAGCCGGTAGACGCCCCCGGTGGGGGACGGCGCGGGCCGGGGAGGGGCCTTCTTCGCCGCGGTCTTCCGCGCGGGCGCGCGCTTGGCGGCCGCGGCCTTCTTGGCCGGCGCCTTCTTGGCGGGCGGCTTGGCGGGGGACTTCGCGGGTGCCGCTTTCTTCGCGGCGCCCGCCGTACGGCCGGCGCGCGGCTTTGCGGTGCCCGCCGTGCCCTGGGAACCCTTGCCGGACGTACGTGAAGCCATGATGCCGAGGTTACCGGTGTGAAGACCGGCTGTCCGCCTCACCCGTTCGTGTCGCTCCCGCCGTGGCCCGAAGCTGACGCCGCATCACGCGGGACAGCGGGCGCCCGACACCTCGGTGACGGTGCGTCAGCTCTGGGCCGGCAGCGTCGGCGCGGCGCCGGTGCCCGGCTCCAGGGCGTCCAGCGCCCGGCGCAACCCGGTGAGCTTGCGCTCCAGATGCGCGGCGGTGGCGACGGCGGCCGCGTCGGCGGAGTCGTCGTCGAGCTGCTTGGACAGCGCTTCCGCCTGCTCCTCGACGGCCGCGAGACGGGCCGACAGCTCGGCGAGCAGACCGGCGGCCTCCTTGCCGTGACCGCCCTCGCCGCCGCCCTCCCAACTGCAGCCGCAGCAGCGCGGCCTGCTCACGCAGCTTGCAGTTCTTCATGTACAGCTCGACGAAGACCGAGACCTTTGCGCGCAGCACCCACGGGTCGAACGGCTTCGAGATGTAGTCGACCGCCCCGGCCGCGTACCCACGGAACGTGTGGTGGGGGCCGTGGTTGATGGCGGTGAGGAAGATGATCGGGATGTCCCGGGTCCGCTCCCGCCGCTTGATGTGCGCGGCGGTCTCGAAGCCGTCCATACCCGGCATCTGGACGTCGAGCAGGATGACCGCGAAGTCGTCCGTCAACAGCGCCTTGAGCGCTTCCTCCCCGGACGATGCCCGCACCAGCGTCTGATCGAGCGCGGAGAGAATGGCCTCCAGCGCCAGCAGATTCTCCGGCCGGTCATCGACCAGGAGGATCTTGGCCTTCTGCACCATGCCCCGTCCTCCTCGCCCCGGCAACGTGTCTCCCCGGCTCCCCGAACCGGGGGAAGCACCGGGCGCCGCCCCAGAAGACGACTCCCTAACGCCGTCCGTCCTTGTGCCGGTCATCGTAGCCGCACCCCGCCCGTCGCCACACCCTGTCACCGCGATGTCACTGTGCACGTACCGGAAACGCGGTGGGAGACCAGAAGGTTCCCCGTATCCCGGCCTCTCACACCCCCGTGGCGACAGTCCGTCGGCGAGGGCCGGACGCCAGGCCGCGGCCCGCGCCGGGCCCGTGGCACGGAGGGCACTCCCCCCGCACCACGGGCCCCGCCCGGGGTCACTTCCCCCGCATCCACTGCTCCATCACGGACAGCAGGTGATCGGGGTCGACCGGCTTGGTCACATAGTCCGACGCGCCGGACTCGATCGCCTTCTCCCGGTCGCCCTTCATCGCCTTCGCCGTCAGCGCGATGATCGGCAGCCCCGCGAACTGCGGCATGCGCCGGATCGCGGTCGTCGTCGCGTATCCGTCCATCTCCGGCATCATGATGTCCATCAGGACGATCGTCACATCGTCGTGCTGCTCCAGGACCTCGATGCCCTCCCGCCCGTTCTCCGCGTACAGCACCGCGAGTCCGTGCTGCTCCAGGACGCTGGTGAGCGCGAAGACGTTGCGGATGTCGTCGTCGACGATGAGCACCTTCTCGCCGGAGAAGCTGAAGGTACGGCGCGGCTCCGCCTCCACCTCCTGCTCCGCCCGGTCGGCGGCGATCGGCTGCCCGGGCTGCCCCGGCACCGCCGTCCGCGCCCCGGAAGCCTCCGCGGCCGCCTTCCGCCGGTGACGGAAGAGCGCCCCCGCACCGGACCGCGCCTCCGTCCGTACGGGCGGCGGCGGGAAGTGCGGGAACGGGTGGACGGCCCCGGCAGCCCCCTCCTCGGCGCCCTGCTGCGGATCGTCGGCCGCCCCCTGCCCGTAGCCGGGCGGCAGCTCCGTCGGGCTCAGCGGCAGATAGAGCGTGAACGTCGAACCGCGGCCCGGCTCGCTCGCCGCGAAGATCTCGCCGCCGAGCAGCCGCGCGATCTCCCGGCTGATCGAGAGCCCCAGACCCGTACCGCCGTACTTCCGGCTGGTCGTGCCGTCGGCCTGCTTGAACGCCTCGAAGATGACCCGCATCTTGCTCGCGGCGATCCCGATCCCGGTGTCCGTGACGGAGAAGGCGATCAGATCGGCCTCCGGATCGCGCAGCGAACCGGCCTCCAGGAGCTGCTCGCGAATCGACTGCGGCACATCGGTCCCGGCCGGCCGGATCACCAGCTCCACCGCCCCCGTGTCGGTGAACTTCACCGCGTTGGAGAGGAGGTTGCGGAGCACCTGGAGCAGCCGCTGCTCGTCGGTGTGGAGGGTGGCCGGCAGCTCGGGCGAGACCCGCACCGAGAAGTCGAGCCCCTTCTCCGCCGTGAGCGGCCGGAAGGTCGCCTCCACGTAGTCGACGAGCTGGACGAGCGCGATCCGGGTCGGCGAGACGTCCATCTTGCCCGCCTCGACCTTCGACAGGTCGAGGATGTCGTTGATCAGCTGGAGCAGGTCGGAACCGGCGCCGTGGATGGTCTCCGCGAACTCGACCTGCTTCGGCGTCAGGTTGGTCTCGGCGTTGTCCGCGAGCAACTTGGCGAGGATCAGCAGCGAGTTGAGAGGGGTGCGCAGCTCGTGCGACATGTTCGCCAGGAACTCGGACTTGTAGCGCATGGAGACGGCGAGCTGTTCGGCCCGCTCCTCCAGGACCTGCCGGGCCTCCTCGATCTCGGTGTTCTTCACCTCGATGTCGCGGTTCTGCCGGGCGAGCAGTTCGGCCTTCTCCTCCAGTTCGGCGTTGGAACCCTGGAGTTCCTTCTGCCGGTGCTCCAGCTCCGCCGAACGCTCCTTGAGCTGCTCGGTGAGCTCCTGCGACTGCTGGAGCAGCACCTCGGTCTTGGTGTTGACGCTGATCGTGTTGACCGTGGTGGCGATCAGCTCGGCGAGCTGGTTGAGGAAGTCCCGCTGGATCTGCGTGAACGGCTGGAAGGAGGCCAGCTCGATCACCCCGAGGACCTTGCCCTCGAAGAGCACCGGCAGCACGATCACATGCGCCGGCGCGGCCTCCCCCAGCCCGGAGGAGATCTTCAGATAGCCGGGCGGAACGTTGACCTGGATGGTCCGCTTCTCCTCGGCCGCCGTCCCGATGAGCGTCTCGCCGGGCCGGAACGAGGTCGGCATGGAACCGGTGGAGTAGCCGTAACTCCCGCGCATCCGCAGCTCGTACGAGCCCTCTCCCTCACCGACGAGTTCGGCGTCGCTGTGGGCGGAGCCGGTCGGCATCGCCACGAAGAAGGCACCGTGCTGGGCCGAGACCACCGGCGTCAGCTCGCTCATGATGAGCGAGGCGACGTCGTCCAGGTCCCGCCGGCCCTGCATGAGGCCGGAGATACGGGCCAGGTTGCCCTTCAGCCAGTCCTGCTCCTCGTTGGCGAGGGTGGTGTCACGCAGGTTGGCGATCATGGTGTTGATGTTCTCCTGGAGGGCCTGGATCTCGCCCGCCGCGTCGACACCGTCGATCTTGAGGTTCAGGTCGCCCCGGGTCACCGCCGTGGCGACGGCGGCGATCGCCCGCACCTGCCGGGTCAGGTTCCCGGCCATCTCGTTCACGGACTCCGTCAGATCCCGCCAGGTGCCGTCCACGTCACGCACCCGGGCCTGACCACCGAGCTGCCCGTCCGTACCCACCTCACGGGCCACACGCGTGACCTCCTCGGCGAAGTTCGACAGCTGGTCGACCATCGTGTTGATGGTGCTCTTCAGCTCCTGGATCTCGCCGCGCGCGTCGATGTCGATCTTCTTGGTGAGATCGCCCTTGGCGATGGCCGTTGTGACGGCCGCGATCTGGCGCACCTGACCGGTGAGGTTGGAGGCCATCGAGTTCACCGACTCGGTCAGGTCCTTCCAGGTGCCCGAGACACCCGGCACCCGCGCCTGGCCGCCCAGCTCGCCTTCCGTACCCACCTCACGGGCCACGCGCGTGACCTCGTCGGCGAACGACGACAGGGTCGTCACCATGGTGTTGACGGTGTCGGCGAGTTCGGCGACCTCGCCGCGCGCCTCGACCGTCACCTTCTTCGTCAGATCGCCGTTGGCGACGGCTGCCGAGACCCGGGAGATGTTCCGCACCTGACTCGTCAGGTTGTTGGCCATCAGGTTGACGTTGTCGCTCAGGTCCTTCCAGGTACCGGTGACGCCCCGGACCCGCGCCTGACCGCCGAGGATGCCCTCCGTACCCACCTCACGGGCCACCCGGGTGACCTCGTCCGCGAAGTTCGACAGCTGGTCGACCATGGTGTTCACGGTCGTCACCAGCTCCAGGATCTCGCCCCGGGCGTCGACGGTGATCTTCTTCGACAGGTCGCCCTTGGCGACCGCCGTCGTGACCTCGGCGATGTTCCGCACCTGGATGGTGAGGTTGTTCGCCATGAAGTTCACGGACTGGGTGAGGTCCTTCCAGGTGCCCGAGACTCCCTGCACCTCGGCCTGACCGCCCAGGATGCCCTCGGTGCCCACCTCGCGGGCCACCCGCGTCACCTGCTCGGCGAAGTTCGAGAGCTGGTCCACCATCGTGTTGAGGGTGTTCTTCAGCTCCAGGATCTCGCCGCGCGCGTCCACGTCGATCTTCTGCGACAGATCGCCGCGGGCCACGGCCGTCGTCACCTGCGCGATCTGCCGCACCTGCGACGTCAGGTTGCCGGCCATGAAGTTCACCGAGTCGGTGAGCTCCCGCCAGCGACCCGACACACCGTCCACCCGCGCCTGACCACCCAGCCGGCCCTCGGTGCCCACGTCCCGCGCCATCCGCGTCACCTGGTCCGCGAACGACGACAGCTGCGACACCATCGTGTTGACGGTGTTCTTCAGCTCCAGCATCTCGCCGGCCACATCCACGGTGACCTTCTGCGACAGGTCACCGTTGGCGACCGCGGTCGTCACCTGCGCGATGTCACGCACCTGACCGGTCAGGTTCCGGAAGGCCGTGTTCACCGAGTCGGTGAGGTCCTTCCACGTACCCGCCGCGCCCTTCACCTCGGCCTGGCCGCCGAGAAGACCCTCGACACCGACCTCCCGGGCCACCCGGGTCACCTCGGAACCGAAGGCCGACAGCTGGTCCACCATCGTGTTGACGGTGTTCTTCAGCTCCAGCATCTCGCCGGCCACGTCGACCGTGACCTTCTGCGACAGATCGCCGTTGGCCACCGCCGTCGTCACCTGCGCGATGTCACGCACCTGCGTGGTGATGTTCCGGAAGACGGTGTTGACCGAGTCGGTGAGGTCCTTCCACGTCCCCGCCGCCCCCGGCACCTGCGCCTGACCGCCGAGCAGACCCTCGGCACCGACCTCGCCCGACACCCGGGTCACCTCGTCGGCGAAGATCCGCAGCGTCTTCGTCATCTGGTTGATGGTGTCCGCCAGCTGCGCGATCTCACCGCGCGCCGACACCCGCACCTTCTGCGACAGATCGCCGTTGGCGACCGCCGTCGTGACCTCGGCGATGCCCCGCACCTGGTTGGTCAGGTTGCCCGCCATCGTGTTGACGGAGTCCGTGAGGTCCTTCCACACGCCGGCGACCCCGGCCACCTCGGCCTGCCCGCCGAGCTCGCCCTCCGTACCCACCTCACGGGCGACCCGGGTCACCTCGGAGGAGAACGACGACAGCTGGTCCACCATCCGGTTGACCGTGTTCTTCAGCTCCAGCATCTCGCCGGCCACGTTCGCCGTGACCTTCTGCGACAGGTCGCCGTCCGCGACCGCGGTCGTCACCAGCGCGATGTCCCGCACCTGGGCCGTCAGCCGGTTCGCCATCGTGTTGACCGAGTCCGTGAGGTCCTTCCACGAACCGGACACCCCACGCACCTGCGCCTGCCCGCCCAGCTTGCCGTCCGTACCCACCTCGACGGCGACCCTGGTCACCTCGGATGCGAAGACCGACAGCTGGTCGACGAGATTGTTCGCGGTACGGGCGACCTTCAGGAACTCCCCGCGCAGCGGCCGGACCGCCCCGTCGGCACCCTCCGAACGCAGGTCCATCCGCTGGTCGAGATCACCCTCGGCCACCGCCGAGAGCACCCGCCCCACCTCGGACACCGGCCGGGCCAGATCGTCGACGAGCGCGTTCGCGGCCTCGATCGCCGCCGCCCACGCCCCCTCACCGGCCCCCGCCTCAAGACGCTCGGACAGCTTGCCCTCGCGCCCCACCACCCGGCGGACCCGCGAAAGCTCGCCCGTCACATGCATCTGCCGGTCCGCGACCTCGTTGAACACGGCGGAGATCTCCGCCATGACCCCGTCGCCGGACACCGTGAGCCGCCTGCGCAGGTTTCCGTCCCGCATGGACACCAGTGCGGCCAGCAGCCGCTCCAGCGCCGCCGCGTCCACCTGCACCGTCCCCCCACGGGAACGCCCGCCCCTCGCGCGCGTACCGCTGCCTCCGCCGCGCCGCGCCGCCGTGCCAGGTTCCACCGTGTCCCTCCCGAAAGGGGTCGACCGTACCGCTCCGGCTTTCGCCGGTAGCCTGCCCAGTGTTTCACCGCCACCGAACCAGGCGATAACAGTTCGGCAGCTTCGCACAGCGTCCCTACCCCCTGGGGACGGATTCAGCGATGACCGGCGTCCGCTCGGACAGTGAAGGTAAGTAACCTGGCTTCCGACTGTCCAACCGCCCCGGTCCGCCCGGCGGGGGCGGTGTGGTGCGCGTACGACCACCGGGCAGCGGGAGGGACAGACCGAGCATGGCAGAGCCGGGCGTCGAGACGCGTACGAGGAGTGCTGTGATCACCGCGCGGGCGACTGCCAGCTTCGAGCCCGTCGGGCGGTCCGTCGCGGCCGCCCGCGCCTTCGTCCGGGACACCCTCCAGGGCTGGGGACACCCCGAACTCGTCGACGACGCCGTCGTGCTCACCAGCGAGCTCGTCACCAACGCCGTCATCCACGCCGGCACCTCCGCCGAAGTCCTCTGCCTCCGCTCCGACGACAGCATCCGCGTGGAGGTCGCCGACCGCTACCCCGAGCGCGAGATCCCCGTCCAGGGCGGCCGCACCCTCGGCAGCCCCGACCGCGAGAACGGCCGCGGCCTGCTGCTCTGCGCCGCCCTCGCCCACCGCTGGGGCGTCGACTACACCCCCACCCGCAAGCACGTCTGGTTCCACCTCGACCTCGCCCAGCGCCCGGTCGGCACCCGCTCCGCGGGCCCCGTCCTCCCGGACGCCCTCCTCCCGGTCACCGACAGCCGCGTCCGCGTCGCCGTCGTCCAGATCGACCGCGGCGGTGCCATCTCCGCCTGGAACGAGGACGCCGAGGAACTCTTCGGCTACGCCTCCGAACAGGTCACCGGCAAACCCCTGGGCGACCTGGCGGCCTGGCCCCACACCCCCGGCATCGGCACCGGCCTCGCCGAGGCACTCCGCCTCTCCCGCTGGGAGGGCAGCTACGGCATCCGCTGCGCCGACGGCCGCGTCATCCCCGTCTACGCCGCCCACCTCCGCGTCCGCGACGCCCAGGGCGAGCCCTCCACCGTCTGCCTCCTGGTGCGCGAGCACGAGCGCGCGATCCTCCAGAGCCCGCAGCGCCCCGCCTCCGAGCCGGGCTCCGAGAGCCGCGCCACGGACCCCTTCGAGGTCTTCATCGGCTCCCCGGCCCCCGACGACCTCGACGGCCTGCTCCAGCGCACGGTCGAGCGCGCCCGCGACATGCTCGACGGCGACGCCGCCTTCCTGCTCCTCGCCACCGACGACGAGACGGAACTCGAGGTACGGGCGACCACCGGCCTCCCGGCCGCCCGCCAGCGCTTCGCCCGCGTCCCCGTCGAGACGGGCGCCAGCCGGTACGGCTCCGCCCGCATGCCCGCCGTGCACGAGGACCTGGCCGCCGTCCCCGGCGCCGTCCCCCTCCTCGAAGGCACCGGCATGCGCTCGGTCGTCACCGTGCCCCTCAAGGTCGAGGGCCGGCTCACCGGCTCCCTCGGCGTGGCCGCCGAGTCCGCGAACCGCTACTCCAACGAAGAGGCCCTCCGCCTCCAGTTCGCCGCCGACCGCATCGCCCTGGCCGTCGAATCCGCCCGCCTCGGCGAGCTGGAACGCCTCCGCCGCGGCTCCCTCAGCTTCCTCGTCGAGGCCTCCGACCTGCTCGCGGGCACGCTCGACCGGGACCAGACCCTGGCCCTGATGGCCCAGATGACGGTCCCGACCCTCGCCACCTGGTGCGCGGTCTACACGATCGCCGACCAGTCCTCCGACCCGTACCTCTCGTACGTGCTCCACGAGGACGAGGACCGCATCGACGGCCTCAAGGAACTGCTCTCCTCCATCTCCCCGCCCGACCCGGTGCCGACCCCCGGCGCCCGCGTCTGGACCGCACCGGGCGACGCCGCCCACCGCGCGGCCCTCACCGCCTCGGTCCGCGCCCTCGACCACCCCACGAGCCCGCTCTCCTCCGGCATCGACACCACCCTGGCCACCGCGAGCACGGTCGCCGGCGAGACGGTCGTCCTGCCGCTGGTCGCCCGCAACCGGGTCATCGGCATGCTGACCCTGGGCCGGCCCTCGGAGGACCACTTCCGCCAGGAGATCCTGGAGCTAGCCGAGGACCTCTCGCGCCGGGCCGCCCTGGCCCTGGACAACGCCCGCCTGTACTCGGAGCGCGTGGCGATCAGCCAGTCCCTCCAGCGCAGCCTCCTCCCGCCCGGCCTGCCCCACATCCCGGGTGTCGAGGTCGACGTCATCTACCGCGCCGCCGGCGAGGGCAACGAGGTCGGAGGCGACTTCTACGACCTCTTCCCGATCCGCGACGGCGCCTACGGCTTCGCCATCGGCGACGTCTGCGGTACGGGCCCCGAGGCGGCCGCCGTCACCGGTCTGGCCCGTCACGCCCTCCGTCTGCTGGCCCGCGAGGGCTTCGGCGGCCCGGCCGTCCTGGAACGCCTGAACGCGGCGATCCTCGACGAGGGCGCACGCAGCCGCTTCCTCACGCTCCTGTACGGCGAGATGCGCCCCCAGGAGGACGGCTCCGCGATCCTCAAGGTCGTCTGCGCCGGCCATCCGCTCCCCCTGCGCCTCCGCCCGGACGGCACGGTGACCTCCGCGGCCGAACCCCAGCCCCTGCTCGGCGTGATGGAGGACCTCGAACTGTACGAGGAGACCATCACGCTCGACCCGGGCGACGTCCTCCTCTGCGTCACGGACGGCGTGACGGAACGCCGCGAGGGCACGCGCATGCTGGGCGACGACGGCCTCGCCGAAGTCCTCAAGACCTGTACGGGCCTGACGGCGGGTGCGGTGGCCTCCCGAGTGCTCCGCGCGGTGGAACGCTTCGCCCAGGCCCCGGCATCCGACGACATGGCCATCCTGGCCATGCGTCTCCGCGAACCGGACGACCGCTGACGCTGCCGGCGATCCCCCGCGGGGGATCGCCGGCCGGTCCGTCCGCTCCAGGGAACGCAAAAAGGCCCCCGCCACAAGGCGGGGGCCTTCTTACATTGGAGCCCTTTAACGGAATCGAACCGTTGACCTTCTCCTTACCATGGAGACGCTCTACCGACTGAGCTAAAAGGGCGGGTGTTCGGCGGCGTCCTACTCT
>NZ_LIPQ01000105.1 GCF_001418135.1 Streptomyces aureus
GGCGCTCCGCGCGCTCCTGTTCGACTCCCCGCAGCGTGCGTCGCACAGTATGGACTACGCGTACTCCTTCGCGCTGGAATATGCCCGAAGCGCTTGTTGCGGTGACTGTACGTCAACCATGCTGTCTCACAAGGGAATCACGTTCCGTAAGGGCGTCGATGGCTGTGAGGCGCGAGGCGATGTGTCCGCCGGTTCGGATGGTGTGAGCGGTGCAGGTGCTTCAGGTTCAGTTGGAGGTCGGGCCGGACCCGGCGGAGGTGGGGCGAGCCCGGAGGTGGGCCCGGTCGCGGCTCGCCGGCTCGGGCATAGGTGATGACGAGCCGCTGGCCGAGACGCTGGTGCTGCTCATCTCCGAGCTCGTGACCAACGCGGTGGTGCACACCGGCTGTCCGGCCGTCCTGCGGATGCTGTTCGCGGCGGAGGGCGGGGTGCGGGTCGAGGTGGCGGACGCGAGCGACCGCCCGCCGCGGCCCCGGCACGCGGAGGGCGACGACACCAATGGGCGCGGCCTGGAGCTGGTCGACGGCCTCGCGGACCGGTGGGGCTGGCAGCCCGAGGGTGCCGGCAAGAGCATCTGGTGCGAGGTGGACCCGGCTCCGGCCGCGCCTTCGCCGGGTCTGGGGCACGGTTCGGGGCACGGTCCCGGCGTCGGCCCCGGTGCGGGTCCTGGGGCGTCGGTGACGCCCGGCCGGGTGCACTGCTGACGGTTCGCGTGCGCGTCCGGGTGGCGGGTGACGGCGGCCGAGCCGTGCGCGCCGCCACCCGTCGACGTACCGGTGCTCAGAGGATGGCGACCGGTGCCACCGGCGTGCCCGTACCGCCCACGAAGGGCTCGGGCATCGCGGAGAGCAGGAAGGCGTAGCGCCGCTCTTGTGCACAGGCTGTGGACAGAGCTTCCAGATTCCAGTTCTGCCCCTGGAGCATGCCCATCTCGACCAGGTCGAGGGCGTGCACGGGCAGCCACAGGTCCTCGATCTCCGGCGGGAAGATCTCGAAGGTGAGGGTGTCGTTGGCGACGGCCGCGACGTCCCGGGCGTGGAACCACTCCGGCGTACGGATCGAGAGTCCGGGTGACGGGAAGGCGTATCCGTGCCGGTCGCCGGCCAGGTACGACCGCATCTGACCCGTCCGTACGAGCACGATGTCGCCGGACCGTACGGTCACCCCGCCGAAGTCGGCGGCCTCGTCCAGGTCCTCGGGCGTGACGGCGTGGTCGCCCGGCAGGCGGTCCAGGCCCTTGGCGGCGGCCACGTCGAGCAGGACCCCGCGGCTCACGAGGTGGCGGGCCGTGTGGATGCCGCTGAACTCGGAACGGCCGTGCGGGGTGATGGTGGCTGCGGGGCGGCCGTTGTAGATGTGGCCCGAGTGGGAGACATGGGTCAGGGCGTCCCAGTGGGTGCCGGCCTGGAGGCCCAGCGTCACGGCGTCGTCGCTGGTGGCGACCGTGCCGGGGCCGAAGAGCTCCTGGTTGATCTGGACCATGACGTGGAGCGGGTTGACCCGGCCGGGGATCATCCCGGTCTGGACGCCGTCCTGCTTCAGGTCGACGGCGAGGGGGACGCGGTGGCCGGTGCGGACGGTGGCGACGGCCTCCCGTACGACCTCGTCGGTGACGAGGTTGAGGGTGCCGATCTCGTCGTCCTGGCCCCAACGGCCCCAGTTGTTGACGCGCTTGGCGATCTCGTGGAAAGCGGCGGGCAGAGACATCGGGGCCTCCGGGGTCTTGTTTTCCGGTATCTGACGGACCGTAGAATCCTGACGACGAATGAATCTAACGGACCGTCAGAAACTGCGGGAGGGGCCGGGCGTGGGGAACTTCTTGGCTGGCAAGGTCGTCGCCGTGACGGGCGCGGGACGGGGCATCGGCCACGCCGTGGCCCTCGCGTGCGCGGCGGAGGGCGCGAAGGTCGTCGTCAACGACTACGGGGTGTCGATCGAGGGCGGTGAACCGACCTCCGAGATCGCCCTGTCGGTGGTGAAGGAGATCGAGGCGGGCGGTGGCACGGCGGTCGCGGTCGCCGACGACATCTCGACGATGGCGGGCGGGCAACGGGTCGTCGACGTCGCCCTCGCCGAGTACGGGCGCCTGGACGGCGTCGTGTGCGTGGCGGGCATCCTGCGCGAGCGGATGCTCTTCAACATGTCCGAGGAGGAGTGGGACCCGGTCGTCGCCACCCATCTCAAGGGCACGTTCACGGTCTTCCGGGCGGCCTCGGCGGTCATGCGGCGCCAGGGGACCGGCACCCTGATCGGCTTCACGAGCGGCAACCACCAGGGCTCGGTGGCGCAGGCCAACTACTCGGCCGCGAAGGGCGGGATCATCTCCCTCGTACGGTCGGCCGCGCTCGGCCTCCACAAGTACGGGGTGACGGCGAACGCGGTGGCGCCGGTGGCACGGACCCGGATGTCGGCGAACGTCCCGATGGAGCTGAAGGAGATCGGGGAGCCGGAGGACGTGGCCGCCCTCGTCGTCTACCTGCTCTCCGAGCGGGCCCGCGCGGAGAAGATCACCGGCCAGGTCTACACGATCGCCGGCCCGAAGATCGCGGTCTGGGCGCAGCCGAGGGAGCTGCGGGCGGGATACGCGGAGGGCGGGGCCTGGACCCCCGAGCGGATCGCGGACTTCCTGCCGGGGACGGTGGGGGTGGACCCGATGCCGATGCTGGCGCGCCTTGAGGAGATGGCCAGGGCCGCGGCGGCGGGCGACCGCCCCAACGCGGGCACGGGCGGCACGGCGGGCACGGGCCCCGACGCGGGCGGCACCGCGGGCACGGCCGCCACCGCGGGCACGGGCCCGGCCACGAGCACCCGTCCCGACGCGAGCGAGGAGAACGGTTCATGAGGGGAGTGGTGTTCGACGGGAAGCAGGTCCAGGTCGTCGACGACCTGGAGGTACGGGACCCCGGGCCGGGCGAGGTGCTGGTGGGGATCGCGGCGGCCGGACTGTGCCACAGCGATCTGTCGGTCGTCGACGGGACCATCCCCTTCCCCCCTCCCGTCGTCCTCGGGCACGAGGGCGCCGGGGTCGTCGAGGCGGTCGGACCGGGGGTCACGCACGTCGTCCCGGGCGACCACGTGGCCCTGTCGACCCTCGCCAACTGCGGGGCCTGCGCGGACTGCGACCGTGGGCGGCCCACCATGTGCCGGAAGGCCATCGGGATGCCGGGACAGCCGTTCTCGCGGGGCGGGCGGCCGCTCCACCAGTTCGCCTCGAACTCGTCGTTCGCCGAGCGCACCGTCGTGAAGGCGGTCCAGGCGGTGAAGATCCCGCGGGACATCCCGCTGACCTCGGCGGCCCTGATGGGCTGCGGCGTCCTCACCGGCGTCGGGGCCGTACTGAACCGGGCCAGGGTCGGACGGGGCGAGACGGTCGTCGTCATCGGCACGGGCGGGATCGGGCTCAACGTCCTCCAGGGCGCGAGGATCGCGGGCGCGCTGACGATCGTGGCCGTGGACACGAACCCGGCGAAGGAGGCGGTGGCGCGGCAGTTCGGGGCGAGCCACTTCCTGAACTCCACCGACGGAGTGCGGGAGATCCTCCCCACCGGCGCCGACCACGTCTTCGAATGCGTCGGTCACACCGGGCTCGTCCGGACCGCGATCGACCTCCTCGACCGGCACGGGCAGGCGGTCCTCCTCGGCATGACCGCGCCGAAGGCGGAGGCGAGCTTCCTGCCCGCCGCGATGTTCCTGGACAAGTCGATCCTGGGCTGCCGGTACGGCTCCTCCCGCCCGCAGCGCGACATCCCGCTCTACGCCGAGCTGTACCGCTCGGGCCTCCTCCTCCTCGACGAACTCGTCACCGCCACGTACCCGGTGGAGGAGTTCGCGAGGGCGGTGGAGGACGCGGAGGCGGGCAAGGTGGCCCGGGGGGTCCTCACTTTCTGAGGGCGCGGAAACCGCGGTGGGGAGCGCGGCGGGCGATGAGGCGCGAAAACGAGGTGGGCCGCACGGGTGTCCGTCGTTACGGTCCTGAGCATGTCCTATCGCGAGCTCGCCACCCGTCCCGTTCTCGCCTGGTCCGCCGTCACCGTCGCCGGTCGGCTCCCCGTCGCCATGGCCCCCCTCGCCCTCGTGTTCCTCGTCCGGGAGCGCCCCGGCGGGTACACGCTCGGAGCCGTGCTCGCCGCCGCGTACGTCATCGGGGAGATCGTCGCCGCGCCCGTCCTCGGCCTGCGGCTGAACGCCGAGCGCGCCCGGCCGCAGCTCGCCGCCGGACTCGCCGTCGGGGCCGCCGGGTTCGCGGGTCTCGGGCTCGCGCCCGGGGCGCATCCCCTCGTGCTCGCCGCCCTCGCCCTGCTCGCCGGCGCAGGGCCCGCCGCCGTGCCCGGCGGGCTGCGCGCGCTCCTCACCAGCCTCGTCCCCGAGCGGGCCGTGACCCAGGCGATGAGCATGGAGTCGGTGCTGACCTTCGGCATCTGGGCCGCCGCTCCCGCCCTCACCACCGGCCTGGCGCTCGGCGTCGACCCCGCAATACCCCTGCTGCTCATGGGCGTCCTGATGGGTCTGTCCGTCGCCGGGCTGTGGACGCTCCCGCCCGGCTGGCAGCAGGCGGCCAGGGGGGACGGCGCGTCGACGCGGCGGGCGCTGCTCCGGGCCTGGCCGGTGTACGTCCTGGGGGCGGCCGGTCTGACCCTGCTCGCGCTCGCCGAGCTGATCCTGCCCGCGCTCCTCGAACAGCGCGGGATCGGCATCGGCTGGGCGGGTCTGCTGCTCGCCGGGTTCTCGGTCGGCTCGGCGGTCGGGGCGTTCGCGTACGGCCTCCGGGCCGGCTGGCCGGGCACGCTGACCGTCCAGTCGCTCGTCCTTGTCCTCGCGGTCGCCTCGGGCGTCGCCCTGGTCGCCGTACTGCCCACGGCGGCGGGGATCGCGGTGGCCCTGGTGGCGGCCGGGCTCCTCCAGGCCCCGGCGAGCCTGGCCCGGAACCTGGCCCTCAGAGAGCTTCTGCCGCCGTCGGCGCTCGCCGCCGGGTACTCGGTGATGTACGCGGCGGTGGGCGCCGGCTACGCGGCCAGTGGCACCCTCGCGGGCGGTCTCCTCAAGGTCGTGGCGCCGTCCACGGCCATCCTCTGGGGGGTCGGTCTGACCGGCGTGCTCATCCTGATCGGCGCGACGGGCGAGCGGCGGCTCGTCCGGAAGCGGGAGGGCGGCGACCGGCCTCTGCCCCGGCCTCAGGAAGAGGGCTCCGAGGACGCGGACGCGGCCGTGCGGAACGTCCGCCGGTAGGACGTCGGAGTCACCCCGATCGCGCTCATCAGGTGCACCCGCAGCGACTGCGCCGTGCCGAACCCCGCGTCCTGCGCGACCCGGTCGACGGGCAGGCCGGTGGACTCCAGGAGGTGCCGGGCGCGTTCGACCCGCTGCCGGGTGAGCCACTGGCCGGGGCTGATGCCCACCTCGTCACGGAAGCGGCGGGTGAACGTCCGTACGCTCATCGCCTCCTTCTCGGCCAGGTCCCGCAGCTGGATCGGCTCGTGCAGGTGGGCGAGGGCCCAGGACCGCGCGGTGGTCGTGGTGTGGGTCCCGGCCTCCGGCAGGGGCCGCTCGATGTACTGGGCCTGACCGCCGTCCCGGTGCGGCGGTACGACGGTCCTGCGGGCGACGTCGTTGGCGACGGCCGTGCCGTGGTCGCGGCGCACGATGTGCAGGCACAGGTCGATCCCGGCGGCCACGCCCGCCGAGGTGAGGACGTCGCCGTCGTCGACGAAGAGGACGTCCGCGTCGACCCGTACGCGCGGGAAGAGCCGCTGGAAGTGCTCGGCGGACGACCAGTGGGTGGTGGCCGGGCGTCCGTCCAGATACCCGGCGGCGGCGAGCACGTACCCGCCGGTGCAGATGGAGACGAGCCGGGTGCCGGGCCGGATGTGGGCGAGTGCGGCGGCCAGTTCGTCGGTGAGCCGGCCCTCGTCGTAGACCGGGCCGAGCTCGTACGAGGCCGGTACGACGACGGTGTCGGCGGTGGCGAGGGCCTCCGGGCCGTGCTCGACGTGGACCGAGAAGTCCGCGTCCGTCGGTACCGGTCCCGCGGCCGTCGCGCAGGTGACGATCTCGTACAGCGGACGCCCCGCGCCGTCCTTCGCGCGGCCGAATATGCGGTGCGGGATGCCCAGCTCGAAGGGGAGGAGGCCGGGCAGCGCGAGCACGGCGACGCGGTGCGGGGGCGGTTCGGACGACGGCGGCACGGGCGGTGCTCCCTCCGGAGATCGGTCGAAATTCAGTGGTGGTGTAGACCACGTGGTGATAGGTCTACCTCTCCGTGACGGACAACACGTACAAGTCTGAGGCCGCCGAGCGGATTCCCGCCCCGGCCGAGCCGCCCGCACTGTGGAACCGTAACTTCCGGCTCTTCTTCGTCGCCCGGGCAGTCGCCGTGTTCGGCGAGGGCATGGTCCCGGTCGCCTTCGCCGCCGGACTCCTCGGCGCCGGCCACTCCGGCGCCACCGTCGGCTACGCGCTCGGCGGCTGGACCGCCGCCTTCGCGCTCTTCGTCCTCTTCGGCGGCGTCCTCGCCGACCGCTTCACCGCCCGCCGCATGATGATCCTCGCGGATCTGCTGCGGCTGCCCGGAGCGGCCGTCCTCGCCGTCGCCTTCACGCTCGGCGGCCCGCCCCTCTGGGCGGTCTACACCCTCTCCGTCCTCAGCGGCGTCGGCGCCGCCCTCTTCCAGCCGGGCGTCGCCTCGACCATCCCGCGCATCGCCCCCGACGTGCAGCGCGCCAACGCCGTCCTCCGGGTCGTCGAGGCCCTCATGATCATGGCGGGGCCGGCGGCGGCGGGCGTCCTCGTCGCCGTGTGGAACGCGGGCGCCGCCTTCGCCGTCAACGGCGCGACGTTCGCGGTCAGCGCCCTCTGCCTCACCCTGATGCGGATCGCCCCGATCCCCTCCGACTCCCTGCGGCGCGACTCCCTGGGTGCCGAACTCGTCGGCGGATGGCGGGAGTTCAGGGCGCGGAACTGGCTCTGGGGCGTCATCGCCATCTGGACCGTGTACGGGCTCACCGTGGCCGGCCCCATGGTGCCGCTCACCGCGAGCCTGGTCACCGAGGGCCACGGCTCGGCCGCGTACGGCGTGCTCATGGCCGTCAACGGCGCGGGCAGCGCCGTCGGCGGCCTGCTCGCCCTCCGGCTGCGCCCGCGCACCCCTCTCGCCGCGGGCGCGGTCGCACTCCTCGGCCTCCCCGTGAACCTCGCGCTGCTCGGCCTGGGCGCGCCCGTGGCGCTGCTCGGCGCGGGCCAGTTCATCGGCGGCGCGGCCTTCGCCTTCTGGCTGGTGATGTGGTCGACGGCCGTGCAGACCCACGTACCGCAGGAGGCGCTGAACCGGATGCACGCGTACGACGTGGCCGGCTCGCTCCTGATGATGGGCGTCGGCCGCACCCTGTCGGGGCCGGTGGCGGCGGCGGTCGGCACGGAGGAGGTGCTGCTGGTGGGGGCGGGGATCGCGGTGCTCGTGGTGGGCGCGCTGCTCCTCGTACGCCCGATCAGGAGGCTGCCACGGGCGTAGCGCCCACGGCCGCCCCCGCGCGGGCCTCCCCGCCTCGGCGTCCACGCTCACGGCCGCCCCCGCGCTCACGGCCCCCGCGCCCGCGAGCCTCCCCGCCTCGGCATCTGAGCCCGCGGGCCCCGGCGTCCACGCGCGCGGGCCTCCGCGTCCTCGGCCCACCACGCCCGCGGGCCGTAGCCGCTCCGGTGCGTCCGTCAGTCCTTCGGGATCTTGGAGGCCGGAGCGTCGGGGCCGCAGGAGAGGCGGGCCGCGGCCCTGGCCGGATCGTCCTCGCGCGCGTCCGGAATCGTCTCGCCGCACTCCAGGACGCCCGACCCGTCGATGGTCCAGCTGGTCGCCCGGCCCGCCACCGGCTTGTCGGTGCCGCAGGTGTACCGGAAGTCGGCGGTGACCTGGTTCACCCAGGAGTAGTCCACGAAGGTCCCCGCGCCGAGTACCTCTGTGCGGTTCCTGTAGTTCGACGGCGAGGGCCGGTCGACATCGGCGAACGCGTACTCCGTGGCGCCGTCCAGGGCCGTCTCGCCGATGCGGGCGCCCAGGGAGAGCAGTGCCGCCTCCGTCCGGGCGGCGCCGGCCCGCGCCCCCTTGTCGAGGGTGACGGCGACGCGCGGCCTGTGGAGCACCATCGGCCTGTTCGTGAGCACGCCGCCTCCCTTACCGAGCTTCTCCTTCGCTGCGACGCTCGTCAGGACGTCCCGCCGGTCGATGTTGAACCATTCGTACGTGCCGTTCTTGCAGGCGGCGTCGAGCGCGGCCGTGGTCGCGCCCGAGCCCCCGCCGGAGCCGGACGTGCAGGCCGCCGTGCCCGCGAGCAGCGCGGCGACGGCACATGCGGAGAGAAGGCCTTCTTTGATCTTCATGTTCGTGTCCCCCGAAACCACTGGTCAGATGGTGGATTCGACTCTGCGCCCAAAGGCGGGGTGGGGCAAGCGACTTGAGGTGGTTCTGAGCTGCGCCGGGACGAGGCGCTCTCCTCGGCCCCCTCTCCGCCCTCCGCGTCCGATGACCCGATCCTTTGGAAAGCTGTCATTCAGGCCAATGGTGGGAGGCGGGGAAGGGGCGCGAAGCTCGGTGGCATGGCCCAGACAACCGACAGCCCCGCCCGCACGCCCGGCCGCCCTCCCGTCCGTACGCCCCGCGTCCACCGCGCGTGGTTCGTCGCGGCGGTCACCTTCGTCACGATCATCGGCGCGGCGGCGTTCGCGTCGCTTCCGGGCCTGCTGATCGAGCCGCTGCACGAGGAGTTCGAGTGGTCGCGGGGCACGATCGGCTTCGCCGTCTCGGTGAACCTCGCCCTCTACGGCCTCACGGCCCCCTTCGCCGCCGCCCTCATGGACCGCTTCGGCATCCGCCGGATCGTGGCGGTGGCGCTGACGGTCATCGCGCTGGGCTCGGTGCTCACGGTGTGGATGACGGCGGCCTGGCAGCTCGTCCTCCTCTGGGGCGTGCTCGTCGGGCTCGGCAGCGGCTCGATGGCCCTGGCGTTCGCGGCGACGGTCACCAACCGCTGGTTCGTGGCCCGCCGGGGCCTGGTGACGGGCATCCTCACGGCGGCCGGCGCGTCCGGGCAGCTGGTGTTCCTGCCGCTGCTGTCCTGGCTGGTCGAGCACCACGACTGGCGCCCGGCGGCCGTGACCGTGGCGCTCGCCGCGCTCGCGGTGGTCCCGTTCGTGTGGCTGCTGCTCCGGGACCATCCGGCGGACGTCGGGCTCGCCCCGTACGGCGGGGAGTACGCCGAGAAGCCGGCGCCCGTCACGGGCGCGGCCCGGCGTACGGTCACGGTCCTGTTCAAGGCGGCCCGCACCGGCCCGTTCTGGCTCCTCGCGGGCACGTTCGCGATCTGCGGAGCGTCGACGAACGGTCTGGTGAAGACCCACTTCGTACCGGCGGCCCACGACCACGGGATGCCGGTGACGGCGGCGGCCGGACTCCTCGCGGTCATCGGCGTCTTCGACGTCGTCGGCACGATCGCCTCGGGCTGGTTCACCGACCGCTTCGAGGCCCGCCGGCTCCTCGCCGTCTACTACGCGCTCCGCGGCGTCTCCCTCCTCTTCCTGCCGATGCTGCTCGCGCCGTCCGTGCACCCGCCGATGCTGTTCTTCATCGTGTTCTACGGCCTGGACTGGGTGGCCACGGTCCCGCCGACGATCGCCCTGTGCCGCGAGCACTACGGCGAGGACTCGGCGATCGTCTTCGGCTGGGTCCTCGCCTCCCACCAGGTGGGCGCGGCGGCCGTCGCCTTCGCGGGCGGAGTGGCCCGTGACGTCTTCGGTTCGTACGACCTCGTGTGGTACGCCTCGGGCGCGCTGTGCGCGGCGGCGGCCCTGATGGCCCTGGTGATCCGCCGGCCCCGGTCGGAGACGGTGTCCCTGGCGGGAGCATGATGACCGCCGGGGGGTGATCACGCATGAGCGAGCGTGAGTCGCGCGAGCGTGAGGTCCGCGACCGGGCCGTGAACGAGCGTGGCACGGGCAAGCGGGACGAGGGCCGTACGTACAGCAGGATGCTGTGGGCCTCGGTGCTCGCGCTCGCCCTGGAGGGGGCCGTCGCCCTGATCCTCCTCGTGGTGTTCGGTGACGCCGGGCAGCCGGAGCCGGGCGAAGAGCGCCTCAGCGCGCTGACCCTCCTCGCGCTCCCGTTCCTCGCGGTGGTCGGGCTGGTTCCGGCGTTCGCGGTCTCCGCCGCGCTCGTGCTGCCGGCCGTGTTCCTCGGCGAGGCCCTGACGCGCCGGCTGGGCGGGCGCCCGACCGGCTGGCAGCTGCTCCTTTCGACCGCCGCCGGAGCCCTGCTGTGGCCGCTCGCGGGCGGGCCGGGCTGGCTGGTGGCCACGGTGTGCCTGGCCGCGGCGGTGCTCGTCACGCGTCACGCGCGGCGGGGCTACTTCGTGGCGCTGCTGGTGTGGGGGACGGTCGCGGTGCTGACCGTGTTCCTGCTCGGCAGCGTGGGCCTGTCCACGGGCGTGATCGAGGCCTGAGGCGCTCTCGTGCTCGGGCGCTCTCGTACGCAGGTGCTTTCCGCGCCTAGGCGGTGAAGCGTCCGAACCTTCCCCGGTGGAAGAGCAGCGGCGAGGGATCTCCGTCCTCCTCCGCCCCCAGCGACTCCACCCGCCCCACCACGATCAGGTGGTCGCCCCCGGTGTGCACGGCGGTGATCACGCAGTCGATCCAGGCGGGCGCGCCGGCCAGCCGCGGTGAGCCCGTGGCAGGGGCCGGGGTCCAGTCGACGCCCGCGAACTTGTCCGCCCCGCTCACCGCGAACGACCGGCACAGCGGGCCCTGGTCGGCGCCGAGGACGTTGACGCAGAAGGTGCCCGCGCCCGCGATCCGGGGCCAGGTCGTCGACGTACGGGCGACCATGAAGGCGACCAGGGGCGGGTCGAGGGAGAGGGAGGCGAAGGACTGGCAGGCGAATCCGGCCGGTCCTTCCGCGTCGAGCGCGGTCACGACCGCGACCCCGCTCGCGAAGTGGCCGAGGACGCGGCGGAATTCGGCCGGTTCGACGGGCGGTCGCTCGTCCTCCCGTACCGCGCGCAGCACCGGCCGGGGCAGTGGTTCCACGGCCGTCGGCGAACCGGCCGCTCTCAGGTGTCGGACGACGGTGGCCGCCATCCCCGCGTGTCCCATCACACCACCCATTGAACCTGACGGTTCGTCAGATGAGAAGGGGCGGGGACGGCGGAGACCGGCGAGAAGCCCGGCACGCGAAAGCCCCCGGGGCGACGGCAGAACCGCCGCCCCGGGGGCTCCTCACCCGTACGACCGCCGGATCAGCCGGCGACGGCGCCCGTCGCCCGGGTCCAGGCGACACCCGAGGTGTGCCCGGTGCGGTGGGCGGTCACCCGGACGGTGATCCGGGTCCCACGCTGCGCCGTGGTGAGCGTGAACGTGGCGCGGGTGGCCCCGCTGATCGCCCGCCCGTTCGCGTACCACTGGTACGCGAACGAGGTCGGCGCAGGCGTCCACGTGCCCCGGTTCAGACCGAGCGTCCGCCCGACCCTGACCGTGCCGGTGACGTAGGGCGCCGTGGTCGCCTTCGGCGCGTACCCGTACGCGGAGGTGTACCCGACGGTCGTGTACGCCCCGCTCACGTGCCCGGTGCGGTGGGCCGTCACGGTCACCGAGAGCTTCTTCCCGGCGACGGTGCCGCCGATGACGTACGTCGACCCGGTCGCACCGGAGATCGCGACGCCGTTGGCCCGCCACTGGTAGGTGTACGAGGTCGGCGCGGGCGACCAGGTGCCGACCACGGCCGTCATCCTGTTGCCCACCCGAGTGGAGCCGGAGACGTACGGCGGCCTGGTGGGCCTGGGCGCGACGCCCTGCACGACCAGGACGCCGGTCGTCGCGGTGACCAGCGGATGCCCGGTCTTCCGCGCGGTCACCGCCAGGGACAGCTGCTTGCCCTGGAGGGCGGCCGGGATCGTGTACGTGGAGGCCGTGGCCCCCGCGATCGCGACCCCGTTGGCCCGCCACTGGTACGCGTACGACTCGGCCGCCGGCGTCCAGGTCCCGGCCTTCGCCGTCACCTTGCCGCCGACGACGGCCGTGCCGGTGATGCCGGGGGCCGCGGTGGCGCGGATGGGGGCGACGACGGTGACCCGGCCCCGCGCGAACGTCTCGCCGTCGTGCGTGACCACGCTCAGGTTCAGCGCGGTGCGCGGTGCGCTCGTCAGATCCAGAACGACGTTCATGCTCCGCCGGTCGGGAGCGACGGAGACCGTCGTCGACCGGGCGCGGAAGCTGCCACCGGACACCTCGACGACGTCCTTCTCGTGCAGCGCCGCCCCGGTGACCGTCATCGTGATCCTCCCGGCGCCGACGGTGCCGGGGCTCACGGCGGTGACGGCCCGGGTCACGGTGCCGCAGGTGGGCGAGCAGAACGCCGTGGCGCGCACCTCGGTGGGCGCCTGCGAGGGAACGGACGGCAGCCCGATCACGAGGGTGGTCGGCCGGGAGACGTACGTGTAGCTCTCACCGGGCACCTGGCAGTCGTAGAACCCGCGGGAGCCGCCGTCGCAGAGATCCGAGCGGGTCTCGTCGTACAACCGAGGCGTGGGCGACTCGCGGAGCTCCTGTGCCGGTGTGAACGAGAGCCTCAGCACGTCGTTCGTCGCCGTCGGAAGCACCGCGCAGAGCGTGGACCTCTGCTCGGACAGCGTGTCGGCGAGCGGCCCGAAGCCGTACGTGATGTCCGGGATCCGTACACACTCCGGCGCGGGCCCGGTGGCCGTGCCGATGCGGACGGCGTCGAGGCGGTACGCAGGGGCGGTGGTGCCGCCGTACCCGACCTGGACGATCGCCTGGTAGCCCGTGGAGCCGGAGACGGCACAACCCGGGCCGAAGGCCGGACAGGCGGCTTCGCCGCGGGCGTCGTACACGCCGTATCCGATCGCGCTCGCCGCCGCCGTGTACCGGGCGTCGAGGTGCAGGGTGTCCCGCGCGTCCGCCGTGGTCACCCGGTGGCACACGAGGGTGCCGTCCGCGGCCGGGGCACCGGCGGCCGACGGGGTGCCGACCTTCGCGGCCGGGGTCGCGACACAGCCGCGCGCGGTGGCGGTGACGTCCCGGCGGACGAGCGTGTGCTCGACGGGTGGGCCTCCGGGACCGCCGGGGACGATGACCGTGTACGAGAGCCCGGCCTCCAGCGGGCAGTCCTCCAGGAGCTGCCCCCACTCGTCGTGACCGCAGACCTTCCGGCCGTTCTCGTCGAGCACGCTGAAACCGAGGGAGTGGCCGCTCTCGATCCTGATCAGTTCGCGAGTGGAGTGGTCGTCGGCCGGGATCGTCAGGCAGTCGCCCAGCTCGCCGTCGCCGGACCGCACCGTCGCCGCGGCCGGGTTCGCACCGAAGTCGCCGGCAGGGAAGGTGCGGCAGTCGCTCGGCACATCCGTGCGGTGGACGGCGAGACGGTAGCCGCCGGTGGCCCCGCCCTCGGATCCGCGCTCCACCAGGACGCTGTAGGGCGCGGTGCCGTCCAGGCGGCAGCCGCCCGAGGACAGGTGCTCCTCGTTCCAGCAGAGGACGGTGCCGGTGGCGTCGACCACCGTGACGTCGGGCGTCACGCCGTCGGCCTCGGAAGCCGTCAGGACGGCCACCTGGGAGCCCTGCGGCACCGGCAGGTTCAGGCAGTCGACCTCGCCGGCCACGCCGAGCCCGGCCCGGTGGGGTTGCCCGAGCACCACGGTCTCGCAGCCCTCGGCGGCGGACCTCCGGTCGAGGATCCGCACGTCCTGGTCGGTGACCAGGGTGTACGTGACGCCCGCGGAGAGCCGGCAGGAAGCCACGTACGCGCAGATCCGGCCGTCCGGCGCGTACGTCGTGAGCGTGCCGGTGAATCCGGACGACCGGACGGCCTGCACGTCGTACTGGCCGGTCGCGGCCGGTGTGAACGTCTTGCACTCGGTCGGCGGCGAGACTCGCGTCGGCGCCGTGCCGTAGGCGTTCACCCCCACGGCCGCGCAGCCCACCGGGTGGGAGATCTGCCGGACCTTCAGGGTGTACGGGACGGGGTACGAGCCGGCCGAGGGGCTGAGGTGCGCGAGGACGCGGTATCCGCCGGTCCCCGCGGGCAGCACACAGTCGTGTCCGACACTGCAGAGGTGCTTGCCCGTGTCGTCGGTGATCCACGCGCTGACGTTGGCGGGCGAGCCCACCTGGGGCCGGAGCTCCGAGGTGACCAGCTCACCCGGTGCGGCGGCGAAGGAGTGGCAGAGGAGGCCGACTTCGTCGGCCGTGCCCGTCGTCGGGGTCGTACCGAAGCCGCTGTCGAGGGGGTCCGGACAGCCGGGGCCCGCCATCAGGGGGACGACGGCGAGCCGTGCGTCACGGAGGGAGTGGCCGGCGGTGGCCAGGCCGAGCGTGTACGTGCCGGCGGCCAGCTCACAGGGGCGCTCGTCCAGCAGAGGACAGACGACGGGCGCCCCGCCCGAGGAGAGCGTGAGGGACGGGACACCACCGGCCATGAGCACGCGGTGCAGGCCCGGCTTCTCCACGGTGACCGTGAAGCAGGCGGTGCTGTTCGGCTCCATCGTGACCCGTCGCCTCGCGTCGCCAGGGTCGCCCAGCGGGGCGAGCGGCAGGACGGGGCAGGGGTCGGCGGTGGGTTCCGTGCCCGGCGTGGAAGGGGGCGTGGGCGTGGCCGTCGGCTCCGTCGGGTTCGGCGACGGTTCGACGGTCGGTGTCGGCGCGGGCGCCGGGTCCGTCGTCGCGGACGGCTCGGGAGCGGGCGTCGTCGGGCCGGGCTCCGGTGCCGCCGGGTCCGGCGCGGGCGCCGCGCTCACCGGCGGCACAGCCACCGGCAACGTCGCCGCCAGGGCGGTGCCTGTCGGGAGCAGCGGGCTCAGGAGCGCCGTCAGCAGGGCCGGGACGAGCAGAAGCGAGGTACGGGATCTTCCAGATCTGCGGGATCTACCGGATCTACCGGATCTACCGGATCTTCCAGATCCTTCGGATTCATCGCGCGAGCGCGCGGAGTTGGGCATTCCGTTCCCCCCGGAGCGGCAGTGTGTGGCATATGCGGCTCACACCATAGGGCCCCGGTACGACACACTCCGCTACCGCCCCTCGTACCGCGCCTCCCGCCGCTCCACGAAGCTCGCCACACCCTCCTTCGCGTCCCGCGTCGTCATGTTGATCTCCTGCGCCGCCGCCTCCGCCGCGAAGGCGGCGGCGCGGTCCACGTCCAGGGACGCGTTCACCAGCTGCTTCGTCAGCGCGAGCGCCCGCGTCGGGCCCTGCGCCAGACGTTCCGCCCACTCCCGGGCCGTCTTCGGCAGCTCCTCCGCCGGGACGACCCGGTTCACCAGGCCCATGCCGTACGCCTCCGCCGCCGACACCGCGTCCCCGAAGAACATCAGCTCCTTCGCCCGCTGCGGCCCGATCAGCCGCGGCAGCAGATACGCCCCGCCGCCGTCCGGGACGAGCCCCCGCCGTACGAACACCTCGATGAAACGCGCCGATTCGGACGCCAGGACCAGATCGCACGCGAACGCGAGGTGCGCCCCGATCCCCGCCGCCGTCCCGTTCACCGCCGCGATCACCGGCTTCTCGCAGTCCATGACGGCCCCGATGAACCGCTGCGCCCCGCGCCGGATCGTGCGCGCCACGTCCCCGGGGACGGTCTCCGAGACCGCCGGCGTGCCCCGCAGGTCCGCCCCCGCGCAGAAGCCCCGGCCCGTCGCCGTCACCACCACCGCCCGGACGTCCGGGTCGGCGGAGGCCTCGTCGAGCAGGGCCATGATGCGTTCCCGCTGGTCCCAGGTGACGGCGTTCATCGCCTCGGGGCGGTTGAGGGTGATCCACGAGACGCCGTTCTCGACGGTGTGGAGGACATCGGTGTGGAGGACATCGGGGCGGAGCGCATCGGTGTGGAGGGAATCCGGCACGTCGGTCACAAGAGCTCCCAGAAGGTGTTGGCTATCGACAGACCGCGAGTGCGTCCAGGGCCACCGCGCCCTGCCCCCGCGGCAGCACCATCAGCGGGTTGATGTCCAGCTCGGCGAGGTCACCGTCGAGTTCCAGGGCCATCCGCTGGACCCGCAGCACCACCTCGACGAGCGCGTCCACGTCGGCCGGCGGCGCACCCCGCACCCCGTCGAGAAGGGCCCGGCCGCGCAGTTCGGCGAGCATCGAGCGCGCCTCGGACTCCCCGAACGGCGGGACCCGTACGGCCGTGTCGTTGAGGACCTCCACCAGGACCCCGCCGAGCCCGACCGTCACCGTCGGGCCGAACAGGTCGTCGCGGGTCACGCCCACCACCATCTCCACGCCGCGGCCGACCATCTGGCAGACGAGGATTCCGTCGAGGTCGATCGACTCGAAGCGGGCGATGTCGGCGAGTTCGCGGTAGGCGTCCCTGACCTGGCTCGCGGAGGTCAGCCCGACCTTCACCAGGCCCAGTTCGGTCTTGTGGGCGAGCTGCGCGCCCGAGGCCTTCATCACGACCGGGTAGCCGACGAGCCCGGCGGCCCGGACGGCCGCCGCCGCGCTGGTGACGAGCTGCTCGCGCGGCACCCGTATCCCGTACGCCCTCAGCAGCTGCTTCGCCGCGTGCTCGCTGAGCCGCCGGCCGGGCCGCATGAGGGCCTGGGCCTTGCGGAAGGAGGGGGAGGCGGTGCGGGGGGCCTCGTCGAAGGGCGAGCGGTAGGAGGTCGTGAAGCGGTGGTGGTCGAGGTAGGCCTTCACGGCCCCGATGCAGTTGGCGAACGTGCGGAAGGTGGCGACGCGCGAGGAGCCGAGCAGGGTCGTGCGGTAGGCGTCCTCCGTACCGACCGGGGACCCCCACACCACGCACACCAGCTTGTCCGTCGCCTCCGCGGCGTCGACGAGGTCCTGGGCGAGCTTGTCGCTCATGGGAGGGAACGGCCCGGTGATCGGACAGATCAGCACGCCCACCGACGGGTCGGCGAGGATCGCGTCGATGATCTTCCGGCCGCGCCAGTCGCCCACCGGGTGGCCGCCGTTGTCGACGGGGTTGGCGACGCTCAGGTACTCGGGGATCCACTGGTGGAGTTCGTCCTGCCTGGCCTGCGGGAGGGTGGGCAGCTGGAGACCCGCCTCGGTGGCCAGGTCGGCGAAGTGGGCACCCGTACCGCCGGATATGGAGTAGACGACGACTCCGTCGGCCCGCGGGCGTCGGGCGCGGGCGAGCAGCGTCGCGGTGTCCTGGAGTTGGTCGAGCCCGTCGACCCGGATCACTCCGAACTGGCGCATGGCCGCGTCGACGACCTGGTCGGCGCCGGTGAGCTTGCCGGTGTGGGAGGCGGCCGTACGGGCCCCGGTCTCGGTGCGGCCGACCTTCACGGCGACGACCGGGACGCCGTGGCGGGCCGCCCGGTCGGCGGCGAGGAGGAAGGAGCGGCCGTCCTTGAGGCCCTCGACGTAACAGGCGATGGCGCCGACCTCGGGCCGTCCGGCGAAGTACGAGATGAAGTCGGAGGTCTCCAGGTCGGCCTCGTTGCCGGTGGGCGCCCAGTGGGAGAGGCGGACGCCGAGCTCCTGGAGGGTGAAGACGGGCCGCCCCTGGTGGCCGGACTGGGTGATGAGGGCGACGGCGGGGCCTTCGAGGTCCTCACGGAAGCGCTCGAAGGCGTTGAGGTTGGTGTTGGGGCCGAGGAGGCGGAGTCCGGAGCGGCGTACGGCGGCGGCGAGACGTTCCTGCGCGGCGGCCCCGGCCTCGCCGGTCTCGGCGAAGCCGGAGGCGAAGGCGACCGCGAACTTCACCTTGGTCTCGGCGAGTTCCTCGATGACGGGGAGCGGGTCGGCGACGAGGAGGACGGCGAGGTCGACGGGTTCGGTGAGCGCGCCGACGGAGGGGACGCAGTCGATCCCGAACACGCTGGTACGGGTCGGGTGCACGGGCACGATCCGGGCGCCGACCCGCTCGGCCCAGGCGAGCAGCTGCCGGGTGATCCCGGTGTTGGGCCGCCCCTCGGCGTCGGAGGCGCCGACGACGGCGACGGACTCGGGCCGGAAGAAACGGTCGAGGTCGGGCACGGCCGCGTGCAGCGGGCGCCCGCTGACGTCCTGGTCGCCGGGGGCGGCGGTGACGCCGTGCACGGTGGTGCGGGGCGACTCCCCGCAGGCGACCACGCGGGCGCGGAGATCGGTGGTGAAGGTGCCGTGAGTCGATCCAAGCATGTGTTCCGCCCGCCCTTCACCCATCCGTATACACCTGACACTCAGTCAGATTACAGAACTGACGGCCAGTCAGGAATAGGGGTGAGGCGGCGGTTGCCTGAGGCGGCGGTCGCCCGGGAGCGGTTCCTCCGCGGATGCGGTCGGTCCGGGCTACCGCGCGATCCGCCGGGCGATCTTCTCCGCGTCGATCGCCAGCTCCCGGAACATCCCGCTGATCGGGTTCGTGAACCCCGTGAAGTACAGCCCGGGCGCCTCGCGCGGGCAGCGCGCCCCGTGCACCACCGGATGCCCGCGCCCGTCGAGCACGTCCAGATGCCCGACGAGCGGCTCCAGGGCGCGCCGGTAGCCGGTCGCCGCGATCACCGCGTCCGGGGCGATCCGGGTGCCGTCCGCGAGGACCACCTCGCCGTCCTCGAAGGCCTCCACGGCCGCGACGATCTCGACCTTCCCCGCACGTACCGCGTCGATGAGGCCCACGTCCTGCACCGGGATCGCCCCCTCGCGCTGGCGTGTCGCGAGGCCCTTGTCGGGCCGGGGCAGCCCGTACGCCGAGAGGTCCGGCGTCCCGACCCGGGCCGCGAGGGCGCCCAGCCGGTCGACGAGACCCGTCGGCAGGCGGCGGACGAGGATGCCCGAGCGCTGCGCGGGCCAGCCGGCGGTGGTGCGCTTCACGATGTGCGGGACGGTCCGCACCGCGAGCCGCACCCGGGCGGCCCCGCCGTCGGCGAGGTCGGCGGCGATCTCGGCGCCGGTGTTGCCGATGCCGACGACGAGGACGTCCTTACCGGTGTACGGCTCCGGGTTGCGATAGGTCCGGGCGTGGTCGAGCCGCCCCTTGTACGCGTCACGGCCGGGCCAGTCGGGGAGGCGCGGGGTGTGGTTGTACCCGGTGGCCACGACGACGGCCCGCCCGGTGAGCCGGCGCCCGCCGGTCGCGTGCAGGACCCAGTCGGCCCCGGCCCGCTCGACACGGAAGACCTCGACGCCCGTCACGATCTCCAGCTCGTGCTTCTCGGCGTACTTCTCCAGGTAGCGCACCACGTCCGCACGGGCCACCCAGCGCCCGAACGAGCGGGGCATCCTGAGTCCGGGGAGGGCCGAGAGCCGCCGGGTGGTGTGCAGCCGCAGCCGGTCGTAGTGGGCGCGCCAGGAGGCGCCGACGGCGTCGGACTTCTCCAGGACGACGGCCCGGACGCCCCGCGCGCGCAGGGCGGCGGCGACCGCGAGCCCGCCGGGGCCCGCGCCGATGACGTACACGGGGTGGGCGGTCTGTGGAGAGAGTGCAAGGGGGGTGGTGGCCATGAATGCTGAGCGTAATGACGTGTACACGCTGTGGGTCTCGGTCAAGAGGGATTTCGGTTGCGAATCGGTCACGCCGACCGCTCGCCCCGGTCGCCCGGCGTCCGCCTCTTGCGCGGGAGGCCGGGCTGCGCTGAACTGACGTACCGTCAGATCTCGGGGTGTCCCACGAGGGGGAGCACGCATGCAGACCGTCTGGCTCACCGGCGCCGAATGGCTCGCCGTCCTCCGCATCGGCCTCGGCCTGTGGTGGCTGGAGAGCTGGCGCCACAAGGACAAGAAGGGCTGGTTCGAGCGCGGCACGGGCATCGCCTGGGCCGCCGACGTGGCGGGCAAGCACAAGTGGCCACCGGTCAGGAAGGGCTTCGAGACGATCGTCGCACCGCGCCCCAAGGTCATGGCGTACGTCGTCGTCTACGCCGAACTGGCCCTCGGGCTCGGTCTGGTGGCCGGATTCCTGACACCGGTAGCCCTGATCGGCGGCCTCCTCCTGAACCTCCTCTACCTCGTCCTCATGATCCACGACTGGGCAGAGCAGGGGCAGAACGCGATGATGGCGCTCATCTCGCTCGTCGCGCTCCTCGCCATGTCCTGGCAGACCTGGTCCCTCGACCACGCGATCGGACTCTTCTGATGACGGCCGCCGACCCCGACATCGACGCCTTCACCCGTCCGTACTGGGACGCCGCCGCCGAGGGACACCTCCTCCTGCGCCGCTGCACGGCCTGCGACCGCGTCCACCACTACCCGCGCGAGTTCTGCCCGCACTGCTGGAGCGAGGACGTGACCTGGGAGCGCGCGAGCGGCCGCGCGACCCTCTACACCTGGTCGGTCGTCCACCGGAACGACCTCCCGCCCTTCGGCGAGCGCGTCCCGTACACGGCGGCGGTCGTCGACCTCGCCGAGGGCCCGCGGATGATGACGGAGGTCGTGGAGGTGGCGGAGGGCGACCTCCGGATCGGGATGGAACTGGAGGTCGCCTTCCGGCGGGAGGGGGACGTGACGGTCCCGGTCTTCCGGCCGCGCGCGGAGTGCTCAGAGAGCTGAGATGTTCCGCCAGAGCTGCGCGCGGTCGCCGGAGTTGCAGGTGTACGTCATCACCCATGGCGGGCCCGTGACCAGGCACTGGCCGTCCTGCATGTTCTTGATCGTCCGCCCGGACGACGTCGTGGCACCCACCTTCCAGGACTGGACGGTGGAGCCGTTGCAGGCGGCGATCGTGACGCTGGAGCCCGACGGCTGCAGGCATTTCCCGGACCTCTTGTTGATGAGGCGGAAGGTGCCGTTCGAGCCGGTGGAATACGTCCAGGCGTACGAGGTGCTGTCGGCCGCGGAGCCGCACTCGTAGGTGTTGACGAGGATCGCGTAGCCCGCGTCGTTCTCGCCCAGGCACTGGCCGTTGGCGACGTTCTCCATGGAGTACGTCCCCGCGGACCCCGAACCGCCGCCGGAGGTCGGCGGAGGCGCGGGCTTCTTGGAGGTCTGGGCCGGCCTGGGCGTGGGCGGGCGGGTGGTCGTGCCGCCGGAAGGGTCGGAGGGCGTGGACCCGCCGCCGGAGGGATCGGAGCCGCCGCCGGAACCGCTGCCGGAACCGTCTCCCGCGCCGCCCGCGCCACCGGGCTGGGTGCCGGTGCCGCCGACGACACCGCCACCACCGCCCGCGCCGCCGTCGGCGGGCGGGGGCGCGCCGGGTGAGGAGCCCGGCGGCTTGGACACCGGCGGCTTGCCGGGCGGGGTCTTGGCGGAAGGCGCGCCGGGCGTCGACGGCAGCTGTACGTTCGCCGGCTGCGAGGCCACCGCGGACGGCGACGAGGAGGGCCCGGGGCCCGCCCCGAGCTGACCGATCTGGTACGGGCCGAGGGCCACGGTCAGGGTGGTGCCGGTCGCCACGACCACGGGCACCGCGAACATGACGAACCGGCTGCGCCGCTTCTCACGCGCGCCGGGCGCGGCGGAACCGGTGACGGCGAGCGGATCGGGCGCGGCGGTGGCGGGCGCCTTCGAGCCCGCCTGCGGGGTGAGGGAGGCCGTGGCGACGTCCTCGGCGGGCTCGGCCTTCGCGAGCTCCGACAGGTGCTCGGCGGTGGGTACCTCGGCGGCGAAGGCGGCCCGCTCGGCTATCCGCTCACCGACGGCGGAGGGCCAGAGGGCGCCCGCGGCGCGCTCGGTGGTCCGCTCGACGAGCTCGGCGGCCGTGGGGCGGTCCGCCGGGTCCTTGGCGAGGCAGGTCCGGATGAGGTCGGCGAGCTCGGGCTCGGTCTCGGTGAGCCGGCCGAACTCGGGCTCGGCGTGCACGACGCGGTAGAGCAGGTCGGGGCCGGAGCCGTCGCCGAAGGGAGGGCGGCCGTTCGCCGCGTAGAGGAGGAGGCTGCCGAGGGCGAAGACATCGGCGGCGCCGGTGAGCCGGCGGTCGGCGACGGCCTGCTCGGGGGCCATGTAGGCGGGCGTGCCGATGACCATGCCGGTCTTGGTGAGCCGGCTCTGGTCGGCGGCGCGCGCGACGCCGAAGTCGATGAGCGAGAGGCCGGAGGAGGTGAGCATGACGTTGGAGGGCTTGAGGTCGCGGTGCACCATGTCGGCGCCGTGGACGACACCGAGCCCGGCGGCGGCCTCGCGGAGGAGCCGCCAGAGGGCGGGGCCGGGAAGGGGGCCGCCGTGCAGCCGGATGGCCTCGTTGAGGGTGATGCCCGGGATGTACTCGGTCGCGAACCACGGCGGCTTGGCCGTGCGGTCGCTGGCGAGCAGTTTGGTGTTGGCGCCGGCGGGGAGCCGGGCGAGGTTGTCGAGCTCGTGGCCGAAGTGGCTGAGGAAGTCGGTGTCCTCGGCGAGCACGGGAAGGACCCGCTTCACGGCGGCGAACTTCCCTGGCACGGCGCCGAGATAGACCCGCCCCATGCCCCCGGACCCGAGAACCCCGAGCAGCCTGAACGCGCCGATCTGCCGGGGATCACCCGGTTCCAGCGGCATGGCTCCGCTGCCGTCCAGACTGCCCGAATTCGGATTGTTTTCCAGTTCCCCCTGCATGGGCCACACAGTAGCCGAGCCCCCTCGCGATCTGAATATCGATCAGGTGAGGGGGCTCGGCTTCAACTCGGAGGCCCGGAACAGTCGTTGTCAGAGCGGGACCGGCGGTGGGATGCCGCCGGCCGCGGTCCGTCGTTCGGTGTCAGAAGCAGCCGTGTCAGGAGTACTCGTTGAACGTGGCGGTCTCGCCCCGGTAGAGCCCGGAGTTCCGGCGCTGCATGAAGAGACGGTTCCAGACGCCTCCGCTCGAGTAGAGGTACGAGCCGTTCGGGCCGACAGCGAGCAGGTCGGGGTAGCCGAACCGGTCGGCGTTGCCGATGGGAACGAGATGGGTGTACGCGTTCCAGCCGCCGCCCACCCTGACGCGGGGGGTGAAGGTGCCGTTGCCGAGGCCGAGGTACAGCCACAGGACACCGGAGGAGTCGCGTGCGAGGACGTCACCGGGGGGCGCGCCGGCGATGTTGCCGGTGGCGGTGACCAGGTTGTAGACACCCCAGTTGGTGCCGATCCTCTTACGGTCGCCGAGCGGGACGTTGACGTTCCCGGTGCCGGGGTAGAGCCAAAGGCCCCCGGCCTTGTCGGTGGCGAGGAGGTCGGGCTTGCCGTCGTTGGTCAGGTCGCCGCCACCGGTGATCTTGTCGTAGATCTGCCAGTTGCTGCCGATCCTCGTCCTGGGCGTGAATCCGCCGTCGCCCTTGCCCTGGTACAGCCAGAGACCGCCGGTCCTGTCACGCGTGACGAGGTCGTCCGTGGCGGAGCCGCCGAGGTTGCCCGCCACTTCGATCCGGTCGTAGTCGTTCCAGCCGCCGCCCACGAGGGTACGACCGGCCGGCATCATCTCCTGGTCGGGGAAGAACGTGTCGTCGCGCCACAGCCGGCCGGCCGCGTCCCGGGCGAGGACATCCGGCGAGTTGTTGCCGTCGAAGTCGTGCGCGGCGGCGACGGGGCGGGTCACCGTGAACGAACCCGAGGCACTCACGGGATCGCCGATGCCGTTCGCGGGGGTGGCCGTGAACTCCCAGGTGTAGTCGCCGGCGGGCGCGCTCGCGGTGTCCAGGAGGCCGGTCCAGCTGTAGCCGACCCTGAACGGAGGCTCGGTCACGTACGCGCCGGTGAGCGCGGCGTTTTTGGTCAGCCCGCTCGCGGTATGGCGCAGTGTCAGCTTCCCCAGCACATTGGCCCGGGCGAGCGTCCAGGAGAACCGCACTTGGGTGTAGTTGGAATCGAGGGTGACCGTCTCCGGGGCCGAGGTCACCGGTGTCCCGAGTCCGGTCGACTCCCCGCTGCCCGCGACGAGCGTGGCGATCGGGGTGCCGTGCTCGCCGAGCGAGATGCGGTACAGCCCCTCGCCGTGTTCCTTCGTACCGCCGCGGACCAGCAGGGTGCCGTCGGGGGCGACGGCGGTGGACGAGCGGTGGTCGAGCAGCCGCACCGTGGTGGTCCGGTCCTTGAGGGAGCGCGCGGTCAGCGGGACCAGGTCCGGGGACCAGGCGTTGATCAGCCCGCGCGGGTCGGCGGTCAGGGCCCAGTCGCCGATCAGCTCGACCTGTGCCCTGTGCCCGGTGCCCAGCGGGGTGACCGTGGTCGTGTCGGTGGCCCGGTCGAGGACGGCCAGGTCGAACTCCTCGTTGGACTGCTCGGTCCACACGACGGAGGTGTCCGACGCGAAGACGCTGGACGTCGGCTTGGCGTCGTGGGACTCGGTGACGGTGCCGGTGGTGATGTCGACGGTGGCCACCATGGGCTTGTCGCTCCGGTACGCCACGGCGAACTCGTTCTGCCGGGTGGCCGTGACCGTGGACGCGTACGCGGATGCCAAGGCGAGGCCGGGCACCTTCCGGTCATGGACGGTGCCGCCCTCGTCGGTCACCAGATGCAGTTCGCTGCCGACCCGCAGAGCGAGCGTCGTGCCGCTGATCCCGGCCGCGGTGTACGTGACGCCCCGGCCACTCAGGTCGATGGTCACGGGCTCGGCGCCCGAGGCCATGTCGTAGAGCCGGAAGACGTTCGGGGCGATTGTCACGCCGACGACGTCCGAGGCGCTGTTGCCGATCGGCGTCCCGGGCAGCTCGGTCGTGGCGCCGGTCTCCAGGTCCGTCCACAGGAGCTTCTCGCCCTTGGTCAGGAAGCCCGTCGTCCCGGCGCTGACGATCTCGCTCCTGGCGGGGAATCGGAGCTGGGCCTGCTGCTGGGCGGAGGCGGCGGCGGGCGCCGGAGACCCCGCTGCGTACGCCGGTACGACGGTCAGGGCGCCGGCGGTCAGCATCAGGACGGTGGTGACGGCAGTGGCAAGAGTGCTACGTGCACGGGACATGACTAAATCTCCCCTTGGGGCATTTGAGGGCGCTTCGTGCGCCCTCGACTCAAGAGACTCGCGAGCCGCAAGGAGAGTTGTACGGGGATCAACAGAATTTCGACAGGGCGGCCGATTCCCGGGAAACAGCGGCCGTCCCGGCGACACCAGGACCTGCACCCGGTGCTCTTCGTGCGGGTGCGGCCGCCCTCTTTCCGAGTGTGGCGGCCTCCGCCACCGGGTCAAGGGCGCTCCTTCGTCGCGTCGCTGCGCGATGGCCTTCGGCCACCCTTGACCCGGCGGCGGAGGCCGCCTTTTCACACTCGGAGGGCGGCCGAGGGCCGGGGCCGACGC
>NZ_LIPQ01000106.1 GCF_001418135.1 Streptomyces aureus
GCCAGCCGCTCCCGCGCCACGAACCGCACCTGTGGGTGCCCGTGGCGCCAGGCCCAGGCGACCTTGAGGCCGCCGACCCGGGCCAGGACCAGGCCCACGACGACCGCCGCCGCCAGGGAGATCACGCCGCCCGTCGCGAAGCCGACGCGGGCGCCGTACGTGTCGGTGACCCAGCCGAGGAGCGGCGCGCCGATCGGCGTACCGCCGGCGAAGACCATCATGTAGAGGCTCATCACCCGGCCCCGCATGGCCGGGTCGGTCGCCATCTGGACGGCCGAGTTCGCGGTGATGTTGACCGTGAGGCCGATCATGCCGATGGGGACGAGCAGCAGCGCGAACAGCCAGAACGCCGGCGACAGGGCCGCCGCGATCTCCAGGATGCCGAACACCGCCGCCGCGATCACCAGCATCCGCAGCCGGGTCGAGCCGCGCCGGGCCGCCGCGAGGGCGCCCACGAGCGAGCCGGCCGCCATGAGGGTGTTGAGGAAGCCGTACGCGCCGGCGCCGACGTGGAAGACGTCGCCGGAGAAGGCGGTGAGCCAGATCGGGAAGTTGAATCCGAAGGTGCCGATGAAGCCGACGAGGACGATCGGCCAGATCAGATCCGGTCGCGCGGCCACGTAACGCAGGCCCTCCCGCAGCTGGCCCTTGCCGCGCGGGGCGCGCTCCACCTTGTGGAGTTCGCTCGTCCGCATGAGCAGGAGGCTCGTGAGCGGCGCGAGGAAGAACAGGCCGTTGAGGAGGAAGGCCCAGCCGCTGCCGACACCGGCGATGAGGACACCGGCGACGGCGGGGCCGACGAGCCGCGCGGACTGGAAGTTCGCCGAGTTCAGGGAGACGGCGTTGCGGAGGTGGTCGGGGCCGACCATCTCGGAGACGAAGGCCTGCCGGGCCGGGTTGTCGACGACGGTCACCATGCCGAGGAGGAAGGCGATCAGGTAGACGTGCCAGACCTGGATGCTGCCGGAGAGGGTGAGGACGGCGAGCGCGATGCCGCAGAGGCCGAGGGCTGCCTGGCTGACGAGCAGCAGGCGCCGCTTCGGGTAGCGGTCGGCGATGACTCCGCCGTAGAGGCCGAAGAGCAGCATCGGCAGGAACTGCAGTGCCGTGGTGATGCCGACGGCGGCGGCCGAGCCGGTGAGGCTCAGGACCAGCCAGTCCTGGGTGATGCGGGCCATCCATGTACCGGTGTTGGAGACGATCGCGCCGGTGAAGAACAGCCGGTAGTTACGGATCCTGAGCGAGGAGAAGGTTTCCCCCCGCCCGCGGGTGTCGAGGGTGGGTTTGTGGACGGGTGCGGAGTCTGCTCCGGGTCCCGTACTCAAAGTGCGTCGCCTCCTTGGCGCGTGGACTACAGGTGGGCGAGCTTCTCCAGGACGGGGGCAGCCGCGCGCAGCTTGGCCCATTCGTCCTCGTCCAGGCCCTCGGCGAGCGAGGCCAGCCAGGCGTTCCGCTTGCGGCGGGACTCTTCGAGCATGGCTTCGGCCTGCTCGGTCTGGCTGACCACCTTCTGCCGACGGTCGTCGGGGTGCGGCTCCAGCCGGACCAGTCCCTTGGCTTCGAGCAGCGCGACGATGCGGGTCATCGACGGCGGCTGGACGTGCTCCTTGCGGGCCAGCTCGCCGGGCGTGGCGGAGCCGCAGAGCGCGAGGGTGCCGAGCACCGACATCTCGGTGGGGCTCAGCGACTCGTCGACGCGCTGGTGCTTGAGGCGTCGGCCCAGTCGCATGACGGAGGAGCGGAGCGCGTTCACGGCCGCGGCGTCGTCGGCTGTGCCGTGGGACAGGTCAGGCATGTTTGTTAGCCTAACTCATTACTCTGCCTAAATACCAACGGGGGCGCGCGGACGTCGCACGGATCACACCCGTTTACCCCCGCACGCCTGCCCCCGCGCGTGAACCGCACGCGCCCGGATCACGCTTCCGCATCCATGTATCACCCAAACGAGTGAGTCGGATCCAGAAAGTGACGCAAAGAAGCCCCGGCTGCCCCGACCCTGAACGACATGGGATCGACAGTGCTCAGCCTGCGCATCGACGGTGAGCTGCTCGACCGGCTCAGGAGTCACGCCGCGAAAAGAGGAATGAGCGTCCAGGACTATGTCGTCCGGACGCTCATTCGCGAGGATTTCGACGAGCGGTTCAAGACCGCCGTCGACGAGACGGAGAAGTTCTACGGGGAGGCGGACGGGGAGCCGGCGGCCGCCACGGCCACCGACACCCCCCGCGATCACGTGAGGCCGAGCGCCGGCATCGCGTAGTAGAAGACGAAGACCGCCGACACGATGTACATGGCCACCGGGACCTCACGGCCGCGGCCGGCCGCGAGCCGCAGCACGCTGAACGCGATGAAGCCGATGCCGATGCCGTTCGTGATCGAGTACGTGAACGGCATCATCACCATGGCCAGGAACGCCGGCACCGCGATGGTGTAGTCGCTCCAGTCGATGTCCTTGACCGAACCGGCCAGGATCAGGAAGCCGACCGCGAGCAGCGCGGGCGTGGCCGCCTGGGACGGGACCATCGTGGCCAGCGGCGTGAGGAACAGCGCCACCGAGAACAGACCGCCGGTCACGACCGAGGCGAGACCCGTGCGCGCGCCCTCGCCGACGCCCGCCGTGGACTCCACGAAGCAGGTGGTGGCCGAGGAGGAGGTCGCGCCACCGGAGGCGACGGCCAGGCCGTCGACGAGCAGGACCTTGTTGATGCCGGGGAAGTTGCCGTCCTTGTCGATCAGCTTGGCCTCGTCGCCGACGCCGAGGATCGTGCCCATGGCGTCGAAGAAGCAGGACAGCAGCACCGTGAAGACGAAGAGGACGCCGGTCAGGTAGCCGACCTTCTCGAAGCCGCCGAAGAGGCTGACCTCGCCGACCAGACCGAAGTCGGGCGAGGCGACGGGGTTGCCCGGCCACTCCGGGGTGGTCAGACCCCAGGACGGGACGGTCGCGACCGCGTTGATCACCATCGCCACGATCGTCATGACGACGATCGAGATGAGGATCGCGCCCGGCACCTTGCGGATGATCAGGGCGAGGGTGAGGAGCGTGCCCAGGATGAAGACGAGCACCGGCCAGCCGGTGAGGTGACCGTCGCCGCCGAGCTGGAGCGGGACGGTGGTGTGCGCGGCGTCGGGGATGCGGGAGACGAAGCCCGAGTCGACGAGGCCGATCAGCATGATGAAGAGGCCGATGCCGATCGCGATGCCCTTGCGCAGGCCGACCGGGACCGCGTTCATCACGCGCTCGCGCAGACCGGTCGCGACGAGCAGCATCACGACGACACCGGCGAGGACGACCATGCCCATGGCGTCCGGCCAGGACATCTTCGGCGCGAGCTGGAGCGCCACGACCGTGTTGACGCCGAGGCCGGCGGCGAGGGCGATCGGGACGTTGCCGATGACGCCCATGAGGAGCGTCGAGAACGCCGCCGTGAGGACGGTGGCGGTGACGAGCTGGCCGCCGTCGAGCTGGTGCCCGTACATGTCCTTGGCGCTGCCGAGGATGATCGGGTTCAGCACGATGATGTAGGCCATCGCGAAGAAGGTGGCGAAACCGCCGCGGATCTCGCGGGCGACGGTCGAGCCGCGCTCCGAGATCCTGAAGTAGCGGTCGAGACCCGAGGTCGGCTCCTGGGGAGCGGAAGGCTCGGGGGGCATGGCCTTGGCGGTGGCCGTGGTGCTCATGGGGGGTTCCTCTTCGGGAGACGTCCGTTGGCGGTTCGTACGAAGGAAACCCGCCAGAGGCAAACCGTTTCAGTATGAACACATGAACGAGCGGGCGTCTATCTCCGCGCGTAGATACGATTTCCCGCCACCTAGACTGACCCTCATGGCGAAGTGGACACCGAAGCACGAGGCACCCGAGCCCCTCGAAGGGCCCGTCGTCGCCACCATCACCGGCGGAACGATCCTGTGGTTCGTCCTCTTCCTCGTCCAGGTCCCGTTCTACGGCTGGTTCGACGACCGGGACCTGACCTGGTGGGTGTGGACCTGCCTCGCCGGCGCCGGACTCGGCCTGATCGGCATCTGGTACGTACGGAAGCGGGACGCGGCGATCAAGCGGCACGAGGCGGCGCGGGCCGCGGGGACCGAGACCGCGGGCGAGACCACGGGGAACCCCGAGGCGCACCCCGGCGCGTAATGCCAGGGGACCATTCCCCTCCTCCCCCGGTCTGATCTTCGCCCTTCTCGGCAGGTGAACGGTCGGTTCCGGTCGTACCGTCGGAAACATGACTCAGCGGGCGAAGATCGACACGGACGGCGGCGAGGCCGAGGCGGTGGGGCCACCCGTTGTCCACCGCCCCGCCGGACTCACCTCCGCCGAGGTCGCCGAACGCGTCGCCCGCGGCGAGGTCAACGACGTCCCCGTACGCAGCTCCCGCTCGACCACGGACATCGTCCGCGCCAACGTCTTCACCCGCTTCAACGCCATCATCGGCGTGCTGTGGGTGATCATGCTCTGCGTCGCGCCGATCCAGGACAGCCTCTTCGGCTTCGTGATCATCGCCAACACCGGCATCGGCATCATCCAGGAGCTCCGCGCCAAGAAGACCCTCGACGGGCTCGCCGTCATCGGCGAGGCGAAACCGACCGTCCGGCGCGACGGCGTGGCCGCCGAACTCTCCACCTCGGAGATCGTCCTCGGTGACCTCATCGAACTCGGACCCGGGGACAAGGTCGTCGTCGACGGGGAGGTCGCGGAGGCCGACAGCCTGGAGATCGACGAATCACTGCTCACCGGCGAGGCCGACCCCGTCGTCAAGAAACCCGGCGACCTGATGATGTCGGGCTCGTTCGTCGTCGCCGGCGGCGGCGCGTTCACCGCCACCAAGGTCGGCCGCGAGGCCTACGCCGCACAGCTCGCCGAAGAGGCCTCCCGCTTCACGCTCGTCCACTCCGAACTCCGTACGGGCATCTCCACGATCCTCAAGTACGTGACGTGGATGATGGTCCCGACCGCGATCGGGCTCGTCATCAGCCAGCTCGTCGTCAAGGACAACAACTTCAAGGACGCCGTCGCCCGTACGGTCGGCGGCATCGTCCCGATGATCCCCGAGGGACTCGTCCTGCTCACCTCGGTCGCCTTCGCGATCGGAGTCGTACGACTCGGTCGCAAGCAGTGTCTCGTCCAGGAACTGCCCGCGATCGAGGGCCTCGCGCGCGTGGACGTCGTGTGCCTGGACAAGACGGGCACGCTGACCGAGGGCGGCATGGACGTCACCGAGCTCCGCCCCCTCAACGGCAGCGACGAACCGTACGTACGGAAGGTCCTCGGCGCCCTGGGAGAATCCGACCCCCGCCCGAACGCCTCCCTCCAGGCCATCATCGACGCCTACCCGGACACGGTGGAGTGGCGGTGCACGGAGGCCCTGCCGTTCTCGTCGGCCCGGAAGTACAGCGGGGCGGCGTTCAGCGAGGGCGACGGCGAGAACTCCAGATGGCTGCTGGGCGCCCCCGACGTCCTCCTGCCCCACGGGGACCCGACACTCACCGAGATCGACCACCTCAACGAACAGGGCCTGCGGGTCCTGCTCCTGGCGCGGACGGCGAACGAACTCGACTCGCCCGAGGTCGCGACCGGCGCCCACCCGACGGCCCTGGTCGTCCTCGAACAGCGACTGCGGCCGGACGCCGCGGACACGCTCGCGTACTTCGCCGACCAGAACGTCGCCACGAAGGTCATCTCCGGCGACAACGCGGTCTCGGTCGGCGCGGTGGCCGGAAAGCTCGACATGCCGGGCGCGGCGAACACGGTGGACGCCCGCACGCTCCCCAGCGACCGGGAGGAGATGGCGAAGGTCCTCGACGAGAACGCCGTCTTCGGCCGGGTCACGCCGCAGCAGAAGCGCGACATGGTGGCGGCCCTGCAGTCCCACGGACACACGGTCGCGATGACGGGCGACGGCGTGAACGACGTCCTGGCCCTGAAGGACGCGGACATCGGCGTCTCGATGGGCTCGGGCTCGGAGGCCACGAGAGCGGTGGCCCAGATCGTGCTCCTGAACAACAGCTTCGCGACACTCCCGTCGGTGGTGGCGGAGGGCCGCAGGGTCATCGGCAACATCACCCGGGTGGCCACCCTCTTCCTGACGAAGACGGTCTACTCGGTCCTCCTGGCGGTCCTGGTGGTGTGCTCACAGGTGGAGTACCCCTTCCTCCCCCGCCACCTGACCCTCCTCTCCACCCTGACGATCGGCGTCCCGGCCTTCTTCCTCGCGCTCGCGCCGAACAAGGAACGGGCCAAGCCGAACTTCGTACGCCGGGTGATGCGGTACGCGATCCCGGGCGGCGTCATCGCGGCGGCGGCCACGTTCACCACGTACCTCCTGGCCCGCCACCACTACAGCGGCGAAGGCGCCCTGGAGGCCGAGACGAGCGCGGCCACCCTCACCCTCTTCCTGGTCTCGATGTGGGTCCTGGCGATCATCGCCCGCCCGTACACGTGGTGGCGCCTGACCCTGGTCGCCACGATGGGAGGCGCGTTCGTCCTGGTCCTGATCGTGCCCTGGCTCCAGGACTTCTTCGCCCTGAAGCTGGTGGGCACGACGCTGCCATGGGCAGCGGTGGCGATCGCGGCGGCGGGCGGCCTGCTCCTGGAGGTCGCGTGGAAGTGGGTGGACCGCAAGTTCCCGGCGTAGCCCTGCCGCCCCGGTCAGGCGACGGCCCGGCAGTCGGCACAGCCGGCGTCCGGGCCGTCAATGACAGGGCGTCGAGCAGAACCGGGGGCGCTCCCTGCGGTCGCGTCGCCGCGCGATGGCCTTCGGCCACCCTTGACCCACCCAAGATCGCGAGTTCCGATCGATCAGAAGACGGCGACGTCTCCGCGGCCACCGGGGGTGATGGCCTCCCGGCGGGGCTTGAAGGGCGCCCGCCAGTCGCCGGTGCTCTCGTACAGGTAGCCGCCCTCGCCGTCGTACTCCTTCGCGTCGGGGTAGGACACGAGCAGGTCGCCGCGGCCGTCGCGGGTCACGTCGCCGAGGGCGGTGAACCGGGTGTACTCGTTCCAGCCGCCACCGATCCGCACCCGGGAGGCGAAGGTGCCGTCGCCCTTGCCGAGGTACAGCCAGAGGACGCCGGCCGCGTCGCGGGCGACGAGGTCTCCGGCAGGCGCTCCGGCGATGTTCCCGGTGGTGGCGATCTGGTTGTAGACGCCCCAGCCTCCGCCGATCTTCCTGCGGTCTCCGAGTGGGGCGTCGATGTTCCCGGTGCCGGGGTACAGCCAGAGGTTTCCCGACTTGTCGGTGGCCAGGAGGTCGGGCTTTCCGTCACCGGTCATGTCGGCGGTGCCGTTGATCTTGTCGTAGACGCCCCAGTTGGTGCCGATCTTCTTGCGGTTGCCGAGCTGGACATCGTTCCCGGTGCTGGGGTGGAGCCACAGACCGCCGCTCCTGTCCCGGGTGACGACGTCGGGTTCGGCGTTGCCGCCGAGGTTGCCGGGGATGGTGAAACGGTCGTAGACGTTCCAGCCACTCCGCGATACGGATTGCGTGGAGCTGTGCCACCCGACCCACCCTTGGGACGGGGAGTAATCACCGTCCCACGATTCCAGGGCTCCCGCGCCATCCACGATGAACGCGTCGGGAGACCCGTTGTCGCTGAAGTCGTGCGGGTGTGGCTTACGGGTGACGGTGAAGGTGCCCCTCTGCTGCACCGAGGGACCCGCGCCGTCGTGCGGGGAGATGTTGACACACCACGTCCACGTGCCGTTCGCCGCCGTGCCGGACGAGAACTCGCCCCCGTGGGGGTAGTCGAACCTGCCGTCCCAGGTCATGGTCAAGCTTCCGGCGCCGTCCGTGGAACCGTTCCCGCTCCAGGCGGATGTCCAGTATTCACCGCAATCCGGAAGATCGCCCGGACGGAGGTAGAAGTCGGCCGAGGCCGCCTTGCTCACCTCGAACGTGAACGGGACCACGCCCCGGTTCTTGTCAAGGTCCAGCACCTGCGGAATGTTGTGCCCCTTCAGCACGACCTCGGTCGGCTCGCCGGTGCGGGCCACGAGCTGCCGGGTGATGCCGCCGTCGCTGTCGGCGGCGATGCGGTACAGCCCCTCGCCTTCGCCCATCGTCAGGGAGCCGCCGCGTACCAGGAGGGTGCCGTCAGGGGCGGTGGCCACACTCGTCGCGTGGGCCAGGAGCTGCTTCGCGGGCTCGGTGCCAAGGGACTTGGCGTCGAAGGCCGACTGGCCGTTCCGGTAGGTCCGGTGGACCAGCCAGGAACCCGTCAGGCCGATCCTGACGCCCCTGACGGACCTGGCGGTGAATCGCTGGACTGCACCGGTCGCCCGGTTGGTGACGACCACCGCCTCGTCCTGGCTCGCGTACTGGCTCTCGACCCAGGCCACGTGGGTGGCGGAGACGGCGGCGAAGGGAGAGAGGGCCGAAGGGCGCGGGCTCTCGTACGTCTCGGTGGCCGCGTTCGTCGCCAGGTCGATCACCGCGAAGCGGGACTTGCCGTCGGCCTGGAAGCCGACCAGGGCCGTGCCCGGCGCGGCCGAGGCGAGGGTGAACGAACCGGCGCCGGCGGGCAGTCCGGTGACCGACCGGTTCGATACGGCGCCGTCGGCCGCGGAGGCGACCAGGTGCAGTTCCACGGCCCCGGCGGGGGTGGTCACGCTGGTGAGGACAGTCGCGCCGACAGCGCCAAAGGCGGTGTGCGTGCCGTCGGCCAGCGCTTTGAGGTCGATCTCGACGGGGGCCGCGCCGGTGGCCATGTCCTGGACACGCAGGACACGGTCGCCGGTGGTGGTGACCAGGACGTCGGAGGCGCCTGCCAGGACGGGGGCCTGGGAGGCGACGACGGTGGAGCTGCCGTCCGCGAGACGGGTCCAGCGGTACTCACCGGCGGCGTTGCTGCTGAGGAAGCCGGTGGCACCGGCGCTGACGATCTCGGAGCCGAGGGGGAACGGGATCACCTCCCCGGCGGCGGCCGAGGGCGCGGAGACGGCGGCGGTGGCGGCGAGCGCGCCGGGGGCCGCGGCCAGGGTCCCGGCGGTGACGGCAAGGGCGGCGATGATCGCCGCGGTCAGGCGCCGGGATGGGGCGTGTCGCATGGGGGACAAGATCGGTTCCTTCCAGGAAGCCGGTGACGGGTGGTCGCCGGACCTGCGGACTGCGCGTCGGGAAGAGAGTCGGACGCGCGTCGGGACGCGGGTCAGGAGTAGTCGTTGAACGTGGCGATCTCACCCGCGAAGAGGGGTTCGGAGCTGCGGTAGGAGAGCGGGTAGCGCCACGAACCCGTGGCCTCGTGCGAGGTCACCCCGGCCAGGCCGATCGCGAGAAGGGCGTTGGTGCGCCCGACGTGGAGGGGGCCGACTGCGATGAGTTGGGTGTACTTGTTCCAGCCGCCGTCGTCGACCTTGGTCCGCGGGGCGAAGGTGCCGTCGCCCTTGCCGAGGTACAGCCAGAGCACGCCGGCCGCGTCGCGGGCGACGAGGTCTCCGGCCGGGGCTCCGGCGAGGTTCCCGGTGGCGGTGATCTGGTTGTAGATGGCCCAGCCGCCCCCGATCTTCTTGCGGTCTCCGAGCGGGGCGTTGACGTTTCCGGTGGCGGGGTAGAGCCAGAGGCCGCCGGACCTGTCGGTGGCGAGCACGTCGACCCTGCCGTCGCCCGTCAGGTCGCTGCCTCCGGTGATCTTGTCGTAGGCCCCCCAGCCGGTCCCGATCCTGGCCCGGTCCGTGAACCCGCCGTCGCCCTTGCCCCGGTAGAACCAGAGCGCACCGGCCTTGTCCCGAGCCAGCAGATCGCCGACGGCGGAGCCGGCGAGGTCACCGGTCGCCTCGATCCGGTCGTACACCTGCCAGCCGCCGCCCACCAGGGTGCGCCGCAAGGGCTTCAGCTTGTAGTTCGTGTAGTGCGTGTCCTCCCGCCACAGCCGGCCGGCTGTGTCCCGGGCGAGGATGTCCGGCGAGCCGTCGTCATTGAAGTCGTGCGGGGTGCCGGTGCGGGAGAGGGTGAACGCGCCCGAGGTACGGAAGGGTTCACCGATTCCGTTGAGCGGGGTGACGGTCAACTCCCATGTGTAGGCGCCGTTGGGGCCGGGGGCACCGTCCAGGTCGCCGTACCACCAGTAGTACCGGGGGTACGAATCCGGAGTCTGCGTTTCCGTGCTCCGCCGGGTCAGACCCGTTGCGGTGTGGCGCAGGACGACCTCGTGGCGCACGTTGTGCCGCGAAAGCCACCATCTGAAGTACGCGTCGTCGCTGTCCGGTTCGCTACTGAGGGTGATGGCCTCGGGGACGTCGGACCGCAGCAGGCTGATCGCGGTGGACTCGCCGCTGCTCGCGACGGGCTCGGCGGCCGGGACCCCGTCGGAGCCGAGCGAGATCCGGTAGAGACCCTCACCGTGCGCCTTGGTGCCACCGCGCATCAGCAGGGTCCCGTCGGGGGCGACGACCGAGGACGAGCGGTGGACGAGCAGAGGGACCGTCCGTCCTTGACGTGGTGCGCGGTCAGCGGGACCAGGCCGGGGGAGACGGCCTGGGTCAGGCCGAGCGGGTCCGCCGCGAGGGCCCAGTCACCGACCATCTCCACCTGGACACGGTCGCCGGTTCCCAGCGGCTTGGTCGTGACCGCGCCGGAGGCCCGGTCGACGAGGACGAGCCCGTAGGTCCCGTCGGCTGCCCGCCGGCTGGTCGCGAGGGTAGAGGCCGAGGAGACGGCCTGATCGCCGAGTCCCTGCACCGCGGTCGTGCCGGTGACCGTCCCGGTGACGGTGCCGGTGGCGACGTCCACGACCCTGTAGTCCGGCTTGCCGTCGGACCAGCCCTTGACCAGGAACGTGTCGGGCGTGGCCTCCACGACCGTGGACGAGGGCAGCCCCGGCACCCTCCGGTCCACGATCCGGCCGCCCGTCGTGCTGACCAGGTGGAGAGCACCGTCGGACCACATGACAAGCGTCGAGCCGCTGAGTGCCAGGAACGTGTACGGGACGCCCTGGCCGGACAGGTCGATGGTGGCGAGCTCGCCGCCTCCGGCCATGTCGTGGATCCGGTAGACGTCCGGCGCGGACTCCACGACGACGATGTCCGACCGGGTGTTCCCGAGCGGGGTGCCGGTGAGCTCGGAGGTGGAGCCGTCGGCGTAGCGCGTCCAGAGGAGCTTCTCGCCCTTGGTGAGGAAACCGTGCGGTCCCGCACTGACGATCTCGCTCTTGGCGGGGAACGACAGCGTGGTCTGCTCCTCGGCGCCGACAGCCGCGTTCGCGGTACCGGCTGCCGGGGCAGCGGTCGCGGGGACGGCGGCGAGCGCTCCCGAAGTCAGCGCGAGCACGGTGGTGACGGCGGCTGCCAGGGTGCGGGCTGCACGAGGCATGGTGATATCCCCCCGATTGTTGAGGTGTGGGCGCTTCGCGCCACACACCTCAACAGACCCGCGAGCCGACGGAGAGGTTGTACGGAGAGTTGTACGGAAATCAACTTGCGGTCGAAGAAGCGGTGGCGCGACGAGCGGGACGGACGGCACCGACTGACCCCCGTCGAGCAGGAGCCTCCTCCGCCGGCGTCAGTCGAACCAGCGGTCCCTCGCCAGTTCGGCCGTCCTCGACGGGTCCTCCAGCAGTGCCGCCACCTCGAAGCGGCGCGGCCACTGGCCCGCCGACCAGGCCAGGCCCGCCGCCACGCCCTCCAGAGTCGAGGCGTGGACGACGCCGTCCGCCGTGCGGCGCCAGTCGAGTTCCGTGTCCGCCGCCCTGAGTTCCTCGTGTTCGATGTACGTCGTGGGGGTCGTCGGGCCCAGGAGGGTGCGGACCGAGTCCGGCACCTCGTGCTCCTCGCCCACCGTCGCCACCTCCGCCTCCACCGCCTCGCTCAGCCGCCTCACCTGGAACAGCTCCGCCAGGTCCGCCGCCCGCGCCGGCGACACCGGCAGCAGCGGCACCCCGCCGGCCAGCGGCAGCAGGTCCGGCGCGTCCGCCACCATCGCCTCCGCCGCGTCCACGACGACCACCTCGCCGTCCACCACCGCGCGCAGCTCGTCCGGCAGCGTCACCTGCTCCGGGTCCAGGTCCGCGAGGGCCGTGTACAGCGCGTGGAGCTGGGCGTCCGTGACCTCCCGCGAGGGGTCCGCGAGACGCGTCAGGAGTTCCGCCGCACCGCCCGGCTCGTCGAGCAGCGCCGCCACCGACGTGCGGACTCCCAGCGCCCTCAGGACCTGCTCGTCCTCGAAGCCGGTCGCGTCGGCGGAGTCGTACAGACCGGAGAGGAGCGGGTCCGAGCCCTCCGCGCGGAGGCCCGCCGGGCGGCGGCCGCCCAGGACGGGGTGGTCGCGGAGCCACCACGCCGTGTACGAGCGGACCGTCTCCGTCGTGCCGTCCGGCAGGAGGATCCGTACGGGCTGGGTGAGGGCGTCGCGGAGAGGGGGCTGCGCCAGGAGGGCCAGCGCCTGCGGCCAGGCGTCGTCATCGACCAGGTCCAGGTCCCGTACGGCCACGATCTCCGTCGCCACCGGCGGCACCGGCGTATCCGGCAGCCGGTCCAGGACGTCCTCGCACCACACGTCGACCGCGTCCAGAAGCCCCGCGTCGTCGGGCTCCGGGTAGTCGCCCTCGCGCGGCTCGACCTCGTCCGGGTCGAGGAGGAGGTCGGTGGCGCGGACCAGGGCGAAGGTGGCCAGCACCCCACAGGCGGCGAGGGGCTGCTCGCCCCATCGGGCGGCCAGGTCGGCGTCCACGTAGGCCAGTTCGTCCTCGCGCATGACGGCGGCGAACGCCGAGCCCGGCATCACCAGCTCGCCCGCCGGGGAGAGTTCGCCGTCCTCGTCGGGCAGCGCCAGCGCGCCCAGCCAGGGCTCCTCGCCCGGGCCGAGCTCCGCGTCCCGGACCAGGGCGAGGACGGTCTCGACGAGTTCGTCCGCGTCCAGGGTGTCCGCGTCCTCGTCCCAGATCTCACCCGCGTCGAGGGAGGCCGCGACCGCAGCCCGTACCTGCGGGGTCGTCAGGACCGCCCGGGGCGTGGCGGGCAGGGCGCCCAGCTTCTCCAGGAGCGGGTGGGCGGCCTCGGGG
>NZ_LIPQ01000107.1 GCF_001418135.1 Streptomyces aureus
CCATCGCGCAGCGACGCGACGAAGGAGCGCCCTTGACGCACCACCGGAAGGAGCGACTCTCGGAAAGAGGGCGATCCCACCAGAGGCCCATCCTCCCGGCCCACCCCAAGAACCTGCCCGTACCGCTCACTCAGTCCAGGCAGAACTCGTTCCCCTCCGGGTCCTCCATCACGATCCACCCGTCGCTCATCGGCGGCGCCGGCTCGAAGCGGCGCAGCCGCTTCCCTCCCAGCGCCACCAGCCGTTCGCATTCGGCTTCCAGCGCCGCCATCTTCTCCTCCCCCTCCAGCCCCGGCGCCGCCCTCACATCGAGGTGCACCCGGTTCTTCGCCGTCTTCCCCTCCGGCACCTGCTGGAAGAACACCCGAGGCCCCTCCCCCTCCGGGTCCTCCAGGGCCGATCGCGTGTTGCGCTCCTCCTCCGGCACTCCCAGCTTCGCCAGAAACTCGTCCCACGCGGCCATCGGGTCCGCGCCCTCCGGCAGTTCGACTCCCGGCGGGCCCGGATGGACGTAACCCAGTACGTCACGCCAGAACGCCGACAGCGCCCCCGGGTCGTGCGCGTCGAACGTGACCTGGAATTGGCGGCTCATCGTGCTGCTCCTTTCCCTGCGGTGCGATGGATCCACCCTGACACCCGAGGCGGACAGGATCGGTCCGCCACCTCTGGCAGGCTGGGCCACATGGACGAGCGGAGGACCACCGAGCGGGTACTCACCCTCCTCGGGCTGCTGCAGCAGCGCCGGGTCTGGTCCGGCCCCGAGCTTGCCGACCGGCTCGGCGTCACGCCACGCACGGTGCGGCGCGACGTCGAGCGGCTGCGCACGCTCGGCTATCCGGTCCACGCCGGCCTGGGAGTGGGTGGCGGCTACCGGCTGGGCCGGGGGCAGGATCTGCCACCCCTCCTCCTCGACGACGAGGAGGCGATCGCCACGGCGGTCTCCCTGCTCGCCGGCGCGGCCGGCGGCTCCGGCGACGCCACGCTCCGGGCGCTGACCAAGCTGGACCAGGTGCTGCCGACCCGACTGCGGCACCAGGTGCGCACTCTGTCGGGATCGGTGGAGTTCTTCGGCGCGGGCCGCACACCCGTCGACCCCGACGCGCTCATGACACTGGCCGGGGCCTGCCGCGAGGAGGTCGAGGCGAGCTTCGACTATCCCTCCGGGGGCACTCCACGGCCGCGCCGGGTCGAGCCCCACCGCCTGGTCGCCTCCGACCGGCGCTGGTACCTCCTCGCGTACGACCTCGACCGGGACGACTGGCGCACCTTCCGCGTGGACAGGATGACGGAGGTGGCGGCCCGGACGTGGCACTTCCGCCCCCGCCCGGCACCGGACGCGGCGGAGTACGTGCAGGAGGGCGTGACGAGCCGGGTCTACGCCCATCGGGCGCGCTTCCTCGTCCACGCGCCGGCGGACACGGTCCGTGCGCAGGTCCCGGCGTCGGCGGCGGTCGTGCGCGCCCGGGGCGAGGACCGCTGCGAGGTCCTGAGCGGCGCGGCGAGTCTCGACCGCGTGCTCATGCACGTACTCCTCCTGGGGCACGAGTTCGAGCTGCTCGATCCGCCGGAGCTCAGGGCCCGCTGCCGGGCTCTGGCGGAGAGGCTCCTGTCGGTCGCCGCCCCGGCGGCGACCCCACTGCGATCGGGCGACGAGCGGGCGGAGGCGTAGGGTCGCTCCATGACGAGCTGGGACGGGGCCGAGGTGCGGGCCCGGATACGGGAGCTGGCGGCGCGTGACCCGGAGCGGGCGCGTTTCGGGTCGCGCACGCACCGGTACGAGCTGCGTCCCGCGCTCCCCGGCGCGGAGATCGGCGCGTTCGAGGAGGAGCACGGCATCCGGCTCCCCCCGGACTACCGTGCCTTCGTGGCGGAGGTGGGCGACGGCCCCGCCGGCCCGGCCCATGGGTTGCTGCCGTTGGCGACTCCCCGCCCGGCGGAGTGGGACGACTGGGCCGTGGACGGCGAATGGGAGGAGGACCGTCTGCCGGGCCGGCTCGCGACGACTTTCCCTCTCACCGACCCCCTTCCCGGCGCGATCGGCGGCCGGGAGGAGGAACTGACCCCGGGCACGCTCACGCTGGCGGAAGAGGGCTGCGGCATGTACGTCCGGCTGATCGTGACGGGGCCGCGCGCGGGCGAGGTCTGGCGGCTGGACCCGGACTGGGGCGGCTTCGTCCCCGCCTACCCCGACTTCCGGACCTGGTACACCAAGTGGCTGCGCGCTCCTGCCTAGACTGACGGTCATGGCATGCCGCATCAGTGAACTGATCCTCGACTGCGCCGATCCCGACCGGCTCGCCGCGTTCTGGAGCGAGGTCCTCGGCTACGTCGAGCTCGGCCGTGAGAGCGACGGAAGCATCGAGATCGGGCCGCCCGACGCAGGCTTCGGCGGCCCGCAGCCCACCCTCGTCCTCAGCCCCAGCAGCGACCCGCGTACCGGGAAGCTCCCGCTCCACATCGACGTCAACCCCACCGACCGCGACCAGGACGCCGAGCTGGAGCGGCTGTTGGCGCTCGGCGCCAGGCGGGCGGACGTCGGTCAGACCGGCGCCGAGAACTGGCACGTCCTGGTCGACCCGGAGGGCAACGAGTTCTGCCTCCTGCACCGCCGGCTCCAGCCGCTCTGAGCCCTCACGGGGGAGCGTCGTTCTCCCCTGCGTGCACTCAGCCCCACGGCCCACCCGGGTCCGCTCGTATCTCCGCGTCCGAATTCCGCCAGCGGCCGCATCCCCCGCCGCGCGACCCTGGCCGTATGAGCACCCAGACCACCACCACGACCGCTTACGACGCCCGCGCCATCGCGCCCTCCGCGCTCGCCGAGCTGCGCGTCACCGACGACGCGGGCCGTGCCTGCGTTCCGTACTCCGCGGGCGAGGGCGGCGACCCGCTCCGCTGCTGTCTGCGTCTCTCCGTCCCGGGCGAGCGGATCGCGCTCGTCTCGTACGCGCCGCTGCGGCGATGGGCGGCCGGGACGGGGGCCGAGCCGGGCGCGTACGACGAGCAGGGCCCCGTCTTCGTCCACGCCGAGGAGTGCGGCGGCCCCGCACCCTCGGAGACGTACCCCTTCGCCCGGGCGGAAGCGCTCCGGACCGTGCGTCGCTACGACGCGGCGGGCCGCATCGTCGGGGGCCGGCTCCTGGAGCTCCCGGAGGCCACGTCCGAGGGCTTCGACCGGGCCTTCGGCGAAGCCTTCGCCGACCCGGCCGTGGCGCTGGTCCACGTCCGGGCGGTCGAGTACGGCTGCTTCCACTTCGAGGTCCGTCGCCCGTGAACGACACGCGTCCCGCCGGCCCGGTTCAGCGGGACTGCGGCGCCGGCCAGGGCCTGCGTCCCGGTCCGGTCGGGTGCGTGCCCGTGACGGCCATGACGACCGAGTAGAGGCTGGTCTCGGCGGCGATGAAGAGGCGGTTGCGCTTGGTGCCGCCCCAGGCGATGTTGGCGACCGCCTCGGGCACGTTCAGCCGTCCGATCAGGGTGCCGTCGGGGTCGTAGCAGTGCACGCCGTCGTCCATCGCGGCCGCCCAGAGCCGACCGCCGTCGTCGAAGCGGAGGTTGTCGAAGCGGGCGGCCCCGCGGGCCGCGGCCTCGGCGAAGACGTCGCCGTCCGACAGCGTCCCGTCCTCGCGCACGTCGAAGACCCGGATGAGGCCCGCCCGGGTGTCGGAGACGAAGAGCTGCCGCTCGTCGGCCGAGAAGACGAGGCCGTTGGGGGCGGCGAAGCAGTCGGCGACCAGCCGCACTTCGCCCGTGGCGGGATCGATGCGGTAGACGTTGTTGGCGCCGATCTCGCTCTCCGCGCGGTAGCCCTCGTAGTCGCTGGTGATGCCGAAGTCCGGGTCGGAGAACCAGATGGAGCCGTCGGACTTCACCGCGGCGTCGTTCGGACTGTTCAGGCGCTTGCCCTGCCAGCGGTCGGCGAGGACGGTGATCGTGCCGTCGTGTTCGGTGCGGGTGACCCGGCGGTTGCCCTGTTCACAGGTGATCAGACGGCCCTGGTGGTCGAGGGTGTTGCCGTTGGTGTGCCCGGCGGTGCGGCGGAAGACGCTGACGGCGCCGGTCTCCTCGTCCCAGCGCAGCATCCGGTCGTTGGGGATGTCGCTCCAGACCAGCTGCTTCCAGGCGGGGAGGTATATCGGCCCTTCGGCCCAGCGGCAGCCGGTGTACAGGACCTCCAGGCCGTCGTCGCCGTTCATGCAGCGGCCGGTACGGAACCGGTCGTCGAACATCTCGTACAGTGCGGGGCGCTCGCTGGTCATGCGGGTTCCTTCCCGTCCACACAGATGCCGTTCCGAATGCCGTACGGCCCGACGGGAAGATTGCCGAATGAGATACGGTCTACGCAAGATCAAGCCGAACGGAGAGTTGTGGATCACATCGATCGCGTCCTGCTGACGCACCTCCAGCAGGACGCCACCCAGTCCTACGCCGCACTGGGCCAGGCCGTGGGCCTCTCGGCCGGAGCGGCCCACGAGCGCGTACGGAAGCTGAGGGAGCGCGGTGCGATCCGCCGCACCACCGTCGAGGTGGACCCGGCGGCGGTGGGCGGCGCCGTCCTGGCGTACGTGATGGTCGACTCGGTCTCGTGGATGGGCGATTCGGCACAGGACTTCGCCGCGCTCCCCGAGATCCTGGAGGCACACGTCATCGCCGGCAGCGCGTCGGTGCTCGTGAAGGTGAGGACGTCGACCACGGAGCAGTTGCAGGACGTGCTGCGCCGCATCTACGCGATCGACGGGGTCAGCGGAACGCAGGCCACGGTCGTCCTGGAGACCTTCTTCGAGCGGCCGGTCTCCCCGGAGCTCGGCACCGGGTGAACGAGAAGGGCCCCGCCCGGGCGCATCACCCGGGCGGGGCCCTCCCCACGTGGGCCGACAGACGAGTCGGGCTGTACGCCGGGTTCTGTCCCCCGGGACCTCGCGGTCGTCGGGGTGACGGCCATCCATCTAGGACCGGCGTTGCCACCGGTCTCCTGCGGTCTACCCGCGGACTCGGGCGAGCAGCCCTCGAACATCCGCGCAGAGACACCGAGGTGTCCCCTCTTGACCTTGCTCCGAGTGGGGTTTACCTAGCCGCCTGAGTCACCTCAGGCGCTGGTGGTCTCTTACACCACCGTTTCACCCTTACCGAGGGCCGAAGTCCCCGGCGGTCTGTTTTCTGTGGCACTGTCCCGCGGGTCACCCCGGGTGGCCGTTAGCCACCACCCTGCTCTGTGGAGCCCGGACGTTCCTCGGGAAGATCCGAGGATCTCCACGCGGCCGCCCGCCCGGCTCGTCTGCCGTGCCGACCATGCTACCCGCCGATCAGGAGGTCGATGGACCCTTCGGGGACGGTCCCTGGAGTGACGCTTGACCTTGCCGCAGCGTCAGGGTTTCTACTGGGCCCATGCGTATCGGCGAGATCGCCGCCCTGGTCGGGGTCACCCCCCGCGCCGTGCGGCACTACCACCAGTCGGGCCTGTTGCCCGAGCCCGCGCGGCGGGCCAACGGATACCGGGAGTACGGCGTCCGGGACGCCGTCCTGCTCGCCCGCATCCGCCGGCTCACCGAGCTGGGTCTCGGACTCGACGAGGTGCGGGGAGTGCTCGCCGACGACGAGGGGCGCGGTCTCGTCGAGGTGCTGGAGGAGCTCGCGGAGGACCTGGCCCGCCAGGAGGCGGAGATCCGGACGCGCCGGGAGCGGCTGTCCGCCCTCCTCGACGAGGCCCGGGCCGGGCGGCTGCCCGCCGACGGCCCCCTGTCGCCGGAGCTCACCTCGCTGCTCGCGGGCCTGGGCGAGCTGCCCGAGTCCCCGATGGCGGCGAAGGACCGACAGATCCTGGCCCTGATGGACGTCGTCGTGCCCGAGGAGGAGCGGGCCCGGCTGATGGGCCTGATGGAGGGAGCGGCGGAGCACGCGCACGAGGTGTACCCGCTGCTCGACGCGCTCTCCGGGGCGGCGGCGGACGACCCCCGGGTCGCCGAGGCCGCGCGGGTGCTCGCCGACTGCCTGCCGGACGAGCTGGGAGTGAACATGCCGACCGGGGCGCCGGGCGAGGCCGGCTCGTCCGACACCTCCCTCGCGGACGCCCTCTTCGCGGACCTCGCCCCCGCGCAGTCCGCGGCCATCCACCTGGCGATGCGCCTGGTCCGGGAACGACGGGAGGGGGGCCGATGACGGGAGCCGGAGCGGTGACGGGAACAGAGGCGACGGCGGGCCGCCGGACTCGTGGCGTTCGCCTTCTGCGGCTCGTCGCCCATGTCGTTCTCCCCGCCGAGGTCGTCCTCGCCGTCCTCCTGGTCGGCGGGGTCCGGATACCCGCCGCCGTATGGGCCGGCGCCGAGCTCCTCGTCGTCACGCTCATGGTCGCCGAGGGCCTGGCGTACCTGCGACTGCGGCGTCGGGGGCTCTCCCGGCGGGAGGCCGTCGCCGAGCTCGTGCCCGGGGCCGTGCTGCGGATCACGGGGCACGAGCTGCGGATCATGGCGAGTCTGGTGCGGTGGGCGGCACGGCGCCCGCACGGGGTCAAGGGTGTCGACCGCGTGTTCCCGCACGCGCGGGACCAGGCAGTGCTCATGTACGGCTTCGCGTTCGTGTGCGTGGTCGAGAGCGTCGGCATGTCGTATCTGCTCGCCGACTGGCCCGTCGTCCACGCGGTCGTCCTCGTCCTGGACGTGTACACCGTGCTGTTCGTCCTCGGCCTGCACGCGGCCGCCGTGACCCGCCCGCACACCCTCGCCGGGGGCGTCCTGCGGCTCCGCCAGGCCGCGCACGTCGACGTGTCCGTGCCCCTCGACCGGATCGCGTCCGTCCGTCACGAGCTGGTGTTCTCGCACGAGAAGGCCGAGGGCGAGCTGAACCTCGCCGTCGGCTCGCAGACCTCCCTCACCGTCGAGCTGACCGAACCGGTCGACGCGCCCCGGTTCTTCGGCGCGCCCCGGCCCGTACGGCTGATCCGCTTCCACGCCGACGACGCGCGCGCCCTGTACCGCGAGCTCGGCCCGGCCGTCACGCGGGCGCGAACAGCACCTTCGCCGTCCCCGGGTCCGCCGCCGCGAGTCTGACCCGCAGCCACTCCCCCAGCGGCAGGCGGGAGCCACCGCCCTCGATGCGGGCGACGACCGCCGGGTCGTCCAGGTGGACGGTGCCGACGGCCGGTTCGCGTTCCTTCACGTCGATCACGTACGCGTCGAAGATCTCGCCGACCCGTTCCCTCAGCAGCGCCGCCTCGACGATGTCGACGCTCTCGCGCTCCACGGTGTTGGCGCGGCGCGAGCCGTCGGCCATCGCGTCGGGGAGGGCGGGCAGGGCGGCCCGTACCCACTCGGGCGGTTCGTCGCCCGCCACCGCCGCGACGCACAGCTCGCCCGCGTACCGGTCGACGAGGCGGCGCAGGGGCGCGGTGCAGTGGGTGTACTCGTCGGCGACGGCGGCGTGCACGGCGGGGGTGGGGATGTGGCCGTCGGTGAAGACGGTGTATCCGGCGCCCCGGAGCAGGGTGGTGCACTCCTGGAGGAAGGCGGCGTGGCGCGGGTTCGTGGGGTCGGCGGCCCGGACGACGTCGGCGTACGAGACGTGGTGCGGCCAGTCGACGCCGAGGGCCTGCGCGGAGCGGCGCAGGCGGGCGACGGCGCCGTCGGGGGCGGTGGGGAGCGTGCGCAGGATGCCGGTGCCGGCGGCGGTCATGAGGTCGGCGGCGGCCATGCCGGTGAGCAGGGAGATCTGGGCGTTCCAGCCGTCGGCGGGGAGCGGGGCGCGGTAGGCGAGGGAGTAGGTGTGGTCCTGCTCGACGATCTCCTGTTCGGGGACGTTGAGGGAGATCCCGCCGCGTTCGGATTCGAGGGCCTCGCGAAGGCGTCCGATGTCCCGGAGGAGGGCCACCGGCTCCTCGGCCGTGCCCGTGTCGATCTGCTTCTGCACGGCCGCGTAGTCGAGTTTGGCGCGGCTGCGGACGAGGGCGCGGCGGACGTCGG